>JAFGQA010000029.1 GCA_016935885.1 Phycisphaerae bacterium | reverse complement strand
TCAAGGGTGAAGGCTGACCGCTCCCTCACGGTCGCGGTTCGGATCGGCGTCAGCGGCATAGGCAATCTCAAGCTTAGACTGCTCTAGCAGAGGCCGCCGGCCGAGGTCGTCGGTCTCCTGGCCTTCGATCGTCCCGTGGGATCAGGTGGAAGGCGCGTCCCTCGGCCGTGTGCCCCAGCCGACCGGTGCTTGACTGAGAATGACGCGGATTCGCCGGGGGCCATGGGCCGGGATGACGAGTAGCTTCTCGATGTCGGCCGTTCGGCTGCAGCCCGTGATGCAGATATGGATCGGTAGTCGACCGTCCGCATCGTAGCGGTCGGATAGACGGCGGTAGAACGTCGGGAGATCGGGCAGCAGTTGGTCTCGCCCGGCCACGGCGATGTGGCGGTCGACCAACAGGGACGGCCAGCCGTCCGTGGCGTCGGATAATTCAAGGACGACCGTGCCTGTCGATGCAATCAGGGCAGCCGCGCCGGTGATGCCCACGGAGAAGTCCCGTGGTTCGCTCTGCGGTCTGTCGTGCCGCAACGCGTTGGGCGGGAGGGCGCGCCGTAGCACGGGGGGCGGGTCACCCTGCCAGATGACTTCGTTGGGCGGGACGTCCCGACAGAGTTCGCCGACCTTCCGGGCCGCTTCATCCGCGTCTTTGACGTGGATGACCGCCGGCTCGTCGTCACCGGGGGCGCGAAGGGCGTTGAGCCGCTTCTCGAACAATCTGACAAGGTCTTCCTCAATCGCCAGCGGTACGAGCGGCCCGGGATGGCCTACCGGCGTCAACGACCGGACGATGTTCGCAATCGTGTCAAGCTTCTGGTGCATCACGGTTCTTCTTCCACCAGTCGGCGAATGTCTCGTTCGACAAGCCCGGCAGGTCACGGGCGGCCTTCCACCGGCGGCCGGGGCTCACTAAGCCTGCCAGGACATCGATGCACCCGGCCGGCGGTCGCGCTGTCCGATACAAGCCGGGATGCCGCATCAGCCATGCCCACGCGCTGAAGGCCATTGCCTCGGTCGTTGGTCGGCCGCCCTGGCGGACAATGCGGTCTCGCCATTGAAGCAGCCGCTCGTGCAGAGGAATGGCGACGGGACAAACCTCCGAACACGCGCCGCACAGGCTGCTGGCGAAAGGCAGTTGCTTGAGGTGTTCTTCTCGCCGCAGGTGCGGCGTCAGGACGGCACCGATGGGGCCGGGATAGATCGAATCATAGCCGTGCCCGGACACGTGCCGGTACACGGGGCAGACGTTCATGCAGGCGCCGCAACGGATGCAGCTCAGCAGGTCGTGGTGCTGCTTGTCGGCGAGGATGTCGGTCCGGCCGTTGTCGAGCAGGATGATGTGTAGCTCGCCGTATGGGCGATGGATCAGCGAGACGTAGCCGCTTTGTCGTTGCCCGGTGGCGGCGACCGGCAGCAGTGTCAGGAAGGTGCACAAGTCGTCGAGCGTCGGGATCACCTTGTCGATGCCGACGACGGCCACGTGCAGCCTGGGCAGTGTGGTTGTCAGGCGGATGTTGGCCTCGTTTTCGACGAGGACGAGCGTGCCCGATTGGGCGACGGCGAAATTGGCCCCGCTGATGCCCATGCCGGCGGTCATGAATTTCTCGCGCAGGGCACGCCGGGCGGCGTCGGTGAGTTGGGCCGCGATGGCGATGCGCTTCGCCTGCTCGGCCGAGCTTCGGTCCTCAAGCTCCGCGGGAATCTCGTCAATCACGCCGCTGGCCTTGAACTGCCTCGCCACCTCCTCCATCGACCATTGGATGATCGGGGCCGTCACGTGGCTGGGCCGTTCGCCAGCGAGCTGGCAGATCATCTCGCCCAGATCGGTCTCGACCGGCTCGACGCCGGCCCGCTCAAGGGCCTTGTTGATCTCGATTTCCTCGCCGGTCATTGACTTGGCCTTGGTCGCACGGGTGACGCCGTGGCGGCGGGCCAGCTCAACAATCCTTCGGCAGGCGTCTTCGCCCGTGTCTGCCCAGGAGACGGTCGCCCCGTGGGCCTCCGCCGCCTCCGCGAACCGGCGAAGATACTGGTCCAAGTGGGTCAGCGTGTGGAGCTTGATCCGCCGCGCACGCTGGCGGAGTTCCTGCCAGTTCGGCGTCTCGGCCACAAGGGCGTTGGACTTCTCCAGTGACGTGGCGGTGGCATTGTGCAGTTTGTCCGCCAAGGCGAGATCGGCGACCTTCTCGCGGCTGACTCGTTCAAAGCTCCACACGCAGACAACTCCTCCACATCCAGGCCGGCCTGCCGGCTTGCCGTTTGGCGGGTCAACCGTTTACGTTGTTCCCGCGTAACTCCTAATCCACCATCCCTGCCAAGACCTCGGCGACGTGCAGCGGGCGCACGGCAACGCCATCCCGACGAATCAGCCCGCCCAGTTGCATCAGGCAACTCGCCTCGGGCGACAACAAGTAATCCAGCCGCTCCTGTTCAGCATGTTTCAGTTTCCGCCTTCCCATGGCGGCGGAGAGCTCGGGGAACTTGACGGCGAACGTCCCGCCGAAGCCGCAGCACCACGTGTCCGACGGTAGATCCACGATTTCAAGCCCACGGACGTTGGCCAGCAATCGCCGGACCGGGCCGTCGCCGTCCAGTTCCCGCAGCATGTGGCAGGACATGTGCAACGCGGCCCTGCCCGGCAGGGCCGAGCCGAGGTCATCGACGCCCATCTGCTCGGTCAGGAACTCGCACAGTTCGTGAACTCGCTGCGTCACGGGCTCGTCGCGGCCCAGCAGACGGCGATAGTGATTGCGAATCATGCTGACGCAGGAGCCGCCCGGCGCGACGATCTGCTCGTATCTGTCGAATACGTTGACGAAGTGCTCCGCCAGCCGGGCGGCCTCGGGCCAGTAGCCGCTGTTGTACGCCGGCTGACCGCAGCACGTTTGTCGACGATCGTAGTCACAGCGAACACCGAGCCGTTCGAGGATCCGCACCGCCGCACGGGCTACGTGTGGGAAGCACTGATCGACGTAGCAAGGGATGAAGAGTCCGATGGTCGGTGTCATGGTGGGCCACTTCTCGCGATGCTGAAGCCAGCTTGAGGGGATTGTACGCGGCATGACGGGATCCTGCATGGCAGGAACAGGTGTCCTGCGCCGAGACACACACGGAGAGGCGCCGCGGGCTTCGGCCCGTGCCGAGGTGTTCCCGGTGCTCAACGCCAGTTCGGAGTATATTGTCGCACGGGCTGAGGCCCGCAGCACCTGCGGGATTGGCAAGCGCGCAGTTTCGGTGGGGTGTACGACATCTGAGTAGGTATAGCGAGGAACTTGAGATCGCCCAAGACAGATCAGCTTGCAGCGACGTTCAAGAGCCCCCGGCCTTGGCCGGGGGGCAGCCGGATGTCCGTGAGAACGTGCCACCCGACCAAGGTCGGGGGCTCTTACCCCGGTGCCGAAGTCCCACCTACAATCGTGACGCACACCCGATCCGGTGGCTTGTCGGTGGGCACGTTGCATCGCTCGCCACGATCCGCCAGAATAGGGTGTTCGCGGGGCAGGACTCGACGTTCTCCAGCCGGCCGTCTTGCGCCACGTCGAGGTTGCCTCCTCGCCACGGGAACAGGCACATTTGGGCGGATCTGCACAGCGAGTAGGGAAGCCGATCATGCACGAGATGACCCCGCGCGAGATTGTGGCCGCGTTGGACAAGTACATCATCGGTCAGGCGGACGCCAAGCGGGCCGTGGGGGTGGCGATACGGAATCGCTGGCGGCGGCTGCAACTGCCGGAGGCGATGCGGGAGGAGGTCGGGCCGAAGAACATTCTGATGAGCGGGCCGACTGGTGTCGGCAAGACGGAGATCGCCCGGCGGATGGCGAACCTGGTCAACGCTCCATTCCTGAAGGTGGAAGCGACGAAGTTCACCGAGGTCGGCTACGTGGGACGCGACGTGGATGCAATGGTCCGCGACCTGCTCGAACTGGCGATCGCCATGGTCCAGAAGGAACAGACGGAGGTCGTCCGCGAAAAGGCCGAGCAGCAGACGGAGGAGCGCATCCTCGATGAGCTGCTGCCGCAGACGCCCCCAGCGTCGGAGTCGGGCGACGTGGAGGGGGATGCAGAGGCTAGCCGGCAGCGGACCCGCGAGAAGCTCCGCACGCGACTCCGCAACGGCGAGCTGGAAGACCGAATGATCGAGTTGCGTATCGAGCAGAAGGCCCCGCCAATGGGTATGTTCGCGACGACGATGGGTCCGGATCAGATGATGCCGGAGATTCAGGACATGATGGATCGCCTGATGCCAAAGCAGCAGAAGGATCGGAAGGTAGCGATCCGCGAGGCGCGGCAGGTGATCTTCAATCAGGAATGCGAGAACCTGATCGACCGCGAGAAGACGATCGAGATGGCGGTTCGGAGGACGGAGAATAGCGGGATCATCTTCGTGGACGAGATGGACAAGCTGTGCGGCGGCGGGGCGTCGCAGCACGGGCCGGACGTCAGCCGCCAGGGTGTTCAGCGTGATTTGTTGCCTATCATTGAAGGGACGAGCGTCAACACGCGGCACGGCGTGGTGAAGACCGATCATCTGTTGTTCGTGGCCGCCGGGGCGTTTCATGCGGCCAAGCCGAGCGATTTGATGCCGGAGTTGCAAGGTCGCCTGCCAATCCGTGTAGAATTGAGTGATCTGACGAAGGACGACTTTGTGCGCATCCTCACGGAGCCGGAAAACGCGATCACCAAGCAGCAGGTTGCCCTGTTGGCGACAGAGGGCGTTACGGTGAGGTTCACGCAGGACGCAGTGGAAGAGATCGCGTCGATTGCGAGTGAGGTGAACCAGCGAACGGAGAACATCGGGGCCCGCCGTCTGCAGACCATCACGGAGAAGGTAATGGAGGGAATCTCGTTCGACGCGCCCGAGATGTCCGGGCAGGCGGTGACCGTCGACGCGAAGTATGTCCACGACAGATTGACGGACATCGTCAAGGATGCCGATCTGAGCAGATTCATTCTATAGCGGAGCCAAGACGGCGGGTTGAGGGACCTTCTATTCGGAGTATGGGCAATGCGAGGAGAGACTGGATTCCGAGTGACTGGCAAGGCTTCAATACAGATGCTTGCGGCGGTGGTTGGGTCCGTGGCATTCATGGCTGCGGCTCCCATGGCGCGGTCCCAGCCCAAGCTGATGCCGCCGGGCATGAAGGCGGGGCGGAAGGAGCCCATGGATTACAAGCCGCGCGTGGCCAAGTTCGAGGCCGCCGATGGCCTGATGATCGAGGGGGACTACTACCCACCGCTTGTCCGCGAGACGGAGTCCGCCCCGCTGGCCATCCTGATCCATATGTACCCGGCGGACCGGACGAGTTGGAAGCCGCTGATCCCCGGCTTGCGGAAGGCGGGTTTTGCGGTCATGGCGTACGACATCCGCGGCCATGCCGGCAGTGCCGAGCAGACCGGGCGGAACGTCAAGGAGGGCTACGACAATCGCGATCCGATGGTGTTTGCGGAGGCGTGGATGGACGCCGAGGCTGCAACGCTCTACATGGGAAAGCAGCGATGTTGCGACGCGAGACGCGTGGCCGTGATCGGTGCGAGCGTCGGGTGCAGCATCGCCCTGGACTATGCCGCCCGGGATCAAGCGGTCAAGGTGGTCGTTTGCCTGTCTCCAGGTACGGACTACATGGGCCTGGACTCAGTCAGCCATATCAAGAGATGCGGCGATCGACCCATCCTGCTGGTGGCTCCGGAGGGAGAATACTCGGCGGTCAGGGAACTGAAGAAGGAGGCCGGCGAGGGCGTGAAGAGCACGAAGTGCCCCGGCGGCCCTGAGTACCACGGCGCGAAGATGTTCGACGCTCCTTACGGCAACAAAGTTCTCAAACGCATCGTGAAGTTCGTGACCGAGCCGTGCGGAGCGACGGGTGCCACCGTCTCGGCATCGACGAAGGACGACAAGAAGATCGCCATAACGGAGGCGATTGTCGGGCCAAACGGCCCACTGGCGCAGGCGATCAAGCTGTTCAAACTCCACACCGGCAGCTACCCGGGGTCCCTCAACGATCTGATGGAACGGCCGAAGGGCAAGAAGCTGGCCGAGAAATGGTCCGGACCTTACCTCGAGGATGCCGCCGGATTCAAGGACCCGTGGGGAAACGAGTTTAGATACGTGGCGGGCAGCGCCGCCCGGCACAACAAGGGCGAGTTCGATCTTTGGAGCCTGGGCCCGGACGGCAAAGACGGGACCGACGACGACATCTGCAATTGGAAGAAGTGAAGTGCCGCTGCGGTGCGTCCGCAAGCCTCTGTGGCCCTGGCGTCTCGGCCGTAACCACACTGCCGTCGCGGCGGCGTGCAGACGATTCACGAACTCAAACTGACCGGCTTGCCTTCGAGATTCGCGAGAACTCAGAAGAGCCACGGGCTTCGGCCCGTGCAACCTTTCGCAGAGAGTGGGCGCCCGCTCCGGTTGAGAGACAGTACGGGCTGAAGCCCGGTGTACGTGTTTGTCGCTCGAACGGTGTGGCATGGGTAACGAACGGTACGCCCCACGGGGGAATGGATGCCCACGGGTAAGCTCCGCTGGTGCGAGAATCCTTTCTCGCATGCACTTCCGGTGGGAATCCTCTCCCACAGTTCGACACAACGGGCCGAGAAGGGATTCTCGGCCCAGCATGATGGAATGGAAGCCCACGGGTGAGCTCCGCCGCCGCGGGCGGCTCCGCTTGCCCATCGCCGCCCCGCCAAATGGGCGCAAGGCCCGTGGCTCGGCTTCATGCGAAACGGTCAGTCTGAGTTACGAAGGATGGGCGTTCGACACTCGTTTCAGAAACCGCGCGGACCGATGTCCGCGGCGCTTCTTTGCGGTCTAAGCGGTTCTCCTGAGTTGCCGTTGCTGCCGCACGGATGGAAGTCCGCGTTTCATCCTCGCGAAGTGGATCGATTTGACCCATGCAGGTGCGAACGTGTCTATGGCGCTTGGCCCCATCAAGCTCGATGTTCCCGTCGTTCAAGCGGCGCTTTCCGGTTACAGCGATGCCGCCATGCGCCGCCTCGCGCGCGAATACGGCTGCCCGTACACGATCAACGAAGTCGTGTTGGACAAGCTGGTGGGCCTCGGCGGCAGGAAGATGCGGCGGATGTTGGCACTCGCCCCGGAGGACCACCCGGTCGGTGGGCAGTTGATGGGTGCCGACCCTGCTGAGTTCGCCGAAGCGGCGGATGAGCTGGTCCACCTTGGGTATGACGCGATCGACATCAATTTCGGCTGCCCGGTGAAGAAGGTGCTTGGGCGGCGCCGCGGTGGCTATTTGCTTTCGGTGCCGGATCGGGCCCGCGAGATCGTTCAACGTGTCTACGACGCAGTGGGGGGCCGCGTGCCGGTCACCGTCAAGATGCGCCGCGGCATGGACGGCACGTCGGGAGGCGTGCGGAAGTTCTTCTCCGTGCTCGATGCCGCGTTCGAGGTCGGCGTTGCCGCGGTGACCGTCCACGGCCGGACCGTCGAGCAGCGCTACGTCGGACCGAGCGACTGGTCGTTCCTGGCGGAGGTCAAGCGGCACGTCGGCGGCCGGACCATCCTCGGCAGCGGCGATCTGTTCACCGCCGAGGATTGCGTGCGAATGACCCACGAAACCGGCGTGGACGGTTGCTCGATCGCCCGTGGGGCAATTGGCAATCCGTTCATCTTCCGTGAGGTTCGGGCCCTCCTGGCTGGCGAGCCATTGCCGCGGCCCCCGTCGATCGCCCAGCAGCGTGGCGCCATCGAGCGACACTTTGAGCTGATGCGTGAGGTGTACGGTGATCGCGACGCCCGGCGGCTGTTTCGGAAGTTCGGCGTCCGCTATAGTGAATTGCACCCGTGTCACCACGAGGTCAAGATGGCCTTCGTGGCCGTCAGGACGGCTGACGACTGGCGGGCAATGCTGGATCGCTGGTATGGGGCGGAGGAAGCCTATCCGCCCGTGGTGCGTCGCCTGCGACCGGAGGCGTTGATCGCGGCAGGGGCGAGATGGGATATGGACGAACCGGTACGAGAACGCCGCACGGAGCGCGCCGAATGAAGTGCTTCAACCATCTTGGTGTCGACGCCGTTGGGCTGTGCATGGCGTGCGGACGAGGTCTGTGTGGGCAGCGTGTCGTGGATCTCGACCGGGGTCTCGCGTGCAAGGACCGTTGTGAACACGAGGTCCGACGGCTTCTGGACCTTCGCGACTTCTCGCTGGCGCAGCCGCACTTACAGGAAAACGTTCTATCCGGTGCCAAGAACACCTCGACGATCAGTGGTTTGTCGGGCATCGCCATAGGAGCCGTGATGGTGGCTTACGGATTGCTCGTTCCTGGTAACCGGTTTATTATGCTTCTGGGGGCGGTCATTGCGGCGTTCGGCCTGACCACGCTCACGCGTTCACTGATGCGGAGGAAGGTACGAGCAGATCAGTTTCGGCTTTGTCCTCGGTGTGGCTATAACGTGACCGGCAACACAATCGGCAAGTGCCCCGAATGCGGATTCACAATATGAGCAAACGCTCCTGCCATCCTGTCGGGACTCCGTTCTCGACGCCGAGGGAGCGGCGAGGAACGTTCCTTGATCCGGCGTCGTTTGGTATGAACGGGCAGGACCGCGCGGGCTGAGGGCGGCGGCTCCTCTTCTTCAAGACGAGATGACCCGTGGACGTTCTACAAAGGCTGTTCTTTGAAAGCCCGTTCCGGCTGGGGATATTCTCGTTCTGTCTGTTTGCGGTGGTGTTGTTCGTCCGACGGCGATGGTCGGGGGCGACTGCTCGCTATTCACTGCCCGTGACATTGGCGGTGATCGTGCTGTTGTTCGTTCTTCAGTCGCTGATCACCACGCAGCGGGAGGAGGTTCTGCAATCGCTGGACGCGCTGGTCGCTGCCACGGAACAGAAGGACGTCGCCGCCTTGCGGTGCGTGTTCAGTCCGGTGTATCAGAGCGAAGACATGGACCAGGAAGCGATCGTGGGGAGCATCAACTCGATCCTGGAGACGTTGACGATTCAGGATTCGCGACTCCGCCGGAAAGACGTGACCATCGACGGTGATCGCGCTGAGATGATCCTGGGGGCCCAGGCGATCGTCAGCGTGCGTGACGGCGTCGGCGAGTTCCACTTTGGACGCTGGCGGATCTCCTGGCTGCGCGAGCCCGACGGTTGGAAGATCGTGTCGCTGCGGCCTGAGATGATCGACGGTCGGCCAGTTGACAGGATGCGACACCTGATGGGCTACGTGCCCTGAGCAATGCATCGTCGTCATTGATGAACAAGAACGGAATCCCGGAGAGGACGGGCAGGGTCTGCGCCACTCCCGGCGGCATCGGATTCCGGGTGACAGTTCCGGCGGCATTCGGTTCTGGGTGACAGTTCCGGCGGTATTCGATTCCGGGTGCCACGGGCGGCTTGTCCCGCCCGTGTAGTCTCTCCGGTGGGTGCGTGGGGCCATCCACACTGGCAGGCAAGCTGCCAGTGGCACCCACCCAAACTGTCACGGGCCCGGACGGGCACGAGCAGGGATCATCGCACGAGCGGCTCATGCGACGTCCCCAGTTGGCCAAGAACGTCACGCCAGGTTCGGCCAAGGCCAATCGGCCATGTTGTCTAACGCCGCCTTGTCCGTCAGGTTGAATTGCAGCGGCGTGACACAGACGTAGCCTTCGCGGAGGGCCAAGCGGTCCGTCTCGTCGTCGTCGTCGAGGTTCGCGAAGTCACCATTCAGCCAGTAGTACTCGCGATCGTTGGGATCGGTGCGCTTTTCCAGTCGTTCCGCGATCGGGCGAATCGACTGGGGCGCTACCCGCACGCCCCGGGGCCAACCAGGCTTCGACTCCGGAATGTTGATATTGAAGACCTGCCTGGGGTGCAAGCCGTGTTGCACGATTCGATCGATGATCTGCTTGGCCACCCGGGCGGCGCCGCCGAAATCCATGTCGTGATGGACCTGCAACGAAACGGCGAAGGCGGGAAACCCGTAAATGGCGGCCTCGATCGCCGCAGCCACGGTGCCGGAATAAAGGACATGAATCCCCGTATTCTGCCCGGCGTTGATGCCGGACACGACGAGGTCGGGCCTTTCCGAGAGCAGGGCGTTGATGGCCAGCTTGATGCAGTCGGCGGGAGTGCCTTCGACGGCGGCCCCGTGGAATTGCCCGCCAACGTTGGCCCGCTGCCACAGCAGTGGATGGCGGATAGTGATGGAGTGTGAGCCGCCGGAATGCACGGCCTGCGGCGCGACGACGTCAACGTGGGCATCCGTCGAAAGCGCGTTGTACATGGCCAGAAGGCCGGGTGCGAAGATGCCATCGTCGTTGGTCAGCAGGATCCGCATCGCGAGAATTGTAGGGCACTTGGAGGCCCCGTACAATGAAGGTGCGTCGCGACAAGACATCGCTACTTTGCCCGCCGAACATCGATGGCACCGGGCGCGGTTCTCGCCTGGCGCAGGGCCACGGCCGGCCCAGGATGCTGGAAGTGGCAGACGTGAAACACCGACCCGCGGAGACAGGGGCTGGTCCTCAACGACCTTCAGCAGGGATGATTGCGGTTTGTGTCTGCTTGGGCGTCGTGCTGCTGGTCGGCGTCGTCTACCTCCCCGTTCTGACGGCCGGCTTTGTCGATCGGACCGACCGCTACTACGTCTTTGAAGTCGGCCGTGTCAGGTCGATGGATTGGCACGAGGTGGCATCGGCGTTTCAGCGGTTTCATCGGTCTTCGGCCGCCGGCCTCTGCTATCAGCCCTTGACGGCCCTGTCGCTCATGCTCGATGCCTATGTGGTCGAGTCGAACGGGGATTGGACGTCCGCGAACTTCTACTTCCACCTGACGAATCTGCTCCTGCACGTGTTGAACACGGCCTTGTTGTTCGGCCTGGCCCGCAGGCTGTCGGGCAGCACGTTCTGGGCGGCCCTGGGCGCGTTGATCTTCGGCCTGCACCCGTTGCAGGTCGAGTCCGTCGCTTGGGTGGCACAGCGGCCGACGCTGTTGGCGACGTTGTTCTCGTTGCTCGCCCTGATCTGCTACACGCGATACGGCACGACGCAGCGTATTCGCTGGTTTGCGGCGGTCACCTTCTGCTACGCCGCGGCTATTCTCTCCAAGCCGACCTTTGTCGGCCTTCCGGTGGTGTTCCTGGTGCTCGATGTCTGGCCGCTCCGCCGGTTGACCTGGCGGCCGATCGTCGAGAAAACGCCGTTGTTCCTTCTGCTGATTGCCTGCGGCGTCGTGCACTACCATCTGCAATCACAGGTGCAGCCGATACACGCGTCGAGCCTTAGCGGCCTGGAGCTGATGGCCCGCAATATCACGTCATTCGCGGCCCGGATAGCCTGGCCAGTCGGACTGTCTCCTTTCTATCCGATCGACGGGCGAACGGTCGGAACGAGCCTCAGCGCGTTGGCCGACGTGGCCGTTGGCGTTGTGCTGATCGCGGCGATCGTTGCAGCATTTCGATTCAGCCGGCCGTTGTTCGTGGCGCTCGCGGGCTCGGTGGTGCTTGTCTTCCCGGGGCTGTTCAACGCACCGTTCTCCGACCAGTTGCTGGGGGATCAGTACTTGTACGCCGTGCTCGTCGTGCCGGTCCTTGCCTGGGCCGCCTGGGTCAAGACCCGAGGCAACGTCTTGCGCAGGCCGTGGGGGCGGTGTGTCGCGATGGCCTTGGCGGCGATCGCGCTGGTTTTCTCGGTCCGCTCGAACATCCAGACTTACGTCTGGCAAAGCGGTCGCGACCTGTTCCTGCACACCGTCAGCCTGTACCCGCGGTGGTCTCGCGGCTACGTGGGGCTGGTCGAGTGCTCCATTCGCAACGGTGACCTCGATTCGGCGCTCTACTATGCGGAGAAGGCGGTTCACGCGGTGCCCGACGATCCCTCGACGCAGTTCTATCTCGGCCGAGTGCTGTTGCTCCATCAAGACGGACGCAGCATCGAGGCGATCGGGCCGCTGCGCACGGCATTGGCGTCCGATCCGGATTGGATCGACTGCCTGCACTACCTGGGTGTTGCCCTCGCGGACGTCGGTCAGGTCGAGGAGGCGATCGTCCATCTGGAGCGAGCCCGTGATCTCCAGCCCCGCTCGGCGGCTATCCGAATCGACCTCGGCACGGCCTATCTGAAGATGGGTCGCGCGGCGTCCGCCCGGGCGGAATTCCAGTTGGCGGCGAAGGAGGGGAACGACCCGATGGCCAACTTGGGGTTGGCCAAGGCCTGGGCGGTCAATGGCAACCTTGATTATGCCCGGCGGCACCTCGCCGTTGCGGTGGCCTTGAATCCGCGGTCCGCGGTCCTTGCCGCCCGATATCCGGAACTGCGCCGCCTGCGGCACGAGCCTGGTTTCGAGTCGTTGATCGATACGTCCGAAGACGTCGCTGGCGTCGCGGAGATTGACAGGCCAGAGATGCCCCCCGCGCGGAGCGGCCCGGGCCTGTAGCGACAGGCGGCGTAAGTGAAGAGAAGGGGCCGAGGAAGAATCCTCGGCCCCGAACGTGTTCAAGCAAACTCACG
>JAFGQA010000311.1 GCA_016935885.1 Phycisphaerae bacterium | reverse complement strand
TCCGACTTGTGTAGTGCCAAGCCCATGTCCTGACATCGTAACCACTCGCCCCAACGACAATTACAAAATCGTGCTGTCGAAAATCAGCCAGAGGCGGCGAGGACACAAGCGAGACGACCGTGCTGCACTCAACCGATCACTGCCCTATCAGGGATCCCGTTCCCGCCACCGACAAACACGTGGTGCGGCAGTCGGGCCCTAACAGCCCGTGGTGAAAGGGAAAACAGCGGTTCGGAAACGCCCTTCCCGACCATGAAAACCACCGGCTTTGGCGCCGGTGCCACAGTCTTGCCACGGGCTGCCAAGGAGCCGCGCAAAAACAACGTAAACGGTTGACTCGCCCGCCTGCGGGCAGGTCCGCCAAACGGCAAGCTAGCAGGCCGGCCAAACGGCACAATCGGTCATGTAGTCTTCGCGAGATACCTGACGACACGGATCAGGAAGCATGCCCGAGGATCTGTGCCCGCAGGTCCTTGATTTGAATGTCAGCGCCGCGTGGGGATCGGGATGCCCAATCGCGCCATGACCGTCTTTAGATCCACCCAGGCCTTCGCCTTCTCGCCGGGACTGCGGAGCAAGTAGGCGGGGTGATAGGTGGGCATCAGCGGGATGGCGTCGCCCATCAAGGCGCTGCCGCCGGGATAGAAGTCATGGAAGTGGCCGCGGAGGCGGCCGATCCCGTCCCGCGTGCCGAGCAACGTTTGGGCGGCCGGCGCGCCCAGGGCGATGATCACCTCCGGATGGATGATCTCGAGCTGCCGGTACAGGTAGTCTTTGCACGCGGCGATCTCGTCGAGGGCCGGGGTGCGGTTGTTCGGCGGGCGGCACTTGAGGACGTTGCAGATGTAGACGTCCTCCCGGCGCAGGCCCATGCCCTTCTGAATCATGTCGGTCAGCAATCTGCCGGCGCGGCCGACGAAGGCCTCTCCACTGACATCCTCGTCATGTCCTGGGGCCTCGCCGACGAAGACGATCCGTGCCGTCGGGCTGCCCTGGCCGAACACAGTCTTGGTGCGCGTCGTGGCGAGGCCGCACCGCGTGCAGGGCTTCACCTCGTCGGCGTCCATCTGTTCGAGTTGTACACGACGCTGCTCGGCCTCCTCGGGGCTGACGGCCGGGCGCGGCGCGGACGGGGCGCAGGCTCCGGCCGTCGGTCGGGCCCGCTGACCTGGCCTACCGTACTCGTCACTATCAGCAGCGGTGGTAACCGTATCGGTGGGTCGGCTCAGCAGCCCCGACGTGCGCTGCTGTGGAGCAGGGACGTGCTCAGGGATGCGGACCGGTAGCGCGCCGGCACCGAGAAACGCGTCCGCCTCGAAGCGGCACCGCAGTGCCTTGGCGGTGTCATCATTGGTGTCAGGAGCCATCTTCTGCTGCCGTCTCCGCCGCTCGTGTCCCGACGGTGTCACCCGTCCTGATGCGGCCCGTGGCCTCCAGGATCACTGCGGCGGCGGCCTTCTGGGCCGTAAACCGGCGGTTGATCCGTGCCTTGGCGATCGGGCGGCCTTCTCGCAGGACGACCACGCGCTGGCGGTAGTACACCGGCCGCCCCCCGGTGTCAAACAGGAACATCCGCGCCTGTGGATTGATCTGCGTGACCTTGCCGTAGGTCACGCTCAAAGGCGGCTCGACGAACGCGGCCAGCGCGCCATCGATCCGGCGGACGTCCTTGGCCTTGGCGCCGCGCCGCAGGCGCGAGAGCGCCGCCTTGCCGATCGGCGAGCCGAGCTTCGTCAAGGCCAACGCTGCCTCCAACTGAACACTCGCGTCGGGCGACTCGACGAAGTCCAGCAGCACCGGTTCCGCCGTGTCCATGTGCAGACGCAGCGCAATCCTCAGCATCTCGGCATGGTGCACCGGGCCGAGTCTGGCGATCTGTTTGCGCATCTCGCCCGGGCCGATCAGCCCACGCGGCGACAGGTACGCCGGCACGTACCGGTAGTAGATCTCCAGCGTCAGCGTGTTGATCGCCGTCGAGTAGATGCGGCTGCCCGTGCGGCCCCACTTGCCCCAGCCGCGGCCGAACGCCGGCCAACTGCCATAGCTGTGCCTTCTGCTGCCATCCTTGCGCGTGGGCCGCTCCTGGTATTCGAGCACGGTCCTACGGAGGGCCTGGTTCCACTGCCGCCACGCGTCGCCGCCGAGGTTGAACATCGCCAGCGTGCCATAGTACCAGTAGTACTCGTTGTGCAGGCCGGTCGGATCGCCACCGCGCAGCCGCGACAGGTCCGGTAGGTCGCCCAGCAGCAACGCGGCCTGCCGCTGGGCCGGGCCATCATCCTTACGAAAGCCCAGCGCGCTGCGGGCGTACAGGCCCACCGCGGTCATCGCCGGACCATATCTGAAGGTGTATGGACTGACATCGGGATTGGATTCGCTTGCCGCGCGCTTGTTGGCATACCGAACGCGACCCGCCGGCTCGGTGGCCCGGTCGAAGTGCTCGATCAGCCGAAAACGCGTCTCCGACGAGCAGGGCACGCCGGCCGCCTGGGCAGCCTTCAGCGCCATCAACACCCAGCCGGTGATGGACGTGTCGTTCCGGCCGGTTTGCGTATCGGCCGTGTAGTCCCAGCCGCCGCCTTTCTGCTGGGCGCGTTCGAGGTGACGGACCGCGGCCTTGAGCGGCTCGACGAAGACGCGGTCGCCCGTCAAGGCGTACGCCTCGGCGATCGCCAGCGTGGCGATCGCGTCGTTGTACATTTGCAGGCCGCTGCCGGTCGAGAAACTGCCGCTTCGGTCCTGCTGGGCGAGGATGTACTCGAAGGCCTTCTCCAACGTCTGGGCGTATTGCCCATCTTCGTGCGTATAGCCCGCGCCGAGGAAGGCCAGCGCCGCCAAGGCGCTGACGCCAACGTCGCACGTCTTCTGCCTTCGCGTCAGGGCGGTCTGGCTGCACCGGTCGTGCGGTGGACACAGCTTGTCGAAGCCCGTTCGGTCCCACACGCCGTCGGCCCGTTGATGCGCCGCCAGCCAGGCCAGCCCGTCGGCCACGGCCCGCTCGGTCTTTTGGTCACCGCCGAAACGCTTCAGTGCTTCGTCGTGCTTTGCCTGGTCGCGATTGCCGAGGGGATCGTGGGAGGGTTGGCCGGCCATTGCCGGGGAGCAGGTGGTTGCCGCGGGCGGGACGACGCAGCAGAGGACCGCCACGGCGCGGAGCAGGGCGGGCGAGCGTCCGCGCCGGCGGAGGGGGGGCGGGCGAGATGGGGTGCCGGAGGGCGAATGGGATGGGCGGGTCATCGGGGGTCATTTTACTTCCCCCGAAGCGGCGCGGACAGCCGGCCGGCTTGGCGGGCGAGGCGGGGCTATCATCCCTTCAGTTCTTGGGGTAGGATTGAGTGCGTGAAACTCCCGAACGGCCAACATGCGATCGTCGACGATGCCAAGCTTCTCGACTATGTGCTGAACCCGGCCCATCCCGTTGGTCGGCATCATGCCGCCTTGTTCCAGCGTCTGGTGGGCATTACGCGTGATGATTACCTCATCCTGAAGAACGCCCTTTTGGAGGGTGCGAGGAACCAGGAAGTTCAGCCGGGACAGGAGAGCCAGTACGGGCGCAAATACGAAATGCGCCTACAATTGGGCGGGCCCAAAGGGAGTAGGGTGGTATTGGCCATATGGCTGATCGAGGCTGGTGACGACCAGCCCCGACTCGTAACCTGCTACGTGGAGTAGAACATGCCGAGGGAACACGATGTCGTAGCCCTCACGGCGAATCGACCGGAAGATAGTCTTCGGGTCGGCGACGTCGGGGCCGTCGTCCACTGCTACCGCGACCGGGACGTCTATGAGGTAGAGTTCATCGACGAGCAGGGGCGCACCAAGTGTGTGGCGACCGTTCCGGCCTCGCAGATCATGAAACTCAACCTTCTGTCGCTATCAGCTTGATTGGCAACTGCACCCTTCCAAGGACGTGGCAATTCGGGCGCAAGGTCACGCCTGTCGCAGGTCTCCGTCATGACGGAGAAGGGCCTCTCGTTCCAACGTCGCCCTGGGCGGTGACGATCGGGTCGAATCCAGCCGGCCGGGTCAGCGGGGCGGGGCGGGACGGTCGCCGGCGGTGCCGCGGTCCAGTTGGTCAAGCCGGCCCTGGACCTGTTCGACCATGTGCGGGATACCCATCTGCTTGTACAGGTCGCGGGCCTTGATCCACAGTCCGCGCGCACCGTCCAGGTCGCCGCGCGTCCGGAGCACAAGCCCGAGGTTTGCGTACTGGTTGGCCATGCCCTCCAGGCGGCCGAGCTTCTCGTCGATTTCCAGCGACTTGCGGTACATCACCTCCGCGCCGTCCAGGTCGCCACGCCTCGCCAGCACGTTCCCGAGGTTGCCGTACTCGCTGGCCATGCCCTCCAGGCGGCCGAGCTTCTCGTCGATCTCCAACGCCTTGTTGTGCATCGCCTCCGCGCCGGCCAAGTCACCGCGCGTCTGGAGCACGTTCCCGAGGTTGCCGTAGTCGCTGGCCATGCCC
Organism: Phycisphaerae bacterium; assembly: GCA_016935885.1. The sequence continues at coordinate 5,204 of JAFGQA010000311.1, read as the reverse complement.
TCCAGGCGGCCGAGCTTCTCATCGATCTCCAGCGCCTTGCGGTACATCGCCTCCGCGCCGGCCAAGTCACCGCGCGTCTGGAGCACGTTCCCGATGTTTCCGTATTGGTTGGCCATGTACTCCAGGCGGCCGAGCTTCTCATCGATCTCCAGCGCCTTGCGGTACATCGCCTCCGCGCCGTCCAGGTCGCCACGCGTGTAGAGCACGTTCCCGATGTTGCCGTAGTTGCTGGCCATGCCCTCCAGGCGGCCGAGCTTCTCGTGGATCGCCAGCGACTTGTCGTACATCGCCTCCGCGTCGTCCAGGTCGCCGCGCGTGCAGAGCACGTTCCCGAGGTTGCCGGACAAAACCGCCTCCTCTACGGACTCGCGCGCCACGCCGGCAAGGGCTTCCCGTGACAGGCTCAAAGCCGTGTCGAGCAGGCCGAGCGTCAACAGAGGTCTTGTGCATTCGTCGGCGAACGCCTTGACAAACGCCGATTGCCCCTCCGCCTCGCGAACGTGCCCGGCCAGTCGCTGGGCCGCCAGGGCGTCGGGCTTGGCGTCGGTCTTCAGGCGGCGGCGATAGGCGTCCATCGCGCGCCGGTGGTACTCCCTTGCTTCGTCGCCCGACGGCCGGGCAGCGACGTGGTCGCCCAGGAGCGAATGGTAGATCCGGCGGCTCTCCCCTTGCCTGTGAACCAGGCCGCCGAGGTAACGGTCGGCAAGCAGATGCTCCCGTGTGTTGGCGTCGAGCCCACTGACCGCCTGCACCACATCGTCGGGAACGGCCACCTCCAGAATGGCGTAGGTCTTGAACAGGCTCATCGCCTCGGTGCTGTGCTCGCACACGCGTTTCCACTGGGCTTCGGCGATGCCGTAGGTGGGATCAGTCGGGAGTTGGTCGAGGGGCTGGCCGTCCTCGATCAGGTCCAACGCCGCGGGGATGGCGAACGGGTGACCCCGGTAGGGCGCCAGGGCCTTGCGGAGCACGTCGGCGGGCCGGCCTGTCTGGCGGGCTCGGACGTGAAGCAGGTCGTCGACCGCTTGCTCGTCGAGCACGTCGAGGCCGTCGGACGGGATACGCACGACGTTGGTCAGGCTTCTGAAGGCCTCGCCCGTGATGATGCAGTCGTCCTGGCGCTGGGCGAAGATGAGCTTGATCTTCGGCGGCAGCCGCCGAACGACGATCGCCCAGGCTTGATCGCTGTCTTGCTGCATGTACTTCTCTGGGTCGATGACGAAGACGGCGCGGCCCTCGGGCGGCATTCGATTGGAGACCTTGTCCAGGCGTTCCAGGAATTGGTCCCGCGTATCACGCTGTGGGTCGCGGCGGAGGCTCAGCACGAGGTCGCCGACCTTCAAGACATTCAGGAAGGCGCGCCACTGGGCCAGCCGACGCTCCGTCGCGTCGAAGGAGCCCTCGACCATCCGGGCGGCCTCGAAGGCATGATCCAGCATCAAGGCCATCGTGGCGGCGGCGCCGTCCGTTGGCGTGATCTCGTAACGGACTGTGCCACAACTCAGGTCTGGGCGTTCGCGCGCCGCCTGAGCCATCTTGTTGACCAACATGGTCTTGCCCATGCCCTGCTGGCCGACCACGACGACGGCCTGGCCTTCGGGCAAGGCGAGGACCTTCGCCCACTGTGCAAGCTCCGTCTTGCGGCCGACAAACAGGCGTTTCCGTGGCATCATGACGCTCCTGGGCCTGACGTTCGCGTATCGTACCTGCGCGGCCGGTGCGGGGAAGCCACCGTTCCTGGCGGCATCATCGTCTTGGCGGGATATTCGGGCGGACCGTTTCGCAGTGTGCTGAGCGGAGTAGAATGTAACTTGGCAAGCGTCCCCACGCAAAGCCCGAAGTCGTTTTGGAGGCATGTGCCATCGCGAGGCCGTCGTACGTTGAACGACGAGGCCGCGCGGGCTGAAGCCCGCGGCTCTTCATGGGCGCCGAGGAAACTTGGTGGACGGTCCTGCCTTGTTGAGGAACGAACCGTGACCGCGGGAGCTCAGACGGCCGTCACACATGCGCGACCGAAGGCGACGCAGGCGTGTCGGTGTTTCGCCGTCGTCGTGGTCGTCACGATCGGTGGCTGCTACGGCCCGGTGCCGGATCAGAGCCAGTTTGCACCGCTCGGATCGTTGGCCGATGGCGGGCTGGCCGTGGTTCGGTTATATGCGGCGCCGATTCACCCGATTGAGCTGATCGCCACGCATCCGTGGTTCGTCGTCAAGCGGGCGGATGAAACCACGTTCGACCGTTGGGAGGTTCAGCCGTGGGCCCGCGAGCCTTACGGGCACGTGCTGTTGAACGACCGATCCGCGACGGAGGACCTGGATCCGGACGCATACGTCGTCGCTGAGCTCATCGGTGAGCAGGCCGAGGCGGTGATCGATTTCATCGAGATGCAATCGCCGCACTATCCATGCCAGGACACCTACGTGCTCGTGCCGGGCCCCAACAGCAACAGCTACGCCCAATGGGTCCTCGACAACACCGGCTGGGCCGTCGCGTTGCCTTGCACAGCCATCGGGAAGGACGTGCCAGCCGACTGTTAGGAGTCGCGCGGGAATAACGTAAACGGTTGATCCGCCTGCCGCTGGCAGGTCCGCCAAACGGCAAGCCGGCCAAGTGGCACAATCGGTCATGTTATTCCTGCGCGGCGTCTTAAGGCACTTCACGGTTGGATGCGCCTGTGGCACCGCCGTCTCGGCGGTGGATTCACGGGCTTTGGCGCCCGTGCCACAGTCGCAGGCAAGCGTGAACTGCTCTAGTACGGCGTTTGACAAAAGAACGACTGTACGCTCTGCCGAGAATCCTCTCTCGGCACCGGCTTCAGGACCGAGAAGGGATTCTCGGTTCAGCAATCGTAGTCGCGTTTCCCGTGAAACTAGGCTCTGTCGGAGAGCGAGAACTCGTTCGTGCGATTCATCTCAGGCAGCGTTGGATAAACGTCATTTCAACCAGGCCTCCGAAGTGCTTGGCTGTCCTCTCGAAGCGGAAGAAGATGCGGCGGCACGCTTTCAGCCGGCCTATCAGGCTGAATGTCGGCTTGGTGATGCTGATGGGCGCACCACAGAGCGAACCTCGCGCTATCGTACTGGCACGGTTCGTCCCGGACGCCTGGCCGGGAATGACACGCCGCTCTCCGAATCGTGGCACTCCTTGCAAGAAGGTGCCGGGCTGAACCCATCGTCCGCATGGCAATTGGTACAGGAGACCCCGGCGTGATCCTGGTCGAGGAGCTGCCCCGTCGTCGCGTGGTCAAACGCCTGACGGAACATCGAACCGTCAAAGGGGAACTCCGGATGGCAGCATCCGATGCACGGGTGACCGGCTTCGCAGCACCAATTCGTGCCGTTGTTGAATTTGCGGACCGGACAATCAGCCTGCGTCACCGGTCCCTTGCACCCCAGCAGGAAGAGGCAACCCGTCTCGCCGAAACGGCGAGCGAACCGTCCCCGCTCGAAGTCGCCTCGGTGGCAGCAATCGTCGTGGATCAACTCCGAGAAGAACGCGGCTGGACGATGGTGTGCATCGAGCTTCAGCGCTTTCAACCCACCCATCAGAAGGGTGGCAATGGTACCCACGATCCAGTCCGGGTGGGGCGGACAGCCGGGGATGTTGACGCAGGGTGTGGTGATACCCTCCTTCTCGAACAGCGTGCTGACAGGCACGGCGCCGGTCGGGTTCGGATCGGCCGCGGGTATGCCGCCGAAGGCGGCGCAGGCCCCAACCGCGAGAACCGCCATGGCGTGTTGCCCAAGGTCGCGCACGTGCTCATACCCGGTGATGACATCGTGGCCGCGCTCACCGATTCCGCAGTAAAGGCCGTTGGCCTTCGTGGCCGTGGCCCCATCGACGACAAGGACATAGCCCTTCCTGTGGGTGTCAGCCACATGGCGCAACGCCTCGATGGCCCGATCACCCGAAGCGGCCATCACCGTGGTGTGGAAGCCCAGCGAAAGATGCTTCCCGGGAAGGATCTCGGCCAGCAGCGCCTCTTGGATCGTGGGTGAGGCTGAGTTCAGGAGCGACACCGAACAGCCCGTACACGAACCGGTCGCCACCCACAGCACGGGAATCTCGGCGATTTTCCGGGGCTCTGCCGCTGCGGCCAGTTGCCCAAGCCCCGGAAGCTCGAACAACGAGAAGCCCACCACGCTGAGGGCCCCAACTCCCGACTCCAGGAATTCACGTCGCGTTAATACCATGACTTCGCTTCTCCGTGGGGCACGTCCGTCCGCCCCGCCTGCGGCGCGCCACCACCGGCGAAGCCGGGCGAACATCGCGCCTCGTCCATGTGTATGTCCAATTCCTGCGCCACCAGCGCGATCACACGCTCGACGGCTTCGTGTACCGGCGCGGACAATCCGATGCCGGCCGACGTGTCCGCCACCTGGACGGCGAACACGATCGTCTGCTCGGGCTCGCTGCCGGTCAGCTTGGTCTCATCAAGGGCGTGCAGCAGGTGAAAATCGTGCACGCTCAAACCGGCGTCCGAGATGGGCCTCAGCCGCTCCGGTGAAAGGCGGAATACCGCGCCGGGTGGTTCGCCCGCGTCAAAAGCGTCCACCACCACGACCCGCCGGCGATTCTCGACGATGCAGGCGAGATCGAGACCCGACGTGCCGCCGTCATAGGCTTCGACGTGGTCGGGCAAGGGCAGCGCAGCAAGGCGCCGGGCAACCTCCACGCCGACGCCGTCGTCGCCGCACAGCAGATTGCCGATGCCCACCACAATGTCAGGCGCCCGTGACATGGTCCTGCCCTGCCCTGACAGCCCGCGGCAAAACTGTGGCACCGGCGTCTCGCCGGTGGTTGTCACGGTCAGGAACGGCGTTTCCGAACCGCTGTTCTCCCTTTTACCACGGGCTGTTAGGTGTCGCGCGAAAATAACATGATCGATTGCGCCGCTTGGCCGGCCTGCCGGCTTGCCGTTTGGCGGACCTCCCCGCAGGCAGGCGGGTCAACCGTTTAAGTTGTTTCTGCGCGGCTCCTTAGCCTCAAGCGTCGTGCATGGCATGTTCGCCACACGTAGGCCCGGTTTCGCCAAGGCTCCGGACCTTGCATTCTACCCGGAGAGCCGGCTGTCGCCCGGTGGCCCTGCGACAGACTCTCATTATCAGACATTGCCCAAACGGCGGCTGCCTGGTACGCCGGTACCATGGCCACTGGCCGCTTGCCTGGCAGTGTTTCGTGGTTCACGGCTCCCCCCCCCCCGC
>JAFGQA010000310.1 GCA_016935885.1 Phycisphaerae bacterium | reverse complement strand
GTGGCAAAACTGTGGCACCGGCGTCTCGCCGGTGGTTTTCACGGTCAGGAACGGCTTTTCCGAACGGCTGTTCTCCCTTTTACCACACGCTGCTATTCCAACCACGAGCAATCGCCACGACTCGGCTTGCCGTTTGGCGGATGCCCGCGGTCCGCTCCGCCGTTTGGCGGGTGCCCACGCTCTCCAACCACGAACAATTGCCACAACTCGGCTCGCCGTTTGGCGGATGCCCGCGGTCGGCTCCGCCGTTTGGCGGACCCCGCGGCCTCCGAGTATCATCAGGTTCATGGTCATCGCCCACCACCTCATTTTGACGGGCTACGGGCACTGGCTGCCGAATGACCCACGGGGGAGCCTTTCCAAAGAGATCCGAGCAGGCAAGCTCTTCCCGCTCGGTCCGATCCATTACGGACGCAAGGAAGTCCAACCCGCTCAATCAGAGTTGCGGTCGTTTCACGAACAGGCCCGCCCCAGGCTGGAACACGAAGTCGTCTGGTTCGATGCCGCCAAACGGCAAGCCATCACCGAAGCCTTCTCCGACACCATCCGGGACCGGCGATACACGTGCTGGGCCTGCGCGGTCCTCTCGAACCACGCCCACCTCGTGATTCGAAGACATCGAGACCGGGCGGAAACGATGCACGACGAACTACGAAGAAACTCCGCGGCCCGGCTCTGCCGTTTGGCGGATCTGTCCAACGATCACCCAATCTGGAGCAACGACAAGTTCAAGAAGTTCCTCAGCACGCCCGAGGACATCGAGCGCACCATTCAATACGTTCAGGATAACCCTGCTCGGGAGGGCCTGCCTCCACAACAATACGACTTCGTCCGCCCCTACCGCAGCGATTGGAGCATTCGGCGATAGTCCCCGGCGGGCCACAACCTGGCTCGCCGTTTGGCGGACGCCCCAGCCCCCGAATCGCAGTTGGATGCAACAACTCGGCTTGCCGTTTGGCGGGTGCCCACGCTCTCCAACCACGAGCAATCGCCACAACTCGGCTTGCCGTTTGGCGGATCGCACCGGATGACCAGCTCACCACGTCCGCGCCGCGTCCATGCGCTGCCGCCAGGTGGGCATCTGCTCGGGCGTTACGCCCGCCCACAACCCCACCTTCTGCTTCATCACCTTCTTCTCACGCTGCACGAACCGATGCTTGAACACGTGCCCAAACCGCCGGTCCGCGTAGGCCAAACCGCGATCGATCAGCCATTCGTTCAGCATCTCGCCGCTGTCCGCAAGATAGACATACGCCAACAGCCGGCCATACCTGTCGCGCGGCCCGCGGTTCGGGTCCAATTCCAAACGCACGCGCCGTCCTACGACCTCCTTTTGCAAGAAGTCCATCGCCTCGCGGCCATAGTAGGCGTCCTGCTCGCCTTCGTCATGGGCGATCTCCGGACAGTCCACGCCCCACAGCCGGATTCGCGTCACGCCTCGCCGGCCATCAGGGATGCCAACATCCAGCGTGTCGCCGTCCGCCGCGTACGTGACCGTGGCGACGGCATCGTGATACCTCGCTTGGTCGTTGCTCCGATAGCCGAAGACACCGGCGTGGTCCAGTATCGACAGCACGCCGATCGACAGCACCATCACTACCGTGACAACTCGCCGCCGCATCATCTCGCTTGCCTGTGCCCCAACTCCAGTGGCAGGCACCGCCCGGCGCCCCGCCTTCATCAAACCGGCTTGCCGTTTGGCGGATGCCTCAGCGCCCGAATCGCACGGGGACGCAACGACCTGGCTTGCCGTCAGGCGAACCGCGTTGCCTCCAGCCATGCGCAAGCGCCACGACCCGGCTTGCCGTTTGGCGGATCAACCATTTCCGCTATTCTTGCGCAACTCCTTACTGACGCTCGGCTGACGCTCGGCCGAGAATCCCTTCTCGGCCCTCCTCGAGTTACGCCATCTGATCGTAACTCGCGAGGATCAGATCCGCCGTCCGGAGCGACCCGGCCTCGGCCTCGTCCCGCCGCTGTGCGACGGTGAACGTGGAGAGGATGTATTCAACGTCCTCGCGCCGAATGCCATACAGGCGAAAGCACGCCGCGCCCAGTTCAGCGAGAAACTCCTTTGTTGTGTGATCCGCCGTGATGCCTGACGACACCAGCCTCCCCACCCGGTCGCCAAGCACCACGAGCTCACGGGCCAGTTCGGCGAACACGCACCCAACTAGCCCGATCCTAGTTTGGTGCGGAGCGGGGAGCAAGACTACGGGAGTGAAGGCCGGAAGGACCGCTGCAAACGCCGCCCACGCGGCTGGTCCGGCGCTACTTCCGCGCCGTCGCACAGCCAAAACGCCGAGAAGTTGCGTGCGTTTGCGTCCAATTGCACTTCTCGAGAAAGCCGCAACAGTGCAAACCCAAAGGAGAACGCTGCCCAACCAGGAAAACCCGCGAGAAGCGACGAACGTCAGGTCTGTGACAGTTTGGACGGCAATCGATCCGAGTCCCAAGCGTCCGCGCGGAACACAGGACTGGACATCTAGGCCTATGTCTGTCAATGTGCAACGAATGGTGGAGACCTTTGGAGTTCTGCTCTGCGGGCTCGTTGCCGGAACGCTCGGCGGCTCGCTTGGCATCGGCGGCGGGATCGTCCTGATGCCTTTTCTTCGATTCTATGTCGGCCTGCCTCCCGCCCAGGCGGCCGGCACCTGTATCGTGGCGGTGTTCTGCACGACCCTGGCAGGCAGCTATCGGCACCACAAGCTGGGGCACGTCGACGTCAGATCCCTCGTTCCCGTCGTTGCCGCCGGCGCGGCGGCCACGGCGGTCTTCTCCCTGGTCTTCCTGTGGGTCTCGAAGAGGCAGCACTGGCTCGATCTCGGGACCGGTCTGGTCTTCTCGCTCGTTTCCGCCCGTATGATCATCGAAGGCTTCCTGGAGACGCGCGGCAAAGCGGTCCGGCAGACCAACGGCAAATTGCGCGGTTCGCTGCTTTCCAAGGTGTCCATCGGTACGGCCGCCGGCGTCTTGCCCGGCCTCCTGGGAATCGGCACCGGCGGTATCCTCGTGCCCGCGTTTACGCTCGGCCTCAAGGCCCCGATCAAGACGGCGATCGGGTCCTCGCTCACCTGCTTTGCGGTGAACGCACTGATCAGTTCGGCATTCAAGCTCTCGCAGGGGTTCATCGACTTGACCGTAGCGCTTCCGGCCTGCGCTGGCACGCTGGCCGGTGCATACATGGGCGCGACGTTGAATCGAAGGCTTCCGCCGGCGGGACTCAAGATCGTGTTCGGCGTCGTCTTCACCTATGTCTCGTGCAAGTTCGTGCTGCCATTCGTTGGGCTCAAGATGTGAGCGCGACTCGCCGCGCGGACCACGACCCCTTCTTCAGATACGGCAGTCGGCAAGACTTCGTGATAGATAGCCGGCAAGCGATGACCGACAACTGAAGACGGTTCACTCCACGATCAGGAAGACCACGAACAACGCCGCGAAGACCGCGATCAACGGATGAATCTCCCGCACGCGGCCGCGGACGAGCTTGAGCAGGACGTACGAGATGAACCCCCAGGCGATCCCGTGCGAGATGCTCATACCGAACTGCATCACCACAATCGTCAAAAACGCCGGCAACGCCTCGGTCATGTCGTCCCACTTGATCTTCGTCACCACCGGCATCATGTAGCAACCGATGATAATCAACACCGGCGCGATCACCGGGTGGCACGTTACGGTTACACCCTCCGCGGCGATTGCCCCGAGTGACTCGGCAGGCACGTCCACGTCACCGCCGACCATCTCGACGATCGGGTGAAAGAACAACGACGCGAGCAGCAGCAGGCCGGTGACGATCGGGGCCAAGCCCGTCCGGGCCCCGGCGGCAACGCCCGCCGCCGACTCGACATAGCTGGTGATCGTGCTCGTGCCCATCAGCGTGCCGGCCACGGTGCCGACACCGTCGGTGATCAAGGCCTGCTTGGCTCGGGGGATGGTCCCGTCCTTGACCAGCCCAGCACGCTCGGCCACGCCGATCAGCGTGCCCACCGTGTCGAAGAGGTCCAAGATCAGGAAGATGTAGATAATCATGAGCCAGTTCAAGAACGTGTGCTCGGTGAACAGCGTCTTGCAGCCGGCGAAGACGCCGAAGATCGTGTCGCCCGTGTCTGGCAATCCGCTGACGACATCGCCCTGCCACGTCGCCAGCGCATAGCCCCAGCCGTCAGCCCAGTAGTGTGATGCGATCAACCCCACCGCGGTGGTGAGCAGCACGCCGTAGAGCATTGCCCCCCGGATCTCGTAGGCCAGCATGGTCCCGGTCGCTGCCAGGCCGAACAGCGTCAGCAGCGCGACCGGACTGCCGAGGTCGCCCAGTTGAACGTAGACCGCGGGATTGTCCACGACGAGCCCGCCCCATTGGAGCCCGACGAAGGCAATGAGCAGGCCGATGCCCACGGCGATAGCGTACTTGAGGGATGCGGGGATGCCACGGATGACCGCTTCCTGCAAGCCCGTGGCCGCGAGCACAACAAAGACTGCACCGGCAACCAGGTTGGCCGCCAACGCCTCCTGCCACGACCAGCCCATGCCGCCCACCGCCGCCGCGCCGCAGATCGTAAACGCGAAGAAAAAGTTGTGGCCCATCGCAGGGGCCAGGGCAATTGGCAGATTCGACCACAAGCCCATCAGGATGCAGGCAAATGCGCTGCATACGCACGTTGCAACGAACACTCCATCTGGGTTCATGCCGGCGCTACTGAGGACGATGGGCTGCACGATCACGATGTAGGACAGGGCCATGAACGTGGCCGCCCCGCCGATGATCTCGCGTCCAATGGTTGTGTTGTGCTCGCGGATGTGGAAAAGTCGCTCGAACATGAGAAGGCTCCGTGTCAGCCAGCGGATGACATGAACCGCACAAAAACGTGGACCAGTTTACGGACAATCGAGAAGGAGACAACATGCCTGCTCCCGTCCAGCGGGGCTGGTTCGCGGCCTATCCCAAGGCTGTGGCGCCGGCGCCCCGCTGGTGTTTCGTCATGGGCCGTCAGACGGGACGATCCCGGGGCTTCGGCTTCGTCGAAATGGACGATGAGGCGGGCACGGCCACGATTGACGCACCCAACGGAACGACGCTCAGCAACCGCACGCAGATGGTCAACGAAGCGGGGCTCGACCTCGCACCGATCGCCACGGGCATCCACACCGACAGGCAAGTCCTTGACAAGGGCTTGTTGCCTGGGGCTTGTCAGGGGCAAGCTGCCAGTGGCACCCAAGCCGCCAGTGGCACCCACGCCGCCCGTGACACCCAGAATCGAATGCCACCGGAAGTGTCTCGGACCCAACCACTACGCCGCGTCGCGCCGCGCGTTGACTGGCCACCATATTGGTCGTATTCTCCGCGCATGGGCGCCGCTCCCCAGGTCAAGCCGACGCACAAGGCCGTCAAGACCTACTACGGCGCGCTCGCGGCCTACGCCGACCAAAGAGTCGGGCACGAGGGCGCGCTGCGATCCGCCTTTCAGAATCTTCTGTCCGAGACCGGCCGCAAGGTCGGCTGGACGCTGATCCCCGAATTGTCCCTCGACGCCAACGGCCATTCGATCCGCCCCGACGGCACGTTCCGCGACGAGTTCACCATCGAGCGCGGCTACTGGGAGGCCAAGGACACCGACGACGACCTCCAGGAGGAGATCAAGAAAAAGATCCAGCGCGGCTACCGCCTGACCAACACGATCTTCGAGGACACCCGCGAGGCGCGGCTCTATCAGGACGGCAAGCCGGAGATGATCGCGAATCTGCGCGACCCGCAACAGCTTTGCGACCTGCTCAACGCCTTCTTCTCCCACACCGAGCCCGCCCACGAGGACTTCAACAAAGCCGTCGACGAGTTCAAGCAGCGCGTGCCCGATCTGGCCCGCGGGCTCGTCGACCTGATCAAACGCGCCCACGACGACAACCCGCGCTTCGCCGACGCCTTCGGCAAGTTCTACGCACTCTGCCAGCAGTCGCTGAACCCGAACCTCAGCACCGCCGCGGTCGATGAGATGCTGGTGCAGCACCTGCTGACCGAGCGGCTGATCCGCACGGTCTTCGAGTCGCAGGACTTCACGCGGCGTAACGTCATCGCCGCCGAGATCGAGAAGGTCATCGACGCCCTGGTCAGCCAGTCGTTCAACCGGCATGACTACCTGAAGCGGCTTGACCGCTTCTATGTCGCCATCGAGCAGGCGGCCCGGACGATCACCGGCTTCACCGAGAAGCAACACTTCCTGAACATCGTCTATGAGCGGTTCTTCCAGGGCTACTCGGTCAAGGTGGCCGACACACACGGCATCGTCTACACGCCGCAGGAGCTCGTCGATTTCATGTGCGCGTCGGTGGCCGAGGTGCTGGAGAAGGAGTTCGGCAAGAAGCTCGGCGACCTGGGCGTGAACATCCTCGACCCCTGCACCGGCACGGGCAACTTCATCGTCAACCTGATCCGGCGGATCCCCAAGCGCGACCTGCCGCGGATGTACCGCGAGCAACTTTTCGCCAACGAGGTGATGCTGCTGCCGTACTACATCGCGGCGCTGAACATCGAGCACGCGTACTACGAGCAGACGGGCCAATACGAGCCGTTCGAGGGCCTGTGCTTCGTCGACACGCTCGATCTGGCGGAGGGCCCGCAACAAACGTTCGGCTTTATGACAGAGGAGAACGTCCAACGCGTCGAACGCCAGCGCAAGAAGCCGATCACGGTGATCATTGGCAATCCGCCGTATAACATGGGCCAGGTCAATGAGAACGATAACAACAAGAATCGCAAGTATCCGGTCGTGGACGGTCGCATCCGCGCGACGTACGGCAAGGACTCGCGCGCGACGCTGACGAACAAACTATACGATCCGTACGTCAAGTTCTTCCGCTGGGCAACAGACCGCCTTGAAGGCCGCGACGGTATCGTGGCCTTTGTGAGCAACAACAGCTTCGTAGACCAGATTGCGTTCGACGGGATGCGAAAGCACGTGATGGAGGATTTCACGCGCGTCTACCACATGCACCTTGAAGGTAACGTTCGACAGAATCCGACGCTGTCGGGGACTGCGTACAACGTCTTCGGAATCCAAGTTGGTGTTGGGATCACCATTGCGATTCGTCGCACGTGCCATCGCGGCAACAAGCTCTACTTTGATCGCGTTGACAAGAACCTGCGCAGGCGCGAGAAGCTCGCGTGGCTTGGCAAACACGAGAGCTTGTCCGCCGTGAAGTGGCGAGGCATGAGGCCTGACGAACGGCACACTTGGCTCGCGCCAGACAACGCACATGAATTCGCCGCCTTCTCTCCAATCGGGACTAAGATTGGCAAGAGCGCCAGCGGACGGGACGACAAGGTGTTGTTCTCGCTGTACTCGTTGGGCTTGGCAACCAACCGCGATGACTGGGCATACGGTTTTTCCACAACAGATCTGTGCGAGAAAATGCGGCGCCATATAGACAATTACAACTACGAGGTTTTCCGCCTATCTCGCATTGCATCAGTACCACCCGACATTGATACGTTCGTCAATAACGATCCCAAGAAACTGAAGTGGACGGATCGCCTGAAGGAGGCTCTGCGGCAGCAGCAGACGCTTGAGTTTTCACAGGAAAAACTGCGTCGTGCGCTCTACCGGCCCTTTACCAATATGCATGTCTATTTTGACGAACTGCTTGTCCACCGGCGTTATCAGCAGCACTTCGTGTTTCCTCAACCGGCTTCAGAGCAAGAGAATCGCGAAATCGGATTGACGACCCTTGGGTCAGAAAAACCGTTCATGACGCTGGCGTCCGCTGGGCTGGTCGACCTCCACCTGGTCGGCGCGGGCTGCGGCACGCAGTGCTTCCCCTACTACACCTACGACGAAGACGGCACGAATCGGCGGGAGAACATCACCGACTGGGCGCTAGACCACTTCCGCGAGCACTACGGCGACGAGTCGATCGGCAAGTGGGACATCTTCTATTACGTCTACGGCGTCCTGCACCATCCGGGCTATCGGGAGAAGTTCGCCGACAACCTAAAGCGCGAGCTACCGCGCATCCCGCTGGCGCCGCCCTGCGATCCGAACCGCGACCGTGAGGGAGCGGCCACCGCTCGTGATCAGAGCCGCGACCGTGAGGGAGCGGCCGGCCGGCGAGGTGTGTGCCCTGGGCCGCTTCCTGACGGGCGCAGTTCGGTTGGGCCGCTTCCTGACGGGCGCGGTTCGGTTGGGCCGCTTCCTGACGGGCGCGGTTCGGTTGGGCCGCTTGCTGACGCGCGCGGCTCTGATCGAGCCAGTGGCTTCTGGGCGTTTGCCGAGGCCGGCCGCCGACTTGCCAAGCTCCACATCGAGTACGAATCGCTTGAGCCGTGGCCGCTGAAGTGGATCGAGACGCCCGGCGAGCCGCTGAGCTACCGCGTCGAGAAGATGCGGCTGAGCAAGGACAAGCGGTCGATCGCGGTGAACGCCTCGCTCACGCTGGCGGGCATCCCGCCGGAGGTGTTCGAATACCGCCTGGGCAACCGCAGCGCGATCGAGTGGGTCATCGATCAGTATCGCGTGAAGGAAGACAAACGCACCGGAATCCGCTCGGACCCGAACTCCGCCGCGACACGCGGCGGCTCAGAGTACATCGTCCGCCTCGTCGGGCAGGTCGTGCGCGTCAGCGTGGAGACGGTCAAGATCGTCTCCGCCCTGCCGGAGCGCTACGCGCCGGAACCGCCGCCCTCCGCCGGCTGATGCCACACTGGAATGCACGGGGGCGCGGACCGAACACGTCATGACCCGATACCGCGACACGCGGCATGTCGGACTGGCCCCGGAGGATTCGAACCTCCACAAACAGATCCAGAGTCTGTCGTGCTACCGTTACACTAGGGGCCAACGGCAGAAGGCACAGTCTAGCGGGGCCGGACCGTGTGTCAAGGTGCGCAGCGAGCGGGGGCGACGTCACCCAGGGCAATCGCGTGTTCACGTTGTCACGAGTCTGACCAGGTAGATGTGGTCCCAGTCGGGATTCATGCGACTGGCGTGGACGCCGGCCTTGACCGCTACTCCGTGGGTGTCAGAATCCTCTCTCCAACAGACTTCCGGCGGGAGTCCTTTCCCACACATCGACACGGGAGACCGAGAAGGAACTCTCGGCCCAGCCTCGCATTCAGACCCGGGCGTCGGAGCCCGGACGAGTTCTTCACCCTGCGGCGTTTGCGGAGCCGCCGGTCCATGCCAGCCTATCAGCCTTATCGCGTGCTGGAATAAACCCGGCAGCGAGACTGCTAGACCGGCTTCCCACGACGGCGGGCATTGGATCATGCGCACGCTGGCGGTGCCGCGGCGGTTGTCTCACTTGCCCGCGCCAAGTGTCAGAGACATGACACTCCGTGGTCTGCCCTACGCCCGGCGACGCGCGCCAACAATAACACCACAAGACGATCGCATTACGCACAGAAGCCCCTGTCGGCAATGGGCGTACGCGACACAGGACGGTGTTGTTCGGCCGTGTGCGATGAACGCCCCCAAGGAGATTCGAACTCCTGTCGCCGGCATGAAAAGCCGGTGTCCTAGGCCTCTAGACGATGGGGGCCGTGTGCTGACGGAACGCGATGATGATCGAGGAAGTCGCGCCCTGTGTCAACGGGTCGGTGGTCGTCACATCCTGGGCGGAGTCCGTGATACTCCCGGCGCCATTCGATTCTGTGTGCCACGGGCGGCTTGTCCGCCCGTGCGGTCTCTCCGGTGGGCGCATGGGGCATCCACACTGGCAGGCAGGCTGCCAGCGGCACCGGCCTAGACTGTCAGGCCCCCCCCGGCCGGGCTGGGTCGGATCCTGGCGTGGCGCGGCGAGTCGTCGGTTGGTGATGAGGGAGGATCGTCCTGACTCAATCCCGTGTTCCGGACGATCACAAGTCTCGGGTCATCGGACCGGGAGTCGTCGTGGCGCGAAAAAAACGACGCTGCGCACGGGCAAGGCGTGGTGCACAGCGTCATCTCATCGCGACCGAGTGGGGGCTCGGCCGCAGCGGGGCATAAAAGGCCGAGCATGCCGCTCGACCTTGCGGGGGGTCGGAAGCCCCAGTCGTGAGCACTCGTCCTCCAGCTTGATGCGGCCCCCCCGACCCGGACGGCCTCACGAGTGCTCTGGTACCAGACTATTGATACGCGCGTGTCCACCGGGAATCAAACCCGGATCGCGGTGCATTCGAGGAATCTGAGGCGAGTCGTTTGGCCGGCAGCCACGCCTGAGTTTATGGGCCGGCACGGCGTGCTCTCGGGCCACTGCCAGACCGATAACGGTGCATGGTTGCCCTGTCTGGGCCATTGTGATGAAAGGGACGGCGTGCACGTCACGGTCCACGGAGTACAATCACGCACATGAACGACGTCATCCAATGGCTGCAAGACCACCGGGTCCTGCTTGGCGGGGCCGTCGCGGTGCTGCTCGTGTTGTACGTTCTACGGCGGTTGTCCGGCGGAATCCGCCGACTCGTTCGACGGCGTGGTCCGCCGAAGCTGCATCCCAAATTGCAGCAGTATGCCGGCAGAAACGAGGCCGATATCGAGGCGGAGCATCTGGCGGCGGAGAGGATCATCGCCACCAGTTCGACAGGCATCATTGCAGGTTATGAGATCGTCCGTCAGGTCGAGGCGGTGTTTGTGGAAGGCCACCGCACGCAGGGCGAGGCGATCAGGGCCCTCAAGGCTACTGCCGCCAGCCGGGGGGCAAACGCCATCATCAACCTTGCCCAGCAGCACACCGCCGCAGGCCGATGCACCGCCCAGGGCGACGCCGTCGTCCTTCGGCCGATCGGCGGAAAGGGACCTACCGACGATCGCGGCACGTAGGCATTCGACCAGCCGCGGTGACGAACCTGCGGGCAGGGTCGACGCTAACCGGCTACGTGCGACTCGATCGTACCAGCCGTCATACCGGCCCGGACAACGGGCTTCCACCAACCATCTACACGGCCGCGATCTTGAGGTGCCAAATGGGAACCTCTGGTTTGGCGCGGGGAACTCGAGACGAGAGGAGCAAGGGGCTCAGACGCGCCGGCCCCTGTGCCGCTTCAGCCGCACGATGCTGCCCAAGGCCAACGAGCAAGCCAACACCGAGATCGTCGCGGGCTCAGGAACGTAGGCAACACGGAAGCCGTTAAAGATGCTTTCGGTTGTGGGGAAGCTCGCGCCGCGCCGCGCGGCCAGGAGGCGGCTGTCGTCGGTGTACCACGCGCCGCCGCGTGCACCACGATGCGACGTGTGAAGCACGGTCTCGTGCCACTCCCACACGTTGCCTCCCTGGTCGAACGTGCCGGAGGGGCTTGCTGAGCGCTCAAACTCGCCCACCTCGGTTCGGTAGTACGGATGGCCGATCGTGAAACCGTCCTGATCGAAGTTCGCATTGTTGCCCGGATCGGGATCCTCAAGATCGTTACTTGGCACCGCATCCGTGCCTGTCGGGTAGTCGTAGTAGACGCTCGCGTCCCCGTCGTAGTACGCCGCCTTGTACCATTCGTCCTCACTCGGGATGCACCAGGTTGCGCCGGGATTACGCGTGATCCACGAACCGTCCGTGCCTGTGTAGCCGTCCAGCGTGTAGGCTCCGTGCTCGGTTGTGGCAGGCCCTTGCGGCCCGGCCGGCTGGCCGTTGTGCATCCAATTCGCGAACCGAGCCGCGTCCCAGAAGCTGGCCATGTTTACCGGCCGGTCAGCCCAGTCGCCGGCCACGCTGTACGTATAGCCACCCGGGCTCCCATCGCGTTGGATCTTGCAGCCGCAGGTGTTGTCCCACATTGACGTGCTGTAAAGACCGTAGGTGTCCGTGTCGGCCACGGCGTTGAGGAAGTCCGTGTACTGCCCGGCCGTCACCTCGTACCTGCCGAGGTTGTACACGTAGTCCACCGCTCCGCAGATTCGGTCCGGACCATAGCCGCCGTAGCTCTCGCCGGACCACTCCCCGGGGTTTCCCGGGTCGCCAACAGTGACCGTGTCGAAGACCACACCGGCCTGCGCGCTCGAGACGCAAGCCAATACAACTGCCGTTAATGCCGCGTTCATCGCGCACTCGCGCATTCTCGTATCCTCCTCAAGTCGCGATCCGGGGCCGTTGGAGCGACATGCCACTTGCAGCATGCTGCCGGTGCGATCCCGCACGTAATTCCGAGCCGTACACTGGCGGACAAGCCGCCAGTGCCACACAGCACCGCACGCCACGGTGGTGCCACCAAGCGTGCGACAGCGCGCCAGATCTCCGCGTGCCCTCCCTTCCCGGTTGACAGGCTGTCTGACAGAAGGGGAGCCTCCTTCACCGCCTCCGCCAAGCGACATCCTATAGCTTATCTGATCTCCGTTGCGTGTACAAGCCAAACCTCCTTCTGTTGGGTGGCAGACTACCGCGCAGTGATGACGTGAATGGTTGATCCGCCAAACGGCAACCCACCAATCCAGCCAAGAAGCATAGTGGGTCAAGCGACGCGGCGGGCAAGCAGCGCATTCGCTCGCGTCATTCTGTGCGATGCCCTACGACGGCGGCTTCTATCGTGTAGCGTTGCGCCGGGCGATCTCCGCGTTTCGTTTCCACATGTGCAGCGTTGCCCGATTGGTGGCCTTGCCTTCGACGCGTGATTCGTAGGCGGCTTCGTCCCAGGACAAGACGTCGTCGAGCTGGGGGTGGGCGTCATATAGACTGGCGTCAAAACGTCGCTCGGTGCTTTCAGGCGCGCGGCCATTGAACGGGCACACGGTCTGGCAAACGTCACAGCCGAAGACCCAATTGCCCATCCTGGCGGCAAGCTCCTGGGCGATGTCGCCGCGGTGTTCGATGGTCAGGTACGATATGCACCGGCTGGCGTCCATGACGTGCGGCTCGACAAGGGCACCGGTGGGGCAGGCCTCCAGACAACGGGTACACGTGCCGCAACGGTCCGGCTCCGGCGTGTCCGGCGCCAGCGGCAGGTCGGTGACGATCTCGCCGAGGAAGAAGAACGAACCCAGCGAGGCGTGCAGGACCATCGTGTTCTTGCCGATCCAGCCGATGCCCGCCGCGGCGGCCAGCTCCCGTTCGACGATCGCCGACGTATCGACGCAGACCTTGGCCTTGAACGGTTCGTCGAACATCTCCCGCATCCGGGCGACCAGCGTGTCCAGCTTGTCGCGGACGACCGCGTGGTAGTCCTCCCCCCAGGCGTACATCGCCACGCGACCGCGTGGCTCGATTGGGGATTGGAGATTGGAGATTGGGGATTGGGGATTGGAGATTGGCGATTTGGGATCGGCGTCTCGACGCGCCGCATCGCTCGGATCGGGCTGGCGGTAGTTCAGGGCTGCCACGATCACGCTTTGCGCCCACGGCAACCACGCCCGCACGTCCACGCGTGAAGCCCGATGGCGGTGCAAGTAAGCCATCGTGCCGGTGTAGCCCCTGGCGAGCCACTCACGCAGGAAGCCCATCCGCTCGATCGGCCCTGCCACGGCGATGCCGCACCGGTCGAACCCCAACTGCAACGCCGCGGACTTGATCCAGTCGCTACGATCGGCCGGGGTCATTGGCCATCCGTCCTCCATGGTCGGTTTCGGCTGGGACCGCCGCCACACGATTCCCGCGACCGCCTCATTGTAAACCATTGGAACCCACCGCGACCGAGTCCGTGACAGTTCCGGCGGCATTCGGTTCTGGGTGCCACGGGCGGCTTGCTTGCCCGCCCGTGCGGTCTCTCCCTTGGGCGCATGGGGCCATGCACACTGGCAGACAAGCTGCCAGTGGCACCCGCCTAACCGTCCCGGACGCACCACGACCTTCCGGCCGAATGGCGGTTTGACAGGCCCCGTCGTCTCTCCTAGAGTGCCTCCGCGCGGATCTACGCCAAGATTCCCTGTGGCACGGGCCACAGGGGCCCCGCAGTGAAACACCGGCAGGACGCCAGGGTCCACCGTCTTGGGATAGGCTCCCGGTCGGGTTGCGATACGGAATCGCCGATGAGGACGTTGTGACGCCGAGGCGTGGCCATTGGCGTCGAGACCGTGCCGGCTTCAAAGCTCCGACTCATCCAGGATCTTTTGGGATCTTCGATCGGCGAACTGATTCTGGGTCTGGCATTAAGCCGATTGTTTCATCGCGACAGCAGAGGATGCCATGCATTTTGACTACGATTGGTGGTTTGGCGGCCCATACGACGAGCGTATCGAGCTGGCCAAGCAGCGTTGCACAACGGAACACTTCCCCGACGCTGACTCCGAGAAGGACCGGGAAGACGAGGCCCACAAGAAATTCCACGACGAATTGGAGGCCCGGACCATCATCTATCTGCGTGATGGCTTCTCCTACGAGGTCAAGGAGATCCTCAAGCACCCGACCACCGGTTCGCTCGTCTTCGAGTGTATGCCTGCGGACGAGTCTTACAAGGTTGGCTGCTTCGTCGTCACCGTGCCATTTGAAGACGTGGTGCGGGTGGAGATCTTCGCCGTCCACCCGGATGAGAAACCCGAGGACATGCCTGCGATCAAGGGCTTCGCCAGCGCCCAGGGCCCGCCGGGCCCGCCGCCACGGCAGGATGACCGCTCCAGAGGACGGGATGCCCAGGAAACGGGCTAGCAGCCCGTGGCAAAACTGCGGCACCGGCGCCAAAGCCGGTGGTTTTCACGGTCAGGAACGGCGCTTCCGAACCGCTGTTACCCCTTCTACCACGGGCTGCTGGACGTCTGATCGCTCCGCGTGAGCGGGCTACACGGAGAAGATGCAGACGGGAATGTCCACATGCCGGTTTCTATCGGGCCCGCTCCGCGGCGCGGATTCCAGGCGGAGCTCAATAAAAAAGTGCTCAAGGCGGCAGAATACGCCGCCTTCTGACTTGAACTTGAAGGCGGGCCGGGCTTATCATCTCTGTGAGTGACCCACCTGGCACGGCACGGCACGGCGCGGCACAGTCGTGTGTTCCCCGCTTACAGATAGGATGAAATGCCTCGCGCAGAGGGTTATCTGACCATGTCTCCACGACGAAAAGCGAGCTGTAACATGATTGATGGCGCACACACTTCCAACTACGCCAGATTCCTCGTCGCTGTCCTGTGTCTGGCAACTGTCTCGGGTTTGGGCTGTGACGCGGTTCCGAGGGCGAACCTCGGCGACTCCGGCGGTTTCGGCGCCCCCACCGCGGCGCTAGAAGGAGCGGAGGCCGGCGGGGCGGACCAAATCGCCCGCGCGATTGAGGAGGCCGATATCATCAAGATCGTGGGCGACACGATCTACGCCTTGAACCGCTTCAAGGGCCTTCTGATTGTCGACGTCTCGGACCCGGATGATCC
>JAFGQA010000309.1 GCA_016935885.1 Phycisphaerae bacterium | reverse complement strand
CGTGGGTGGCAGCGACTCGACGCAATGACGCTCGGCGCTTCGTTGGCTCTGTCGAGGGAGACAAAATGTGGGTAACGACAAGGGCTTCAGCCTTGGGGGACGCGAATTCACGATCGAATTCGAGTCCCCCACCTCTGAAGAGGTGGGCCACCCAACTGGCGCCAACTGTCCGAGCATTCCTGCAACCAGCTCAGATTGCGTTCCAGGGCTACCCAATGATCGACCTTTCCTACGCACCTTGTATTCAGCGCCGAATCCACGACGATACGCACACGATCTGGGCACGCAACAACCCGCTCGTACAAGGAGCCCCCCATGGTCATCGGAAGATTCAGGCCGCGGGAATCCAAACCAACGTCGCTTAAGGCCGCGCTCGCCATCGGCATCGACGAAGCGCTCACCGCCCTGGAAGAGTGCATCCACGATCTGACCGACGAACAGGCATGGGCCCGACCCAGCCCACGCCGTCATGCCATCGCAACGATCATGATGCACGTCATCGGGAACTTCGACTACCATGCGTGCTTCCTGCAGACGGGCAAGCCATCCCTCGAGCATGACCATCGCTTCGACATCTACGACAAGCCCGAGCCCGACCGGCCCGATCGGCAGGAGAATCTCCCCACCGTCCGCGAAATGGTCGATCGGCTTCACACATTGCGCGAGGCCGTCATGGCCGGACTGGAAACAGCGGAAGAAGCCGACCTGCTCGGCCCCCGCGCGGCCGTCGACACACAGTGGTGGAAGGAGCGCCATCGAAGCGCCGCCAGCGCCTACACCCGCGTCACCTGGCATTCGACGGCACACGTCCGACAGATCTGGGCCCTCCGCGGCCTCATGGGACTAGCCGACGAACACGGCTGGCCGCAGCAACACTATCATTGAACCATGTGGCAGGCAGTCATCTTTGTATTCAATTTCACGCTGACAGACTCGGGCCCCGGCGCCGTCGAGTGTGTCAGCCATGCCCTCGATCGGCTCCGGCCGAGTGACTCGCGGATGTAGCCCGAAATCCCCTGCCCGTCACGCTTCCGCGTATCTACCAGTGAGTGTTTGACAAGATGGAAGGTGCGCCACGACGTCCCTTCCACTCGCAGGAGGTAACGCATCCCATGGAAGCGACGGTCGTGACACGAATCGCCGACCCAAAGGCCCATTGGACCCGGCAGCTTGCAGCGTTCCTGCCGGAGTTTATGGAACAGCACCCCGTTCTGTCCGCCTTCCACCCCCCCGCCTCGGTGGTCTTCTACGGCTCCACGACGACCGGCATCGACGACGACCTCTCGGACCTCGACGTCTGGCTCCTGCTACCCGACGCCGGCCTGGCCGAGCTGGATGCCGCCAGCGAGACCCGATTCTTCGAGTTCAAGCTGAACGGCAAGGCGGGCCACCTGACCGCACACGATGTCCAGCAGTTCTCGGCCAAGCTGCGCCACTGCGAGATGGACACCATCCGACATCTGCGCAGCGCCGTGGCCATGACGGACCCCGCCCAAACCGCCGGCAATCTGATCCGACTAGCCAGGAAACCCATGCGGCAGGAGGTCAGTGACGCCTTCTTCTTCCATCACTACGTGGAAATGCGTTCGGAGCATCGCGCCTGCGACAACCCGATAGAGCGGGGCGACCCCGTCGCCCTGCTGCTTTCGATGACGAAGACGATCGCCCATGCGCTTCGAGCCGCCATGGTCCTCGACGGCCAGCCGTACCCTTACGACAAGTGGCTCCTCCGTGCCGCGATGCAGACACCCACCGGCCGGCTCCTCGCACACCGCATCGAAAGGATTCTGGACCACTTGGGCCAAGGCCAACTTCGCGTCAGTGGCCCCGGCAGGGAGCATCCGATAGGCCAAGAGCTGCGAAACGTCCGACAGATCCTGATCGAGGCCGCGCACGCAAAGGGAAACCATGCCCCCTGGCTGGAGAAGTGGTACCTCCATATGGACCAAGCGCGAGACGCGATCGTCGAGATAGAGTGGTAGAGCCAGATGCGCGGCAAGACGCGCCTCGCGAGCCCAGACCTGAGGCCTGAAGTCTGAAGCCGCAAGAGAGTGCCTCGTGCCGCACCCTACGAACGCGAAGCCATGAAACCCTACGTCGCCATGCTATCAGCTCGTTTCCGAGCCCAACTGCAATACCGCGCCGCCGCGCTCGCCGGACTCGGCACGCAGTTCTTCTGGGGTCTCATCCGAGTGACGATCTTCACCGCCTTCCTCGAGCATTCCGCCGCCCAATCGCCGATGACACTCGACCAGGTCATCGCCTACATCTGGCTCGGACAGGCCTTCCTGCTGCTCATCCCCTTCCGTGGCGACGCCGAGCTGGAGGACATGGTCCGCACGGGCAACGTAGCCTACGAAATGCTCCGCCCGGTCAATGTCTACAACCTGTGGTTCGCCAGAGGCATCGCCAACCGCGTGGCCCCCGTCCTGCTCCGCTGCGTCCCGATGCTCGTCGTTGTCACGCTGCTCGGCTGGATCCATTGGCCCCGACCGGCCGTGCTCGTCGCCTTCGCCGCATCCATCGTCGCCGCCACGCTCCTGGCATCGGCCATCGCCACCCTCATGACCCTCACGCTCTTCTGGACCATCTCCGGACAAGGCATCAACCGCCTGGCCTTCGCCTTCATGTGGATCTTCAGCGGAATCATCATCCCCCTCCCGCTCTTCCCCGACTGGCTCCAACCGGTGCTCAACGCGTTGCCGTTTCGCGGGCTCTGCGACATGCCCTTCCGACTCTTCACCGGCCACATCCCCCTCGGTCAAGCGCCAAGCCTGCTCGCACATCAGCTCGCCTGGACGCTCGCCCTGGTCCTGCTCGGACGGTGGATCATGATTCGGGCCTCGCGCAGACTCGTCGTTCAGGGAGGTTGACCCGACGTGAACTCGACGCGGCTCTACTTCCGGTACTTGGGCATCTCGCTCCGCGGTCAGATGCAATACCGCGCGTCCTTCCTAATCTGGGGCGCCGGAGCCTTCCTCGGACACCTCACCGAGTTCCTAGGCATCTGGGCCCTGTTCGACCGATTCGATTCCCTCCGCGGTTGGCGACTGCCGGAGATCGCGTTCTTCTACGGCCTCATCCATGTCGCCCTCGCCCTGGCCGAAGGCATCGGCCGGGGCTTCGACGTCTTCCCCCGCATGGTCAAGAGCGGAGACTTCGACCGCCTCCTCCTACGCCCGAGGAGCACCGCCCTCCAGGTAGGGGCCGCCGAACTGCAACTACTACGGATCGGACCGCTCGCACAGGGGCTGATCGTCCTGGCCTGGTCGACGACCGCCCTCGGCGTCGACTGGACCGCCGCGCGCGTCGGCCTGACAATCTTCGCCGTTCTCGGCGCCGCAAGCCTCTTCGCCGGGTTGTTCGTCCTCCAAGCCACCCTGGCCTTCTGGACCACCGAAACGATGGAGCTGTTCAACATCCTCACCTACGGCGGTCGCGACGTGTCCCAGTACCCGCTGGCGATCTACAACCGCTGGCTCCAACGGTTCTTCACCTTCATCGTGCCGCTCGCCTGCGTCTCGTACTATCCGGCCCTGGCCGTCCTCGATCGCCACCGCTCCATCGCCAACCTGCCGACTTGGCTCCCATGGATCACCCCCCTAATCGGCGTCGCCTTCCTGACTGTCTCACTCCAAGTCTGGAAGATCGGCGTACGACACTATCGCTCGACGGGAAGCTGAACCACGTCAGACAAGGCGCCCGCAGCGCCAAGCCACACCCCAAGCTCGCACATATTGCACGCCGGCAGACACCCCGATATATGACACGTCACCGAGGGTCCCACCGTGTATGGCCTGCGACCAGCAACCGACCAGGACTACGACTTCCTGAAACGTCTCCACCACGCCGCCCTGAGGGACGTCGTCGAACGGACGTGGGGCTGGGATGAGGCCTTTCAGGACCGCTTCTTCGCCAAACACTGGGACCCAGCCGACAAGCAGATCATCTCGCTCGACGGCCGCGACGTCGGCATGGTGTCCGTCGAGAAACACCCTGACGAATGGTCCCTCGCCGGCATCATGCTCCTGCCGGATTACCAGGACCGCGGCATCGGCACGACCGTGATCAAGGACATCCTGACCGCCGCGGCGGAGGCCGGCCTGCCGGTCACGCTCCAAGTGTTGAGGGGCAATCGGGCCGTTCGGCTCTACGAACGACTCGGCTTCGCCCTCCTGGAGCAGACGGAAAGACACTTCAGAATGAAGGCTGGATCTTCCCGCCGGAGCAATCCCCGCTAAGATAATGTTGACAAACGAGGATTCGCCATGGGCATCGAGATCAAGGAGTTCGGGCCGGAGATCCTTCCGCAATACGCCGAGATCCCGATTCGCTTCCGCGTCAAGTCAATCTTCCGCGTCGAACCCGTCGACGGCGGCTTGGGCGGACTCCGCATGACGCAGGAGCCCGTCCCGAAGCCCTACGTCAAGGACTACGACGAGAACGAAGATGAGCGAGTCCTTTCCTGGCCCAAGCGATGGGACCTGACCAACTGGGGCATCTTCCTGGCCTTTGACGGAGATCGACCGATCGGCGGCGCCGCCGTCGCCTTCAACACCGCCAACTTGGACATGCTCGAAGGACGAGAGGATCTAGCGGTCCTCATGGACATACGTATTCGACCGGAGATGCGAAAGAAACGCATCGGTACCCGGATCATCCAGCACGCCGCCGACTGGGCCAGGGCCAGAGACTGCACCCAGCTCAAGATCGAGACCCAGAACGTCAACGTCCCGGCGTGCAAGTTCTACGCCAAACAGGGCTGTCACCTCGGTGCGATCATCAAGTACGTCTACGGCGAGCCCCACCTGCACCGCGAGGTGATGCTTCTCTGGTATCTCGATCTCTAGGACGTCACAACGACGCATAAGCGGCACCACCGCACAGCCCGCCCCTCCCTGATCGCACACGCGGAGATCCACCCCAAGCGCGATCAAGCGCCGAGCCGATGCCGCGGCGAGTACCCGAAGGCCCGCCCGGCCCTGGCCGAGGAAACGAGGGCATCCCGGTCGCCAAGAGGCGACTCGAGATTGCGGGCCAGATCCGGGCGGAATCGCTCGAGCAGTTCCATCGTCGGCTCCGGACACCGCGTATCGGCCGCGTTGAGCGTATAGGCCCCGTAGCCAGGTAGCTCAGACGCCTCCAGCGCCTGGCGAATACCGCGCACAATGTCGTCGAGATGCACCCAGATGTACAGGTCGTCCGACCAGAACTCGGTCGGCTTGAGCCCTTCCGCCACGATCTGCTCGTACCAGGCCGCACCGTAGATCGCTGAGAACCGAAACGCCGCCGTCGTAATACCGTAAGCGCGGTGAAAGGCCGCGCACGTCTCCTCGTTGACCCACTTACTCAGACTGTACGAGTCCTCGGGAACAGGCGGGAAATCCTCGGTCAGCGGAAGCTTCTCGTACACGGGCGGCTTGCCGCTGATCCGCCAGTAGATCGTCCCAAACGCATTAATGCTCGAGGCACACAGAAACCGCTTGATTCCCGCCAGTCGACACGCATCCAGCATCACGTACGTCCCCAGCGCGTTGACGCGAAACGTGTCCACGCCGACCTCCGGCAAACCCGATACCGCCGCCGCCAAGTGGATGACGGCGTCCACGCCCTCGACCGCCTTGCGCATCGCATCGGCGTCCGTGATGTCTCCTTGAATGCACGGCCAATCCGTCACCATCGGCTGGGCCAATCGCTCCTGGGAGCCCGGAACGAAGACCGTCGCCTCCTCCGGACGGCAACGATCCAACAGCCGCAGATCATGGCCGGCGGCCTCCAATTCCTTGACCAGCGCGCGAGAAACGAAACCGAAGGCGCCGGTGATCAGCACCCGCATCATGAGGCTCCTGTCCAGTCCAACGTGATTCCCAAGAACGGCTCCGACTTCGCCAAGATCATCGTGTACATCTCGCCGCCCCGCTCGAACGGCACGCGGTGTGTGACCAGCGGCCTCACCCGCATCTTGCCCTCGGCCATCAAGGCAAGCGTGGCGTCCATCCGCTCGCGCGTCCAGCCGGAGACAAAGTGCGCGGTAAACTCCCGCTGCTGGAGCAGCCCCATGTCGGCCCACGTCTTCTCCGGCGTAAAGCCCGAGTAGACGACCTGGCCGACCCCGTGCTCGAGCAGATCCACGTACTGCCTCTGAGAGCCCTCGGTCTGAACGGTATCGAGGACGACCGCGGCCGGCTTGCCGCCCGTATGCCGATGCACGACCTCGACGACGTCCTCGCCGCGGCTATCGATCGACACGTCCGCGCTGTGCTGCGCCGCAAGCTCGAGCCGCTCCGGCCGATGTCCAACCAGAACCACCTTGCACCCCCGCGCTCGGATCGCCTGCGCCGCGCACTGCCCGATCAAGCCGTCACCGTACACCACCGCCCAGTCACCCGGCTCGATCACCGCGCGACTCGCCGCGTTATAGCCGACCTGAGCGACGACCGCGGCGGAAGCATCGACCTCGTCCACGCCGTCGGGAACACGATACAGCTCCCCCGCCATCGTATTGGCCGCCGCAACGTGCGAGCCCCAGAACGGGCCGACGTCGCCCGCCCACGAGCCCGTGGTCGCCATCACCCGATCGCCGACCCGCCACCCCTCGACGCCCTGCCCTATCCCCGTAATCGTACCCACCCTCTGATAGCCCGGCACGCACGGAAACGGCGTCGGCGCCCAGGTGAACAGGGCACGGAAGGCCCAGCCTTCGGTGCCCGCGCTGATCGTCGAAACGATCGTCCGGATCTGAGCTTGCCCCGGACCAGGCGGGGGCATGTCAATCTGCTGAATCTCGGCCCGCTCGGCCTGCACGAACACGACAGCGGGTGTTTTCATGGTTGTCTACTCCATCCCGGTTGGCAACCGGCAATCACTTCGCATCCCAAACGCATTGCTCTCGGCAGGACCGAACGCCTGCGCCATGCCCCGATCCCGCTCGGAGCGATGGGACTGCCAGCCAACCCAGCATCATCGCTCCGGTCATGCGGCATGAGCGGGTGGAAGTCAACGCAGGACGCTTCCGCCATCCACCACCGCCGACGGAGGAGTTCGCCGAGGGCGTCATGGTCCATATCCTTCTCTCGCATGTCAAACGGCAAGTCGTTGCTCGGATAGTGGCGGTTCAGCCCGACCAGTCCCGTCCGGGCCAGCGTCGTCTTCATCGTCATGGAGCTCGACGCCTCCAACTCCCGGACGCCTGCGGCGGCCCCCTTCACCTGGGACGCGCGTCCGGCTGCTGCGAGACAGATTACTATGCCCGGCGACATCACGACACCACTGCGGCAGGCATATAGGTGAAAGAGCCTATACGGACCGGTGCTTTCGTTGCCGATGATGAAAATGCCTGACACGTTCTCCTGTGGACATGCGGAACCTGCTCCCACGGCAGGTTCCGCATGTTTCTTTTTGGGAATCCAGCCGACCAGCCCCCGACGAGTGAGCGACGATCGCAATACTACTCAAGGCTGATCCAGACGAATGAACTCCGATTCGACGCTCTGTGGGCCCACACGGACCAGCCGGTACCCGAGGCCTTGCTTGTCGAAGGCCTTTCCGGTTCCAGCCACACTGTAGATCGCAAAGGTCTTATCCGCGGACTGGACCGTGTACGTCTTGTGCGTGTGTCCGTTCAGAATCACCTTGACGCCGTACCTACGGACCAGCTCGATCAACCGCTTTCGGCATTCCAGGGGCCAGTTGTAGTACTCGTCCTTCTCGTCCTCGTTCGCCACGAACGGCGGATGGTGCATGAAGAGAAAGACGTGCGTGCGGTTCGCCCGTTTCGCCTCGGCCAGCGTCTTGGCCAGCCACCGCCACTGCCGCTCACCCTCTCGCTTCCAGGCGGCTGCGTCCGTCGAGGATGCATCCTTCTTGGGTGAAGGTCCCAGCAACGTCATCGTGTCGATGCCGACGAATGTGCAGTTGTTGTAGGTGAAGGCGTGGTAGTCCTCGCCGTAGCACTCTCGATAACGGCGTAGCGCGGGCATCGCCCCGATATCATGGTTCCCTGGGATCAGTCTCACGGGCACCTGGAACGTCGCCAAAGCCTCGTCGAACGCCCGCTTCTCCTGATCGGTCCCCTTGTGGATCAAATCGCCGCAGACCAGCACGAACGGCACCTTGGCCCGGCGGGCATGCTCGCCCAACTTGGCAAACATCGCCTTGTCCTGTTCCAGGCTTGCACCGAACCCCATCTGTGGATCGCCCGCCTGGATGAAGATGAACGGCGCAAACGGCGCCTTGTTGCCGGGATCAGATCGGTGCGCATCGGCCGCCACACCTTCGGCAAACGCCGATGACGCGACAAGGCAGGAAGCGAGAATCGACAGGATTCCGATCGCCCGCGCGATCGCCGTAACATACCTCGTCTTCGACATGACTCGTACCCCTCGGACCGGAGCTCTCGACTCGTGCTTTCGGATACACGCGCGATGCACGCCAACCATGTACCGATGAGGTATGTATCATAAGACAGGCTGGCCGCTGGCCGCCAGCCACTGTCGAGATGTGAAATGACTACAAGCGCCACGGACTCCGCATCGCGCGGGTCAGCATTCGCGAAGCTGTCTCGTCCCCGACGAGAGTCTCCTTGCCCGGATCCCAGGTGATCTTCCGCCCCGTCCGGATCGCAATCTCGCTGAGCTGGCTGATCGTGTCGCCTCGAACGGCGACCTCGATCGGGCTGACCGTTCCGGATCGGGTCTTGACCGCGCTGATGAAGTCGTTCCAGTGATGGTTGCTCTCGTACAGGTGGAGCTCGTCGGGAGCAATCGTTTCGTTCAGCAAGCTCGGGGGATCCGCGTACATGCGCGTTCGGTCCACGTCGATCCAGCCCTTGTCGCCGATGAACATCGTCCCGAGGGCCTGCTGCAGCCCGTACTGGGTCGCGATGGGAGCGGCAGCATCCGGACTCATGAACCGCATCTTGACGCCATTGGCGTACAGGCAGTGAACGTCCCAACTGATCGCCGTGTCGTACAGCCCGTCGGTCGGGAACACGCCGCGCCCTTCGTATTCGATTGGCCCCGTGTCGTCGGTGTCGTTGCCCCACTGGGCGATGTCGAGCGGGTGCGCGCCCCAGCCCGCGACGAAACCAAGGGCATAGTCCGATACCCAGTAAGCCCCTCGCGCGCTGCAGCGATCCGCCGTGTACGGCGCCTGGGGAGCCGGCCCCAGCCACATGTCGTAGTCCAAATCGGCCGGCGGTGGCTCGACCTTGGTCGACCCGCCTTGCTCGCCGGACGGACACCATACGTTGATCGTGTGGACCTTTCCGATCCGCCCGTTGCGCACCAGCTCACAAGCGTGGCGGAACAGTGGCGTGGAGCGCTGCTGCGTCCCGTATTGAAAGACACGCCGATACCGGTTCACCGTCTCGCGAAGGGTCAGATCTTGCTCAATGCTCAACCCCAGGGGCTTCTCGACGTAGAGGTCTTTCCCCTCGCGCGCCGCCGCCACGGCAATCGGTACGTGCCAGTGGTCGGGCGTGGCGATAACGACAGCGTCGATGTCGTCTCGGGCGATCAATTCGCGGAAGTCCCTGTACGCGGCACATCCCTTACCGGAAACCGACTTGTCCTTCTTGGCATAGTGATCGTCGACGCGTTTAGCCTGCTGCGTCCGTCTCGACTCGAAAGGATCGCAGACGGCAACGCACCGGCAGTCCGGCAGGTTCAGGAAGTACCCGAGTAATCCTCCGCCGCGGTTCCCGACGCCGATGTGTCCGATCGCGACGCGCTCGCTCGCGGGTACGCCTCCAACCTTGCCCAAGGCCTTCGACGTGACCACGAAGGGCGCGGCAAACGTGCCGGCAGCGCGTCGAAGAAAACGCCGTCTCGTCGATTGGTCCTGACTCATCGTCCGCTCCATTCCTTCCATTCGGCCTCGATCTGGGAGGCTTCCCCCTGTCCCGGATGGATCAGAGTTCGGTATCGCAACCGAAGCGTCTTGCCCGCGGGCAACGTGTAAGGCTCTTCAAAGAGGAGCGCCGGGCTGAAGTACCCGAAAGGCGCTTTCGGCGTCATCACGAGGAACCACGGCGAAGGATGTCGGAGGTTGCCCGGATGGTCCAGCATCGCCACCCCGGCGGACTTGCCACCCGCGACCTTGCCGCTCCAATCGAGCCACCGGGCCCGCTTGCGATGGCAGTCCATTCCCTGCCGCCCCTCGCTGTCGACGACGCGCCAATCGCGGAAATCCTTGGCCACGCGGAACGACAGCCCTGCGTACCCGCCCCAGGACTTGCCGTCCTTCTCGTCGGGAGGCGGCGTTCGATTAAGCACCACGTCTTTCTCACCGGCCGTAAACGTGCTGTCCCAGTCGATTCGGTAGTGCCCACCCGGATCCGGCGCGGTAACGTCAAGGACGCGTTTCTCCGTCAGGACCTTCGACTTATCCGGCGGGTGGTAACTCAGCGCCATCTCGATGTGGGCGGAGTGCTCCGGCCGAGTCTCCACCCGAACGCTTGTCACCTCCGTCCGCCCCTCGGAAAGGTGGGTCTTCTTGTCCTCTTCCCAGTAGTTCAGCCCGTCGATGAACTTCCAGGCGAACCAGAAGCCCAGGTGCCAGACGTGATCGGGGGGGCGAAGCCACGTCAGCTCCGTCCCGTCGGTCAGGCAGACCGGGTGGAAACACGGCTTCGACGCCTGCTTGCCGTAGTTGAGCTGCCAGACGACACGGCCGTCGTTGAGGAGCACGACCGAGTCGCTCGTCTGCTGCCAGCGATAGCCCGAAGATCGAGCATCTGTCGAGGCGGCCAGATCGTAGATCTCGAGTTCGCGGATCGCGGGCGAACGACCGTAATAGCCCGTGATCTTGAGCTCGAGCGAGGAGCACTGGATTCGATCAAACGTCACGATCAGGTCACGGCCCCGGTACTTGGCGTCCTTGACGGTCGCCGCCACCTTGTCGTCGCAAAGGATCTCGAAATCCTTCGGACTGTAGTCGCGGCGATGGTAGCCGATGATGCGGATGGCCGAGACCTGGGTCGGCTGCTTGAACCTCACCTTGAAGCGGTAGAGCTTCTGATCGTCCTGTTCGTCCCAGTAGGTCTCGGGATTCCCGTCGATGCCGGCCTGGTCACCGCCCGCGGCCCCATCCTTCTCCAGCCCGTCGGGGCTGCTCGCCGTCCCGCCAAGAGCAAGGTTGGCCGGCTTGTCCAGGAACAGAAGGACTTCCAGAGCGGATTGACGGATCGCTTCAGGCGGATCGGAGGCCAGGATCTCGGTCAACACCGTGTGAGTCTCGGCCTTGTGCGAGCCGCCAATCCTCGAGGCGATATCCAGCACCGCCCGGCTCGCCGCATCCGAGAGGGCGGCGTCCTTCAGGTAGCCGCGAGCCAGTTGCATGGCCTCGAGGCTCTGAACGCCGCCGAGGATCTCGAGCAGAGATCGTTTGGCCTCCGGACCCGCCGCCGAGCCCAAAGCCTTGCCGAGCAGTCCGACCATTCGCTCATTGCCGCGATCGGCCTTCGCACCGCGAAGATGACCGATCGCGGCCGTCCTCAGCGCCGAGTCCTCCCCCGCCAGCGCAGCCAACAGCATCTTGTCCGCATCGTCCTTCTCGCATGACAGCAGCCCACTGTAGGCTGCCACGCGGACGTACGTCGCCTTGCCAGGCATGGCTAGCGACCGATAGATCGTCGTGGCCTTCGAGCCAAGCCCCTGGGACGCCATGCCGTCGGCGCACTTGAGCAGTGCGTCGTCGAGTCGCCGCTGGAGCGGCGCCGTCAAGCCGTCACGCGCGCTGGTCAAGGCCGCGGCGACTTGCTCGCCGCCGATCTTGCCGAGGGCGTCGATGGCGGCGCCCACGACGGCCTCGTCCGAGGAATTCAGGTGGCGTAGGATCCCCTCGACCGCCTTGGCATCGCGACGATTGCCGAGCGTATTGATCACACCGATCAACTCGCGACCTCTGCCATTGGAAACCGCTGCCCTAAGTGCTGACAAGGCCTCGTTGCCCGGGATCCGCTCCAGCGCGGCTCGTGCCGCCAGCGATAGCTGCTCATCGGCGAGCAGACTCGCCAGGAGCGGGATCTCCGCCGCCGAACCAATCAGCGAAAGCTGCTGACAGAGGAACTGCTTGCCCTCGACGGTACACTCGGCGCCGGGCTTGACGAGGGCGGCGAGCTTGGCCGCCAGACCCCGCCGCAACGCCGGCTGCGTTGAGGCATGATTCACCCACCGCTCCAGGCGCGACTGCGGCCCGCGGGACCCGCCAAATGTGTACTTGGTGATCTCTCGAAGGTCGGCGTCGACGTCCGGGCTGAGCGGGTCGTCGGTCGCAGCGGTCGAGGGCCAATTCGCAGGAATGGGGATCGTGACCTGCCCCGTCGCCGCCCACTCCGTCCCGCGAAGCATCAGCGTCTGCCAGGCCACGTTCTGCATCGTCTCGACGTCGTGCCCCAGGACCAGATGGAAACACCGTCCCTTGCCGAACCGGGTGAGGAGAACGACAGGCTCATACTGGCGAGATCCCCCGGACAGCCCGGACGAAAAGGCCTCGCACAGAACATGGATCTCCGGCTGCCGCTTCATTTGGTGCCACAGCTCATCCCGCATCCAGAAGTCGGACATCCCTCGCGTAATCGGATGGTCCTTGTCAGCAATCCTGACCGGGAATCTGTGGATCTTGCCGTGCCCCGTCTTGCCGAGTTCCCACGTCGCCCCAACGAGCTGTTGGAACTCCGGCCACGTCTGAAACGGCGTGCTGGCGGCGTGGAACAGGGCGAAGCCTTTGCCGCCCCGGACGAACTCCGCGAGGGCCTTCTCCATCTCAGGGCCCCACGTTCGCTTCTCGATGTCCGGCCAATTCGTCCAGTTGCTGACCACGACATCGTACCTACCCAGGGCCGTTGCACAGGTGGAGGGATCGTCCGTCACGTCGACGGCGAACCGCTTGCACGCCTCGAGAATCCCCTTGAGCGCCGGCGTCGTCTGCTTCCACTCGTGATTGTTCTGTCCGCTCAGGATGAGCACGCGAAACGGCGTCGGCTCGCCCCCGTCGGCGATGCTGACGCAACACGTAATCACCCCTGCGAACAGAACGACACCGAGCCTTCCCCGGCTGACTGCCATGTCTCGCCTTCCTTCATGGACCGTTGGTATCAGAACGTGACCTGATCGCTCTTGGCGTCGAACTTGGCGACTTCCTTCTTGAGAAAGCCTTGCATCGCCATGGCTAGAGCCACGTGGATGCTGTATCCGAACTCGACGTTGCTCTTGGGTTTCTCGCGTGTACGGACGCAGTTCAGGAAGTCGCGCCAGTGTTCCTCCGTGCTGCCGATCTTCGCGGTCTTCAATTCGACCTGCTGGACCTTCTTGCCGGCCCCCTTGCCATGGCTCTGTGGCTGGATCTTGACGTTCCTGCAGCCTTGCTCCCAACTCCCGACGTCGAAGGTCAGCGCCCCCTCATCGCCTCGGATACAGGGACCGGTTGTGTAGTCGTTTGCCAGCGTGCAAACGAGCACGACGGAAAGCTTCTCGGGATACTCCAGGCACATGTTGAACGTATCCGGCACCTCACGCCCGTAATCGGTGTATTGATAGATGCCGCCGGAGCCCGTCGCCAACGACGGGCAGCCCAAGCCTAGCATCCTGACGAAAGGCGTGAAGACGTGCGGAAGCAGATCGGTGCTTGGTCCGCCGGCATAGTCGAGGAACATCCGCCAACTGAAGAACCGCTCCACCGTAAACGGGACCTTGGGCGCGTCGCCGAGAAAGGCCTCCCAGTCGAGGTCCGGGCCGGGCTTGGCGTTCTTGTCAGGGATGTGCATCCGCTCGCCCCAATCGCCGTTACGATAGTAGCCGGCGGCGACGTGACGCGGTCGGCCGATCGCTCCCTTGCGAATCAGCTCGCCGACCTCGTCCCAGACCGCGCTCGAGGTGCCCTGTGTGCCGACCTGCACCACCCGGCCGTTCTTGAGCGCCTCGTCCCTGAAGAGCTTGGCCTCGGCGATCTGGGACCAGTGCCCCATGGGCTTCTCGATATAGACGTCCTTGCCAGCGCGGACGGCGTCGATGCCCTGCGGCAGGTGAAGCCGGTCGGGCGACGCGATGCAGACGATATCAACGTCCTTGTCGGCGAGAACGTCATGATGTTTCCCGTAGGCCTTGGCCTTGGTCGCTGCGGCGTGAGCCCTCATCCGCGGGCCGTAAGCGTCACAGACCGCCACGATCTTGAGCTTCTGGCCTTCCTTGATGAGGTCCTGAACCGCCTTGACGTGCGAGCCGCCCCGACCGCCGACGCCAATGAAGCCGACACCGAGGGTCTCATTCGCACGCACCTCCGCGGCACGGGCAATCCTGCCGGCCGTGGCGGCTGCGGTCGTCACCGCGGCGGTCTGAAGGAAGCTCCGACGGGTCAGGTTGCCCGTCCTTCTGGATTCGTTCTTGCTCTGCTGCATAACCGTGTCCTCCGATCGAAGGTCTAGTGTCGCTGCCCAACTGTGCCGATTCCCTACAAGAGCTACCCCCTCCGCCAGCAAGCGCTTGGCCGAGCACGAGGCACCCTACTTTCCGGGTGGCTTGGCGCCTTTTGAGGTCTCCTGACTCAGCCAGAACTGATACAGCCTCGCAATCTGCGGTTCCGCAGCATGGCCGTCGAAGACCGCCACACCATAACACAACGTTATGGGCTGATCTGCCTTCAACATCAACGGTTCTTCGTGCAGGTTCAATGTTGCTGACAGGTAGGCAAAGGGCTTGGTCATCGTGAACCACGTCGCCGGATGCCGAACGTTGCTGGGATGGTCGAACATGGCAACGGTAACGGACTTGCCGTCAGCCTTCGCGGTGTATGCGCACCAGGTTGCCCGGAGGAGTCGCTCGGTCCCGCGGAAGATCTTCCCCTCGGCCCTGGCTGAGTTGACGAACTTCCCGTCCTGATCCATCGACACGAGGAACCGTGCGCCGAGGCCGTAGTAGTGGTCCCCGCTCAACTTGCGATCGACCCCACCGGCCGCGCTGAGGCGAGATCGCCACGTCAAGAGGGTTACCCCAAGCTCGCGGAGGACCCGATCCTCGTGCAGACGAATCGTCCGTGCCTCCTCCAGCACCGTCTTGCCGTCCGGCAACTGCCACGCCAATTGCTCGGCGAAGCCACCCTCATCCTTGCCCACTTCGATCCGGCTGCTCTGGTGAACTTGTCGACCTTCCTTGTCGCCCTCGGTCCAGAAACTGACACCATCGACGGCCAGGGCGAACATCAAGGCATGGTGGTGCAGATGATCGTGCGGCGCGTCGCGCAACACGTTCACCCCGCCGGGCGTGAGGAGTTCCTGAACGTACGGCTTGGCCGGCACTCCACCATACCGGTACTTCAGCACGAGACGACTGCCGACATGGAGCGTTAGGCCGTCCGAGACAGGCGAGACCCGCACGGCATCCCCCTCCGCGCCAAGCACGCTCGCAGCAACCAGCCACGTCGAGACAACGACGAGCACGGGTCTGATCCCATAGGTAGCCATCTTCTGTTTACTCCTCCGCGGGCCCATCGGAGATCCAATCATCCCAGAATACCTTGCAGATGCTCAATACTCCGTCCGGCCTGCTCCACCGTGCCGCACTCGACGCTGAAGACGATGTCGCGTTTCGCCCCCTTGCGGACGATCTCGATCACGCGTGCCCAGTCAATGACGCCGTCGCCACAGGCGCAGCCCACGGGCGTGCCCGTGACTTTGCCCCGCTCGGAGTCCGACTGTTGAACCGAGATGTCCTTGGCATGTAGGTGGACAAGTCTGCCAACGACTCGCTCGAGCCAGGGGTAAGGGTCTTGTCCCGCAATGTAGCTGTTGCCGGTATCGAAGTTGATACCGATCGCGGGCGAATCCACCAGATCATAGATGCGATCCAAGCCTTCCGGGTGCTTGGAATACTGCTGGTGCGGCTCCAGGCCGATGAGGACATCGCGCGGCTCGGCGAGCTGAGACGCCTCCCTGAGGACGTACTTCATCAGCACGTGATCCTCGCCCTCGGTCGTCCAGGTCGGCTTGCGTCCTTCGTCCGTGTTGACGACGGGGGCGCCACACTCCGCAGCGAAGCGGACCGCCTGCTTGAGATACTCCGTGCTGATTTCCGGCTTGCACAGCGGACAGTGCGCCGAAAGCCCCGAGAGCTTCACCCCCGCCTTCTCGCAGGCGCGTCGGATACGGTGTGGATCGTCCAACATCGAGACACTGTGGAAGTATCCCGCCTCGCTCAGCAGCTCCCGGCCCCAGTGCACCATCGGCTCCACGTACTCGTAGCCGAGTTCGGCGGCCTTCTCGACGCCCCACTCAAACGGCTTGTCGTCGTGTCGGACGAACTCCAGGTTGACGCCGAACGCTACGTTTGCCATGGTCGATCGCCTCCGATCGCGTGAATTGAAGAATATCGCAAGTATGCAACGAGTGGCCTTCCGGCCGCTTCGCCAGTAATATCACGTTAGGCGAACCGCCGCCAGACGTCTTCAGATATGGTTCAGTGAAAGATTCTGAACGTTTGAGCCTCCGCCGATGGCCGAGTTCCATCCGAGATTCCGATGCGACGGCAGGGCTTACCACGCCGATACGTGTGCGCCACTTGTCCGCGGCCTCCAGGCCGGACACGTTCGATTGGAGGCCTTGGCGCGACGTGCCTACCCGGGTCGGCGGATACCCCGCCGGGCTCTGCAGGCCGTAAGCTCAGTTGGCTTCTGGGACGCCGCCCACGACCAGGAGTGGGGGCTGGACTGGCACCGCAACGAGGGAATCGAACTGACGTTCCTGGAGAGCGGTCGCCTGCCGTTCGCCATCGAGAAGGGGCAGTACGATCTCCGCGCGGGCGAGATGACGATCACCCGGCCGTGGCAGCCCCATCGCGTCGGCGATCCGTTCGTCACAGCCGGGCGCCTGCACTGGCTGATTCTCGACGTCGGGGTCCGCCGCCCCAATCAGGCCTGGACGTGGCCGCGCTGGCTCGTCATGACCGACGCCGATCGAAAACGTCTCACGACCATCCTCAGGCACAACGAGCAACCCGTCTGGCGAGCCGACGAGGGCATCCGGCGATGCTTCCAGCGTATCGCCGGCGCCGTCGAATGCGATCGCGCGGGCAGTCAAGTCTCTCGCCTGACGGTACACTTGAACGAGCTGTTCGTCCTCGTCCTGGAGCTGTTCCGCCGCAGGCGCGTCGCGCTCGACGAGACGCTCAGCAGCACGAGTCGCACGGTCGAGCTGTTCCTCCAGGACATCCGGAACGATCTGGAGGCGCTAGCCCACCCGTGGTCCGTTCATGAGATGGCCGAGCAATGCGGGCTCGGCGTGACGCGGTTCGTCCACCACTGCAGACAGTTGACCAACATGACCCCCATGCAGTACCTGAATCACTGTCGAGTGGAAGCAGCAGCCAAGCTGCTGTGCGAATCCAAGGGCGACAGCGTCACGACGATCGCCATGCGGTGCGGCTTCTCCTCGAGCCAGTACTTCTCCAGCATGTTCCGCCGCCATTTCGGCCGCTCGCCAAGAGAGCATCGCCGCAGCGGGCAATGAGCATCGTCTCGCCGGCAACACTCGTGCGGTAACGCGACAGAACCCTGCTGGCGCAGAAAGAAAGGCGCGAGCGCCGATGACCCACCCGAGAGCCCGGTTCGGGCGACGGGCAAGGAGGTTTCCATTGGATTGGTGCCCTACGGCCGCTCGCGCCTTAGAAGTCCGCATCCTCGGTCGAGAGCCGACATCGAACCACCGTCCGATACCAGGGCGTTCCGTCGGATGTGATCGTGCACGTCGACGCGACATCGGCGATGGCGTACACGAACCACCCATCCAAGGTGACGGTGAACTCCTCGATCGGCGCATCCATATCGCCCAAGATTTCGCGAATCTCGCGCACCTGGGGATCATTCAACCCGTATCGGGCCTGGATGACCTGGTCTCGGCTCAATTCATAGCGCATGCCCGGCACGCGCTCGAGCCCAAGGAGCTCCCACACCCTACCCCTGACCGCGTGTGGATCGGTCCCCTCGACAACCGAGTAGTGCTCTTGCTGGGAAACGTCGTGCAGTCGGCTCACTCTCTCTTCGCGAATCAACGTACTACCCCTTCCCCTTCCCCCCATGGACGACTCTAGACTTGACCGCCAGTTGTGCGACCACTACTCCCCTAGGGTGCACAATTGTGATATGAACAGCAGTTTTAGTCAGATTCACTTGCCCCAGCGGCAATTACAGTATGTCACAGATTTCGCGGGCGTCAAATAGGTGCATGCCCTAATCCTCTCAAAATGCCAGGAACGGGTCCGGCTGTCTTACCCAGATACCGCTTGTTACCGAATCTTCACGAGGTGTCCGCCGGAAGCGCCTTCCTCGCACTCCGAGGGCAGCGACTAGATTCAAGTCTATAAGACTACCCAAACACCAATAGGAGAACAAGATGCTGCTTGCGTTGCCGATTCGGCAGCGCCACCGAACGGGGGAGGGCCCGGCCAATGAGGGCAAGCGCCCTGAACGTCCCGATCAACGGCCCAGCCCCCCCTTATCGTGTCTGAAGGCGAGGTTGAATGGTCAAGCGCTTCTCACCCGAAAGCGAGCCATGACAGCCCCCACGTCAGGTCTCTGTCCGCTCCCCCTATCTCGGTTCGGACATCCCTGCCCCCCGCAAAACGCGAGCGTAGGGGGGCAGCGGATCGGGCAAGCCGAGCGTGCCCTTCGGAACGACTTGTCACCCGCCATCGATGCGGTTAGCGTTTGGCGGGCTACAATCGCAGTACATCGACGGCGCCAACGTGAGAAGGCGTCTCACGATCGCCCTGTAGCAGCCGTATCCTCGCCACAGACCCAGGAGCCGCCGGTCATGCCCAGGTGTTTGGCCATCGCCCTTGTACCGATCGGCATGCTGGTGACGAGACAGACTCAGGCAACTGAGACGACCGGGATGACCCTCCTCTTGCCCGAAACCCTTCAGACCGACGCAGGATATCGGCTGGCAGCGACGCGAGTGGCCGAGGCGCTTCGATCGCGTAAGGTGGCCGCATCCACCGTCTGGTTTAAACAGAGCGCCCCGCTGCCGAGCGGCGACCTGATTGTCGCCGGTCAGCGCGACGACGACCGGGCGGCACAACACCTCGCCAACTCCCCAGAGGCCTATCACATCTGGGCCAAGACGGCCGGTAACCGACGTGTATTGAGGGTCGTGGGTGGAACGCGTGGTGCAATGTACGGCCTGTTCAAGCTTGCCGAGCGGATCCGCCTCGGCGAGGCCCTATGGACGATCCAGATAGACACCTCGCCGGCCTTTGGGTTGCGGATCTTTTCGGAAGAAGGCCAACTACTCGATATCCCCGACCGCGGCTACTACACGGAGACTCCTCCGTACGTGAACGAATCACTCCTGCGGCAAGAAACAGAAGAGCTCAAGCGGCTCATTCCCCACGTCGTCGCGCTGGGCTACAACGCGTTTGCCTTATTGCACCTCGGCGTCGAGGAACACATCGATTACCGATACCTCGATCAGGCGGTCTACGCACCCGACGATCCACACGTCGCGAGGTCCGTTGTCTTCTGCAAGTACCTCAGCGAGTTGTGCGACTACGCTCACTCATTCCACGTGGACGTCTACCTGCAAGTCTACGAGATCCAGTTTCCGCAACGCCTGGACGAACTGTACACCATCGACCTGGACAGTCCGAACGTCGAAGCGGTCATCAACGCTCGGTATCGCGAGCTTTTCGAGCGGGTGCCGCTGGACGGCATGATCATCACCGCTACCGAGACGCATCCGCGCGTCGCTTACAAGAGCAAGGCTTTGTGGCGAGACAAGGGACGAACCGGCGCCGCCCGGATGATCACGCTCTACCACAACGCCTGCAAGGCAATGGGCAAGGCGTGCATGTTCCGGCTCTGGCGCATCGCCGCTGACGCCAAGGCGACCGAGGAGGTGCTCGCGAACATCCCCAAGGACGCCATGCTCTCGATCAAGAACACGGGAGGAGACTTCTTCCTGAACTTCGCGACGACGGATGTCATCTCCGCCGGCCTGGCCAGGAAACAGCCCATGACCATCGTCTTCGACACGTTCCGGCAATACGACGGCTGGTCGAGGATGTTCATCTACATGAAGCGTTGGGGCGACATCGTGCGGTCGTGCCGAGACAACGGCGTCGTCGGGTTGAACGCGTGGGGGCCGTGGGCGGAAGGCTGCATCTGGCCCGACCACGAGCCCGGCTATCTGGCCGGCGACGTGAGCGTACCAGTCTCATGGCGCGGACACTGGGCAAGTTTTCGCATGTTCACACGAGGCTTCACCCCCGGTCAGGCGAACGTGTATCTACTCGGACGCCTCGGTTGGAACCCGGACGCCGACACGAAGGAGATCGCCAGGGACTTCGCCGCGCTGCACGTCGGCGAGGCCAATTCCGGCGCCGCCGCGGAAGCCCTGCTCGCCACCGAAGGCGCCTTCGTCGAGGAATACGTGGGCAGGCAAGCAGATGTCACGCACCCCTGCTACATCAAGTGGACGATGGTGTTCTCCCCGCGCGAGGATCAACTCGAGAGGGCGTACAAAGCCGTGCCGATCCAACAGGTCCTCGATAGCAATGCTCGCGCACTCGGACAGGTCCAAGCGATGATGCAGGCCTTCGCCCGAACCGACCCGTCGAAGGCGCCCAACAAGGACCAGTATGCCAGGTTCGCCCGAGGTATTGACCTGACCGCTCTCTACATCGAGACGTTCTTCCTGTGGCGCGAGTGCTGGTGGCGGCATCGCGCCGATCGCGACCTGAAGGGCGAGGCCAAGGCCGCCAACGCCGGGGTGCTGAAGGCGGCCAAAGCAAGACTCATGCCGCTCTTCGACGAGTGGAAGCGATATCCGGAAGAAGCTGGGTTCTGGCGGGTAACATTCCGTTACGGCCGACCGAGCATATCCTCTGCGTTCCCCAACTGGTATCCCCGCGGCGACGTGACCATGGAGACCACGGCGAAGTCCTTTGGAGGTTAAGATGACCCAGTTCCCGACGGCGATCCTGGCCGTGTTTGTGTCGGCAGTTCTGGCAGATGCTGACCTTCAAGCCGTTTCGCCACAATCGGCAACGACCTTGCCATCCACGGAGGGCGGTCTGCCTCGATCCCTGATCGGCTACAGCCAGTTCCGCACGAACATCCCGGGTGGGCGACATCCAAACTGCGTCACCATGCGGGCGCACGTCGTCAGGCCAGACGGAGCCGGCAGGCGGATGTTGGCCGAGGGCCTGGTGACCCGGACGAACACGTGGACGCAGTTCGCCGGCTGGTCGCCGGACGGACGGATCGCCATCTTGCTCGGCCTTTGGGAGAGCCCGGAAAACGCGGCCTGGGAGGAGGAGCACAAGACCTTTCGCATGACGCAAGGCTGGCTCTGCGACACCTACTTTCTCGAGATGGCCACGGGCAAGCTGACCAACATCACGGCCGTCGAGCGCGTCAGCGACTACAACACAGGCGTCTTCTTCTGGCCGAAAGACCCCCACAAGCTGGGCTTCACGGCCCTGATCGGCGGGATCTCCCACCCTTTCAGCATGGACCGCGACGGCCGGAACAAGAAGGACCTCTCCGCGGGCAAAGAGGGTTTCGCCTACGGCTATAGCGCGTCGCCCGATGGCAAACTGATCAGCTACCACAAGGACTACCAAGTCTACATCGCCCGGGCCGACGGGGCAGATCCTAAGCACGTCAAGACCGGGAATCCGTTCAACTTCTGCCCTACTTGGTCTCCGGACGGGCAATGGCTGCTCTTCGTCAGTGGCGAGCATTACAACTGCCACCCGTACGTCGTGCGACTGGACGGCACGGGCCTGCGTAAAGTCGGAGATCGAGGCGGTTATGAAGGCGTGGTCACTATCTACGATGTCTGCGACTTCCATGGGGGCAGCAGCGA
This sequence comes from Phycisphaerae bacterium, assembly GCA_016935885.1. The sequence continues at coordinate 28,766 of JAFGQA010000309.1, read as the reverse complement.
TGTGCCGGTGTGGTCGCGGGACGGCCGGTGGATCTACCACACCGCCAAGGTCGGCAAGAGCGTCGAGATGATGCGATGCACGCCGGACGGCCGAGTTGAGCAGTTGACGCATTCTCCTGACGGCACCTTCAACTATCATCCGACGCCAAGTCCGGATGGGAAGTGGCTGATTATCGGGTCGACCCGCACCGGGACGCGTCAGCTCTATCTGATGCGCCCGGACGGCAAAGACATGCGCCCGATCACGGACGTGAAACCGGGCTGGGCGGCCATGTTCCCGCATTGGCAGCCTCAACCCAAGAACCCCTGAACTAAGGAAGTCAACCTATGCACTCGACATTCGTCATCGTCCTCGTTGCGATCGTGCTGGCCGCCTCGGAAGGCACCGCCGAGATGAAGCCCTATGAGACCATCGTCGCGCCGGTCGGACCCAAGAACCCCCGCAACAGCGAGGCCGCCATCATCCCGCTCAAGGACGGATCGCTCTTGCTCGGCTGGACGGAGTTCTATGCCGGGAGCGGCGCCGACCACGGTCCGGCCAGGATCTCCGGGAAGATCTCAAAGGATGGCGGCAAGAGTTGGGGCGAGAAGACCACGCTCATCGAGAACGATGGCGGCTGCAACGTGATGGAGGTGAATTTCCTCCGCCTCAAGAGCGGCGAGATCGCGTTGTTCTACTGCCAGAAGAACACGGAGAGCACCGACTGCCGCGTGATGATGCGTGCCTCCGGCGACGAGGGGAAGACCTTCGTCAACCCCAAGCAGCTTAGCCCGGCCGGCAAGTACACGGGGCTGACCAACGGACGATCGATCCGGCTCAAGACCGGCCGCATCTTGCTGGAGGCGTGGGAGGGCGGCGACAGCTATTGCTACCTCTCGGACGACGAGGGCAAGACCTGGCGCGATGGCCAACGAGTCAAGCCGGCCAAGGGCTGCTGGGAACCCGCGTGCATCGAGCTCAAGGACGGGAACGTCATGATGCTCATGCGAACCGGGATGGGCGGGCAGTACATGAGCGTCTCAAAGGACGGCGGTGAGACGTGGAGCGAGCCGAAGCCGACGGCATTGGTAGGAACGGCAGCACCCGTATCCATCAGTCGGATCCCCAAGACGGGTGATCTGCTGGCCGTCTGGAACCACAACCCCGGAAAGTCGGGAGGGTTTCAGCGGAACCCCTTCACCGCCGCGATCTCGAAGGACGAGGGCAAGACGTGGCAAGGATTCCGCAACATCGAAGAGGGACCCGGTGACGCGTGGGCCTATCCGGCCGTCACATGGGTAGACGACAAGGCGCTGCTCACGTACTTCAACTACAAAGGGGGACTCTCGCTGAAACTGAAGATCCTGCCGGCGAGTTGGTTCCACGGCAAGTAGCGCCACATCGGCCAGACGCATCGAGGGAAGAGAGCGATGTCGAACACGCACAGGCTATGGAGAGCGGTTCATTGGCCCACAGCAGGTCTGGTGATCCTCTTGGCGTCGGCCGCCATGGGAGACATCCGCCTGGGAGCCGACGGGAAGACGACCGCCATCGTCGTCGTGCCGGCTTCGGCCACGCCGGTCGAGCAGACCGCGGCAAAGGAACTTGCGGGATACCTGTCCAAGGTCAGCGGAGCGGAGTTCGCCGTCACACCGGAATCGAAGGCGCCGACGACGGGCCCTCGCCTCTACGTCGGCTGGACGATCTTCGCCAAGACACACGGCATCGACACCGGAAGCATGGGACCCGAGTCGTGGTTGATCCGAACGATCGCCAACGATGTAGTCCTGATCGGCGGCAGGCCGCGCGGGACGCTCTACGCCGTGTATCGTTTCCTAGAGGAGGTGGTGGGGGTTCACTGGTGGAACCCGTGGGAGGAAGGCGTGCCGTCCAAGGCGACCCTATCGATCAGGACGCTCGACCTTCAGGGCACACCAACATTCCGCTATCGCGATATCTACATGCTCTCCGGCCACGATCGGGGGCGTTTCGCGGCTCGGAATCGGCTGAACCGGGACGGCGATGCGGGCATCGCGCCGGAATACGGCGGCGAGATGGACTACGGCCCGCCCTACCACGTCCACACGTTCTACACGACCATCCCGCCCCAGACGTACTTCAAGGACCATCCAGAGTGGTTCAGCCTGATCAAGGGCAAGCGGACTCACGAGCGAGCCCAGCTCTGTCTGACGAACGCGGACCTACGACGGGCCTACCTCCAGAAGCTGCGGGGCTACATCAGGCAATCGAGCGCCGAGGCCGAGCAGAAGGGCCTGCCCGCGCCGCTGGTTTTCAGCGTCAGCCAGAACGACTGGCATGGGATGTGTCAGTGCCCGCCCTGCCAAGCCATCGCCAAGGCGGAAGGGTCGGAGGCGGGCCCACTGCTTGACTTCGTCAATTACCTCGCAGACGCCATCAAGGACGAGTGCCCGGGCGTCTTCGTCGACACGCTCGCCTATCAGATGACACAGAGGGCGCCGAAGACGATCAGGCCACGCAACAACGTTATCGTTCGACTGTGCGATACGACGAGCAACTTCACCAAGCCGATCACCGATCCGGAGAACCGACGATTCAAGGAGCACCTGCTGAGCTGGGCCAAGATCAGCAAGAACCTGCGGATCTGGGACTATGCCGTCACGTACGCGCCCGGCTACGGGCTGCCGATACCGACGGTGCACACCTACCAGCCCGACTACCAGTTCTACGCCGAGCACAACGTCGAGGGCGTCTTCACCGAACACGAGTATCCGATCCTGGCCGATCTGCGAGACCTCAAGGTCTGGCTGATGATGAAGCTGTTGGAGAATCCGTACAGAGAAACCGAGGAGTTGCTTAGGACCTTCACTGACGGCTTCTACGGCCCGGCGGGCAAGCACGTTCGCGAGTACCTGGCCAAGCTGCAATCCTCCGCCGAGGCCAAGCCAGCCTATCTGAGCATGAACGCGTCTCCCGTGCGGCATCGGTTCCTGGACCTGGCGTTCATCCGAGACGCCTCGAAGATCTTCGATCAAGCCGAACAAGCCGTCGGCTCGGATCCGGTCCTTCTGCCTCGCGTTCGGCACGCGCGACTCCCGCTGGATCGGGCGACGGTGCTGCGATTCCCACAGTTGGTGCAAGAGTGGAAGAGCGCCGGTTGCGACCCCTCCTCGATCCCTCTTGACAGAAGGGCCATCGCCGCTCGATGCCGGGACACCTGGTGTGCGCAAATCGACCTGCGCATTCCCGAGAAGCAGCGTCCGGCCGAGCGAACAAAAGCGGACCAGGAGGTCCGCTTCGTCCTGGGTCGCCGGGTCAACCTGCCGCTTCCGGCGAAGTTCCGCGACGAACCGCCCGGAATGGTGTTCGACTTCACCGCCGAGGAGACCCGCAACTGGCAGGACATCGTCAAGCGCGTGCCCGACCCCGAGGCGGAGACCGGCATCACGAACCGCCTCCAGCTCTCCGACGAGGAGATCGTCAAGTACAAGTTGCCGATGTCCTGGGGTCTGTACAACGTGCTCGAGAAGAAGACGGTGGCGTCTTCGCAGATCACGCCCGAGCAGGTACCGGCACCCGGATATCACTGGTACAAGATGGCCGAGCACAGGATCGCACCGTCGACGTACCTCTACTTCTTCTGGAGTTGGATCATTCAGGTCGACATCGACGGCGTGATCGACCCCACGTCTCCGGAAGGAGTATTCGAGATCTGGGCACGGATTAGGTTCGAAGGCCCAGCGTTCCCGCATGGCAAGGCGGGTCAGACGAACGCCATCTGCGTTGAGCGCGTCGTCCTGAGACGCTACGTAAAGTAGCGGCGGCAGATCCAGTCAACGGCTCCCAAACGTCCAGCGGCGAGGACAGAGGATATCATGCTCTCCGACGGAAACGAGACCACACGACGAACACTGTTGAGTTCGGCCATCTGGATTGCTCTCATCACGTCCGCAACCGGAGCGGTGCCACTGGTCCAGGTCGGTCGCGGACCGGTACCGGAGGTTGACGGTAAGCTGACCGATGCCGCCTGGTCACCATGCGCGCAGCTCATGCCGTTCATCCTGATGGACGGCGACGGGCTTGCCGCGGCCCAAACTCGAGCGCTCATCCTGTACGACGCGGACAACCTATACGTCGGGTTTCGATGCGACGAGCCGAGCCCCAACCAGATCGTGGCCAACAACACGACGCACGATGGCGCCCTGTGGCATGACGACTGCGTGGAGTTGTTCATCCGACGGTCCGGCTCAAAGCGTCTGTTCCACATCATCGTCAACAGCGTCGGAGCGACCTACGAGGCCAGGGACGAGGAGACGGGCTGGAGCCCCGCTCTGAAAGCCGCTGCCTTCAAGGACAAGGACTCCTGGTCCGTCGAGCTCGCCATCCCCTTCTCCGCCCTTGGCGGGGCGCCTGGACCGGGCGAGGCATGGCGGGCGAACTTCTGCCGGGAGCGGAAGGTCAAGTCGGAACTGTCTAGCTGGAGTTGCGCGCGAGGCCGGTTCTCGAGTCCGGGCACTTTCGGGGAAATCCTATTCGCCGAGAAGCCCGTTCGAGTCGAGGCGTTCGACCTGAGCCGGCAGTTACCGGGAGCCAACACAGCGACGTTGCGACTCATCGTCCCCGACGGTGCGGCCGCGGAGATCCGCGTTTCGGACGCGAAACCCGTAGCCATCCCACCACGGGCGGACGGCCCCGTCACCCTAACGTACCCCCTCGGGCTCGCAGACGGTAACGTCACGTTCGAGGCCTTGCTGGGCAAGCGCACCGTTTGGCGAAGCGCGATCCCTGTCAGGATCCGGCCGCAACCGCAACTGGCCAAGCTCGACAGAGTGCTCGGGCCGACCCGGTCGTTCCTCGCTTCGCTCGCTGCCGACGACCCACTGAGGCCCACCGTTCAAACGGCCGTCGATCACGCCTCTCGAGCAGCCGATGGCCTACGCGGAGCCATCGACAGGAGTCTCGCCGAGAACGCGCGTCTCGACGCCAAGGAGTATGAGCGTCTCAACCGGGCGGCAGGCGTCGAGGCAGCCCGTCTAAACCGAATTCGCTGGCCGATCTGGACTCAGAGCAACTGGCTCGACCTCAAACAGTCCGAACGTCCCGGAGCGCTCGATGAGCTGGGGCAACTGGACGTCAAGTCGCTGGTCAACGAGTACGAGTCCGCCAACTTCATCATCACGAACCTGAGCAACGATCCATTGCGGCTCCGCGTCACGGCGTCGGACCTTACCTGGTTCACCGAGTCCGATCGCCAGGCCAAGAACGTCGTCGCCAACGGCACCTTCGAGGCCGACGCGAACAAGGATGGCATTCCCGACGGCTGGCAGCGTGTCGGCGGTAACCGCAAGGCTTGGCGAATGAGAGCGGACCCTCATCGTGGGCAGATCATTGAGCTCGACACCGCGACTTCGGGCAAACTGACGATCCGTCAGAATCTGACGCTGGTGCCGGACGAAGACTACGTTCTCGAGTTCTGGGCCAAGGCCTCGAATGCCACGCCCAGTCTCCGCGTGGGCGTGGTCAACAGCGGGTGGACGCGGGCGCACTTCAGCCAGCCGATCACTGGCAGCCACGGTTGGAGACGGTTCCGCCGGCAGATCACGCCTAAGGAAAGCAAGCTCCATCAACTCGTGATCTGGGTCGAGGATGGCGGCGGCGGCACCGTCTGGATCGACAACGTACAGCTCTGCAGGGGAAAGGACTCCGTCGTGGAATTCCCCGACGCCGCGCCACAACTGGCCGTGGCGGATTGGCAGGAGCTCCGCACGGGATCGGTGGTTGCCGACCCGCTGATCCCGCTCAACCCCGCCGGACGGCTGGACGTGCCACCCGGCGAGAGCCGGCAGGTCTGGATCACCCTGCCCGCGCGGGATCTTCCGCCGGGGCACTACGAATGCACGGTGGGAGCCAAGCCGCTCGCGACGATCGTCGATCAGGGCTCGCCGGCGGGCAAGACGGTGCGGCTTTCGCTGGACGTCAGGCCGCTACGGCTGGGCACCAGCCCAGACTTCGCCGTGTACAACTGGGACTATGCCCGCGATGAGTCCTATGTACGAGACCTGTTCGATCACAAGGTCAACTTCTACCTGGTCCCAACAGGCATGCCGGCGCCGAAGTTTGACAAAACGGGCAAGCCGCTCGGCGAGATGGACTTTTCAAGCTACGACCGCGTGCTTCGAATCAAGATGCGGTACGCTCGCAAGGCCGGCGGGCAGATCCTCTTCGCGTACGGGATCATTCGCGATTTCCAGATGAAGGTGTCCAAGCGGTACGGCTGGACGTTCATGGACGAGGCTTGGGTTCGCGCGTTTCGCTGGGCCTATGGCAAGTGGCTCGCGCATCTCAAGGATCTCGGCCTTGGATACGACGAGTTCTGCGTGCAGGTCTGGGACGAGGCGACCGGCGAGAACGTCCGCTACGTCGTCGAGGGCGGCAAGCTGCTCCGCGAGATCGATCCGAAGGTCCGTCTCGTCATGGACGGTGCACAGTCCGTCGAGGAGGTCCGACGAATGGACCCGGTCATCGACGTATGGGTCCCGCACTTGAACAAGCTGCTGATTCCGAAGGTCGGCGCGGCTTTGTTGGCTGAGTATCGCAAGACGGGAAAGCCCATCTACACCTATACGTGTTCGGTGAACATGAAGGCCCTGCCGCCGTACACATATCACCGGCTCAAGCCTTGGTATGCAGCCCGACTCGGACTCGACGGAGTGTTCTACTGGGACTACAGCTCGTGGCGAGGCGACCCGTGGGATGATTTCGACGGGCCGATCGCCGATTGCGGAGCGGTCTACGACGGCGCGAGCGGTCCCATCACCTCGCGCCGCTGGGAGGCCAGCCGAGAAGGGATCGAAGACTGGCAGATCATTCGGTTGCTAGGTCGGCTTGCAGACACGCCGGGCCACAACGCTCCCCCCGCGACCAAAGCGCGTAAGCTCATTGACGAAGCGCTCGATCGGGTCCTGAGCAAGAAGGACCAGCGCGAGCTGGCGAATGAATACCGCATTCGACTGATTGACGCGGCCGTCGCGCTTGCGGAACGCGATCCGTTCAAGGTCCTTGGCGCCGACGAGGCGACCAAGGATCGCGCGATGACGGTGACGTTCAAGCTCAACAGGCCCGGAGCCGGGAAGCTGATCTACCGCGCCGTCGGCGAAACCGTCTGGAGGGTCAACGAGTTCGCTGAAACCACCGAGGGCAGCGTCCGAGCGACGCTGCCGCCCTTCTGCCGCGGAGAGTGGATGCTGATTGCCTGGGACAGACTTGGACGCGTTGCGGTACACCGCAAAAACGATGTTTCTCAGGAGGGGAACTAGCGGATGCCGGCAAGACGCCCCAATATCCTTCTGATCACCAGCGACCAACAGCACCACAGCACGCTTGGCGCAGTCAATGATCGCATCAAGACGCCCGCGCTCGACCGACTTTGCCGTGAGGGCGTCCGTTTTGATCGCGCCTACTGCCCGAACCCGACGTGTACGCCGACGCGGGCGACGCTGCTGACGGGGATGTACCCGTCGCAGCACGGGGCCTGGTCGTTGGGGACGAAGCTATTCGAGGACGTGCCCGTGATCAGCGACCGCTTTCGGGCTGCGGGGTACTTCACGTCACTCGTCGGCAAGGCTCACTTCCAGCCGCTTGCGACCGAGCCCGGAATGGAGTCTCTCGAGTGCCAGCCGATCCTGCGCGACCTCGACTTCTGGCGGGCGTTCCATGGGCCCTGGTACGGTTTCGAGCACGTCGAGGTGGCTCGCATGCACGGCGACGAGTCGCACGCGGGCCAGCACTACGCGATCTGGATGGAAGAGAGGGGCCTCGCCAACTGGCGAGACTACTTCCAGCCGTGGCCTCCCGCCCCCGAGCACCCGCGGTGCAAGCGCAAGTTGTACTGGGACGCGCCGACGCGCACCTGGGAGCTTCCCGAAGAGTACCACTACTCGAAGTGGACGGCCGAGCGGACGATTGCGCAGATTGAACGCGCCGCCAGCGAGGGCCGGCCGTTCTTCTGCTGGAGCAGCTTTCACGACCCGCACCCGCCATACACCGTGCCCGAGCCCTGGGCGAGCATGTGCAACCCAGATGACATGGTGCCCGGCGAGCTCGCACCGGGAGAGCACGACAAGAACCCGATCCACTTCCGCATGACGCAGGAGGCCGATCCGAAGTTCCAGGAGATGTTCTTCGAGGATCAGGGCATGCACGGGGCGCACTCGCACCTGCACGATCGGGCGAAGCTCAGGCGAGATATGGCCTGCTATTACGGCATGACGTCCTTCATGGACCAGGAGATCGGGCGGATCCTCGAGGCGGTCGATCGGCTCGGAATGGCTGAAGAGACGCTCGTCGTCTTCACGACGGATCACGGGCACTTCCTCGGCCAGCACGGTTTGATCGCCAAGGCGATCCATCATTACGAGGACCTATTGCGTCTGCCGTTCATCGTCCGTTGGCCTGGGCAAGTCCCCTCCGGCCGGGTTAGCGGCGCGATCCAAAACCTGATCGATCTTCCTCCGACGTTTCTGGCAGCGGCCGGGCTGGAGGTTCCGGGCATCATGACGGGCGTTAACCAGCTCGGGACGTGGACAGGCGGCGAGCCGGCGCGGACGTGGAGCATCACGGAGAATCGGCACACCAAGACGAACTTCCACATGCGGACGTACGTCAACGAGCGGTACAAGATCACGGTGTACCGCAAGTTCGACGACGGCGAGCTCTTTGATCTTTGGGAAGACCCCGGCGAGATCCACAATCTCTGGCATGAGCCCGCGGCGGCGGAGCTGAAGGGTCGACTGCTGCTGGCGTTCATGCAGGCGACGATGGCGTGCGAGCCGACGCGGATGCCCCGGATCGCGGGGGCGTGAGAGTGCGCGGGTCCGACTGATGGCCCTTCAGAAGTGTAGCGTAAAGTCTGTCATTCCGGATGTTTCGCGCCTCAGGACGATGGCGAGCGGGCCGTCGCCCGTCTGCCGGCGCTCGAGGACCTCCGTTCCGGGGGCCTTCACTGACGCGAGCGTGAATCCCTTCGGCACGTGGAACACCAGCGTCGAGGGAAACCCCCCGACGAGTCGGACCTTTCCGGCGAGGACCTTCTTCTGAGCATCCCACGACAAGTCTTCCAGACTCACGCCGCCCTGTGTGATGTGGCGATCGGTGGACAGGAACTGGGGCCGGGGTAGTGACCGGTGCAGCGCGATGAGGACGTTGCCCTGGGCAGGGACGTTCGCGGCGAGGCGTTGCTTGAAGCTTCCGAGGAAACTTTGATTCCAGAAGTCATAGGCCAGGTAGTCGGCGTCGGCGGGGAGACCCAGGTCGGCGATCCCGACGGCGACGTCCGCAGGTTTGTCGGAGAAGTTGAAGAGGGAGACGACGTCCCACTCGGCGAACGGGCGCCTGATCTTGAGGTCCCACACGGGCAGCATGTCGAAGATGGGGTACAGGTCGAGCGGACGGATGTCGCACGGGGGCAGGACTTGCTGCAGGAGTCGCATCCTCTCAGGTGGAAGCTCGGCGAGCTTGTCGCCGAAGAACGTGAGTTGGCCGGGCAATGCGACTATGGTTGTGGCAAGTCGAACCATCTCCATGGGCAGGCCCTGGCCGACGAGGAGCGTGTCGGGATCACCGTACCAGACGATGTTGTTCACGAAGAGCTGATTGAGGGTGCACTCGACCTGGTGGCGGTAGTTGTGCCAGTTCGGGGGCTTGTTGGGGTGGACGATATCCGCGCCGAGGCGGCCGGCGTCGGCTTGGCCGATCTCCGGACCGCTGTAATGGCCCTGACACGCCAACCAGACTCTATCCGGACCAATGCCACGTCGCAGGGCCTCGACACAGAGCCGGAACGGGTCCTCGCATCTCTCCTTGAAGGCCGCCCGGACCTCAGGTCTCTCATAGAAGTGGGCCGAGTAGCCTTGGCTCCGGCCGGACATGCCGTCGATCTTGAAGTACTCGTAGCCCCACTCTTGCGACATGGTTCGATGTGTGTCCTCCATATGCTTGCGGACGACCTCCTGCGACGGATCGACGAGGTACAGGCCGTTCCAGTTGGTCATCGGCTTGCCGTCGGGGTGGTGGAGGAACCAATCCTTATGAGCCTGATAGAAGGCGTGGTCACCGGTGCCGAAGGGAACGGTCCAGATGCCGGGGCGGAAGCCGAGTCTTCGGATTTCATCGGCGAGCCACTTCATCCCATGCGGGAACTGCCGCGGGTTGGGGCGGAGGGTGAGATTGTGGAACTTGCTGACGGGGAGCCTGTCGGAGTTGTCCTGCCACGACTCGATGTGCCAAATATCCAGGCCGAAGGGCTTAAGATGTTTGGCAGCCACGCGAGCCTCATCGAGGTTCTCCTTCTCGCCGGCGGTGTCGAAGTAGACGTTCCACGACATCCAGCCTGTCGGGGGCAAGGGGCACCGCTGCTTGTCGATCGGCTTGTAGTAGGGCACATAACGAGCGCGGTAGTAGTCGCGGATCAGCTTGAAGACAAGGGCGTTGTGGGCGGCGTCGTGGATGGTCGCGGTCATCTTGACCGTGAACGCTTGCTCGCCGCCCTTCCCGGGCGGTGTCGCGATCGCGACGTGCTCACCGGCGAAGCGGACGGCGGCGTCGGTCGGGATGTCAAAGAGCGAGTCGTTGAGCCGGCTGTCGGCCGGGCCGGATGCCATCTGTACGACGGACGATCCGTCGATCGGTTTCGTTCGACAGGCGAACGTCTCCTTGCCCAATTGGGCGGTCGCATCGAGGGTCAGTGTGCCGCGGTAGTTCTGGGCGGCCCGGTGAACGACGTTGACGCGAACCACGTCGCCGGTGCCGGTGAAGGTCACGTAGCCCTGGACGTTGCCGCCGTCATCGAGCAGGGCGAGGCGCGAGGTGACCGAGTCGCGGGCTGCAACAATGGACCAGGCCTGGACGCCCTTGTCGCGCCGAACGGTGAACGACAGCTTGCCGCTGATCTTCGCTCCGGAAACTCGGTGTGCCAAATCCAACACCGACGTTGACGCGTTGAATTTGACTTCCCACTCGCATGGGGGCCTGAACGTCATGACGCCCTCGCCCTTGCTCGATGCATACGAAACCGCGCATTGGCAAGCCAGAACCCAGGCAACGGCGAGAAGTACACTCACGCAATCTAGGGGCAGCATCGTGGTTCTCATTTTCCGATTCTCACATCATGGTCGACGTAGTGCCGCTGTTACAGTGTCCATCCCTTGCGGTACTGCGAATGGAGGTACTCATTCGCCTCGGGCACATTGGTTACCTTCATGTTCGGACCATCCCACTCCAGCCGTTGCCTGATGAGGCAGGATCCGGCCCTTGGTTTTCCCGTGCGAACCGCAATCGTCCCTAGTAACGCCGTCTCCGTCACCGGCCCGGCGAAGTCGAAGTTTGAACCGGTGGGCTTGCCGGTCTTGCAGGCCTCGATCCATTCCTGATGGTGGCCGGCAGCTCTCGGGAACCTCTTGTCAGGCTGCTTGTAGGCTTTCATCCTCGACTCGGGCAAGAGGCGCGGCTTCTGAGCGCCCCAGCCTTCTGCCAAGAGCTTGCCCTTGTCCCCGACAAAGAGGATGCCGTCGTCGTGAGGCAGACTCCGTCCCGACTCCAATTCATCGGGCTGGGGGGGTAGTAACCCGCCATCGTACCAGTGCAACTTGACCGGGGGCATGTCGCCGCGCGCGGGAAACTGGAAGTGGACCATGCACGCAAGGGGCAGAGTCTCCGAATTCACCGCGGTCGAGCTGGCCTCGATGCTCGTCGGATACTTCAGCTTCAGCGCCCAGAATACCGGCGCGAGGTTGTGACTGCCCATGTCCCCCAGAGGACCGGTGCCGAAATCCCACCAGCCTCGCCACTTGAACGGCGCATACAGCGGGTGATACGGCCGCTCCCGGGCGGGACCCAGCCAGAGGTCCCAGTCGAGTGTGGGGGGAACGGGTGGCGTCTCTTTCGGTCTGTCCACGCCCTGAGGCCAACGTCCACCTGGGCGATCGGACCAAACATGCACCTCGCGGACGGAGCCGATGGCCCCGTCTTCGATCCATTCCCGCACGAGACGCGGCCCTTCCATGGCTTGGGCCTGATTTCCCATTTGCGTGGAGACCTTAGCCTCGCGGGCCGCCTCGGTGAGCTTGCGGGCCTCGCCGATGGTGTGGGTAAGCGGCTTCTCGCAATACACGTGCTTGCCCAACTTGATGGCCATCATGGCTGCCACGGCGTGCGTGTGGTCCGGCGTGGACACCACGACGGCGTCGATGTCCTTCTGCTTCTCGAGCATTTCTCGGAAGTCACGGTACTTCTTTGCCTTGGGATGTTGCCCGAAGGTCGCGGCCGCGCGCTGCTGGTCCACGTCGCACAGCGCAACGATGTTCTCGCTGCTCACGCCCGCGACATTGGACTCCCCCCTACCTCCAACGCCGATGGCAGCGACGTTGAGCTTCTCGCTTGGAGGAATGTGGCGAGGCCCGCCCAGCACGCGCCGCGGAACGATGGTGAAGACCCCCGACGCGACAGCAGCACCTCTCAGCAGACTCCGTCGGGACACCGTGCGTTCCCGCGCGTTTCGTTGCTGTTTTCTCACTTGCATGTCAACTCGCCTCCGGCAACAAACACCCACATGTCAGCAACCGACCGTCAGGCATTGTCACCATTCCTTTGAAGGGCTACGATTTAGCCGAGCACGTGCTTACCAAGTCCCGGTCGGTGAGCAAGTATCCGCCATCTGCCTCGAATCGTAAAGGGATCCTGACGTCATCCGGAGACGTCGGCTCTCTCAACGGCAAGCGCACACCCGGGAGCCAGCCGCTTGCCGATGGCGGCCCCCCGTCAGGAGGACCTCTTCTCATGCTATCGATCACCGTCCATCTGATCGCCGGATTGTCCGTGCTGCGCCCTGTGACCGGGGGTGTTCCGATCGCGGAGGGAGCCGCTCCGGCGGGGAGTGTCTTTGTCCTGCGGGATGAGCGCGGCGGCGGGGTTCCTCTCCAGACCAGTGTTCTTGCCAAGTGGAAGGACGGGAGCGCCCGATGGATCCTGCTCGATTTTGCAGCCGGGCCGCTTGGAGGAGAACTCAAAGCCGCGTCAAGCCGCCGCACTCCACATGAGGAACGGACGCGGCGCTACACGTTGTCATGGGAGAAGCCGAAGAAGCCCGGGACGACGCTTGATGGCGGGATCACGATCTCGAACGACGATCCCAGGCTGAGGGCCCAAGCGATGAAGATCCGGGCGGTCGGCGACTCGGTCCTGCGGGTCGGGGACCGTCTCGACGTGGCCTGCTCGCTGACGGACGGTAGCGGGCAGCACTGTCCGGCCCAGTTCGAGCACGTCAAGGGGGTCTCGTCCGCCACGCTTCATCCGATGGTGCTGGTGACCGGCGCCTTCGAGACACCTTCCGGGCAGCGGATGTTCCAGTTTCGGATGCAGGTGTCGAGCTATGCGGGAACGTCCTTGGTCCGATTCGAGCCGATGATCGTGATCGACGCCGAGAAGGGAATCATGCGGCACATCCGTGACCTGTCGTTGACGTTCAGGCCGGTCGACGAAATGAAGGCGGCGGTGCTCGGGGGCGAGCCCGGTTGGCGGGGACAGGCCACGACGCCCGTGCGTCTGCTCCAGGTCGACGATCAGGACTATCGGCTCGAAGGCACCGAGGGCAAGGGCGGCAAGGCCCCGGGCTGGGCCGAGATCCAGGACGGCAAAGGCGCCATGGCGATCGCGATCCGCGACTTCTGGCAACAGTGGCCCAAGAGTATCGAGGCGTCGGCGGACGGTCTTACGGTCGGGCTCCTGCCGCGATTCAAGAAGGGCGACTTCGACCACATGCAGCCGTGGTACAAGTATCTGTACCTGTTCGAGGAGGACCGCTACCGGCTCCGGACCGGACAGGCTCGCCGGTGGGACATCTGGATCGACCTGAACGGGGATGGCGCCTCGCTGGCGAAGATGGCAAATGCCCCGCTCATCCCGGTGCCGGACCCGGCCCAGGCGATCGCCACGGGCGTGTGGGACTCGATCATTCCGGCAGGCAGGCCCGAAACGGCCAAGTATGATCCCTGGGCCGAGAACCTGTTCAACGCGTACTGCAACTGCATCGAGGTCCAACGGGACTACGGCGCGATGAACTGGGGCGACTGGTTCGGCGAGCGCATGGTCAACTGGGGCAATCACGAATACGACACGACGAATCAACTGCTCATCCAATACGCGCGGACCGGCGATCCGAAGTACTTCTACGTGGCCGATGCGGCGGCTCGGCATTCCAGCGAGGTCGACACCGTACACTTCGTCAACGAAGACCTGGCCAAGCACTTCGGCATCCGGGAGGATTTCCCGGCTGGGCCAGGACTGGTGCACCAGCACACCGTCGGCCACGTCAGCGGGTTCTATCCGCCCGAGACGATCCGCGAACTGTTCGTCAAGTACAACATCGGCAACTCCAAGACGCCTTACCTCTGCCTCGACCCATACAATCTCGGACACGTTTGGACGCAAGGCGTATCGCGCCACTATCTGCTGACGGGGGATCCTTTCCTGAAGGAAACGGTTGAGGAAATCGCCGACAGCATCGCCGCGCTCGTGGAGAAGCGGAAGTTTCGTTTCATGGGTCACTCTCACTGCGGGAGGACCACAGGCTGGCCGCTCCTGGCGCTGGCGGGCGCGTACGAGATCGGACTGAACGATCGTTATCTCAAGGCGATGAGGACGCTGGTCGATGACGCCCTGGCCGAGCAGGATCCCGTCTGCGGCGGATGGCTCTACAAGCTGCCGCCGGGCCACTGCAACTGCGAGAAGAACAAGCACGTCGGCATGGCGGGCTTCATCACGTCGGTCCTGATCAACGGGTTGAGCCGGTACTACCTGCTGACGGGCGATGAGCGGCTTCCGAAGGCGATCGAACGGGCGGTGACCTTTCTGGACAACGACACGTGGCGGGAGGAGTGGCAGGACTGGCGGTACACGTCGTGCCCGGCTACAAGCCGAATGGGGCAAATGGGCGTGATCGTCATGGCACACGTGAACGGCGTTCGGATCGCCGACAACGCGGAACACCTTCGGATCCTCCGCGTCGCGTGGGATGCCAAGTTCAAGCGACTGCTCGAGGCCCCGGCGCCCGGGCCGGGGTTCGGGAAGATGTACACGTACACGATGTATGGGTGCCCGGAGACGGTCGGTCTGTTGGCGAGCAAGGAATCGGGGAAGTAGCTCAGCGCCCTGCTACCGGGGGATCGCGCGGCTTGACAAGAAGGTATCGTTGACATGAGCGCCGAGCAGCACTACCGAAAGCTCGAGAACCTCTACCACGCCGCCCCGTGCAACCAGTATTTCCAGCCACGGCTCACCATCGAGCGGGCTCGGGCCGAGGTAACGATCGAGGTCCGCCCCGACCTCTTCCACGCGGGGCTTGCGGTACACGGCTGCGTCTACTTCAAGGCAATGGACGACGCATCCTTCTTCGCGGCGAACTCGCTGGTCGAGGACGTCTTCGTGCTGACCGTGCAGTTCAACATCCACTTCCTCCGTCCCGTCGATTCCGGACAGATCCGAGCCCTGGGGCATGTGGTGCAGGCCTCGCCGGTGCTCTACGTCGCCGAAGCGATCGCCTACAATGCTCGGGGCAAGGAGATCGGCCGGGGTAGCGGGAGTTTCGTTCGAAGCAAGATCCTGCTGACGCCGGAGATCGGGTATCGCGAACGCTAGGGTTCGGGGGCCGGGGGGCGGGATCGGCAAACCCCACGAATCTGGGGATGCGCAAGGTGGCGTGCTCCCGCCAAGAGCTTTCCGTTCGGCTTCTGGGACTTCCGCTGGGTTTTCCACCCTCCCTGCCTGCGACGCGCTTGATGGCCTTCCTCGCTGCTCAGCCGGTCGGCTTGGTCGCAGCGGTATCGCGTTTGAGGTGTTTATCGAAGAAGCCGATGACGACCGGGCGGAGGTCGTAGGGTAGCGGCCTCTTGCCCCAGGCCTGGAGGTGAAAGGTGTGGCCGATACCAGGGATGAGTCGGAGTTCGTGCCCGACCCCGATCTCGGCGAGCTTCTTGTCGAACTCGATGGACTGCTCATAGTCGACAGTGGTATCCATCGTGCCGTGAAGGATGAGGACCGGCGGGTCGTCCTTGGTCACGTGATTCACCGGAGAAGCGCGCTTCCAGAGGTTCGGATCCTCGTCGTAGGTGACGCCAAGGAAGCCGTACCGGGTCCGGATGGGTTTGCCGGTCAGTGTGCCGTCCTTCTGGACGTGCTGACGGGTCACGAGGTTGGTGATGCCGTACAGGTCGACGACGGCCTGGACGCGGCTGGAGACGCCGGGATAGGGCTGTTCAGGCTCCAGGCCGACCTCCGGACCGAGGACGCCCAGCATCGAGACGAGGTGTCCGCCGGCCGAGCCCCCGATGGCGCCGATGCGGTCGGGGTCGAGTTGGTACTTGTCCGCATTCTTACGCAGAGACTGGACGGCGCGCTTACAGTCGTGGATGGCGTCGGGCCACGTGTCCTTGGCCTTGGTCGCCAGAACGTAGTTGATGCTGACGCAGACATAGCCTGCGCGGGTGAGGTTCGTTCCGATATTCTTCTCGCGGCCGGCCGCCTTGTCGCCGCCTGTCCATCCGCCGCCGTGGACGATGACGATGCCCGGGAAGCGCTTAGTCTTGTCGTCCGTGATGGGCATGTAGAGGTCCAGCTTCTCGGTTCGCCCGGGACCGAGGTAGTCGATGTCTGACTTGAAGCGGACTTCGTATTGTTCGGAGGCATAGGCGTCCTTGAGCAACGTGATCACAAGTATCGCCAGGATCCACCGCATGCTCATCGCGCACTCCTTCTCGTTATCCTTCTCCGGAGAAACTCGCGTCCCTCGCCGCTGAAGCGAGGAGACACCCGCTGCTATACGAAGATCACTCGAGCCCAAGGTCCAGTAGACGGTTCGCATTCTTCCAGGTGATCTTATCGTGGGCCGCCCGCGAGATCAGGTTCTCGGTCTCGAGCTTCTTGAAGTAGTCGACGATCGGCAGTTCCTGGGGATCGTTGGCAATGTCGGTTCCCCAGAAGAGGCGGTCTTGGAACTCCTCCATGAACTGATAGCCAAACTCCGGATCGCGACTGATCGCGTTGTAGCCGCTGCCGGCGGACAGGTCGCCGAGTAGGTTCGGGTACTCGCGCATGAGCTCGACGCCCCGGCCGGGCGTCACGGGGCCCTTGGGATACGACACGCGCTCGCCGTTCTGGATGACGTCGGTGCTGATCTCCGCCCAGAAGGGCTGTGAGTGCGCCAGGAACTTCAGGTTCGGGAAGGCCTTGAGGACCTTCTCCAGCCGCGGGAGGCCGACCTCATCGACGAAGCCGTAGTAACTGCCGGACTGCGGGGCGATGTGGAACGTCAGCGGCAGTCCGGAGGCCTCGACGTCCTCGAAGAAGTTCATGCAGAGAGGGTCGTCAAACGGCAGGTTTGGGATGCACTCTCCGATGACCTTGCATCCAAGCTCCTTGTAGGCCTCCAGCAGCGGCGTGAAGTCGGCGGTCGTGTCGTTGGTCAGCCATCGCGGGTCGATGTTGCAGGTCGGGATGAGCCGATCGGGGTACATCGCGCAGATATCAAGACCCTCTTCCGGAGGGACGACGGCGTAGCGCCACTCCGGACTGACGCAGGTCATAACCACGGCCTTGTCGATGCCGGCGGCGTCCATCATGGCGATGAGGCGCTGGGGATCGGGATAGTGGCTGCCGTTGGCGCGGACGATCTTGGGGTGTCGCTTCTTGGCGCAGTGAACGTGGATGTCGATGAACATGTGCCGGGTTCTCCGTTGTTCGGCGGTATGAAAAAGGGTCTTTGCTCCAGGGCCTCGTAACAGGTGGAATTCCTCTCCCTCACATATGATGAGTTGGGCCGCTCTGCCAGGGCTTCCTTGGCGGCATCAGTTTGCTTTCATGGGCTTTTCCATGTCGGAGGTCATCTTAACGGGCAGTCGGAAGACGTCGCCGTCCTTGTTGCAGAAGTAGAGTCGCGAGTCCGAGGGCTTCCGGCCATGTCCGTCAGCCCAGAATGCGTAGAAGCCCGGGTGCGCGTTGACGGGGCGGCGAACGTACGTGTGGTTGTAATCGCTGCCCTTGGTCATCTGGCGGAGCATCTTCCAGTGCTTGCCCTGGTCGGAGCTGACCCACATGGCAACCTCTCCGCCGGGGTTGAAGGGCTGTGGGCCGACGTGGGTCGGGCCGATGATCCGCCACTGGTCGGGCGCCTCGACGTAGACCGAACCCGTGTCGTAGTTGTTGTCGGAGACGATGTCGCCGCCTTGGATGTCCCACTCGGTGCCGGTCCATCGGGCGGTGGTCCACGTTCTCGGCATGTTCTTCGGGCCGGATTCGTAGCCCTTGCTCGTGACGTAGAGGATGATCGGGCGGCCTTGGTCGTCGTAGGTGATGTCCTTCATATAGACGTTGAGGCCCTGGCTCTCGTATTCCTTCACGAGCGCGGGGTTCTTGACGTCGGTAAGCATCGGCTCGAGGGGCTCGCCCTTGACGTTGGTCCAGGTCTCCCCGAAGTCGGGGGTCTCCATGTAGTAGAGGTTGGTCCGCCAGTTGAGGCCTCTTCCGTCGGGGTGGTAGTTGAAGGCGGTGCCGACCTTCTTGTCCTTCCATGGTCGCGAGACCTGGTAGTGGCCCTGCCCGATCCGCGAGAGGAAACGCCGGGGCGACCAATTCACGCCGTCGGCGCTGGTCATCATGCTGTTTGTGCGTCCCTTGGTGTAGTACGTGTGGATGAGGAGGAAGCCCTTGCCGGGGAAGAACCATGGCTGAGGATAGGAGTAATTGCCCGTCCAGACACAGTCGAACCCCTCGACGCAATAGGGCTTCTTGCTCCGCGAGATGTATGAGGGGCGTCCCGTGCCGTGACTGCTGGAGAAGATCCAGACATACCCCTTGTCATCGACGTTGATGACGGGGTTGTCGTGGGCGTCGTCGGTCTCCTTGTCGAGCAGGATGGTCGGACGGGGCACCTGGCCGGTCTTGTGGTCGTAGTACGACACCATGTGGACCAGGCGGCGGTTGTCGGTGCCGTCCTTGGCCCCGCCGTAGGTGAAGAAGGTCTTGTCGACCTCCTTGACGTACCAGGCGTGGGGAATGTGCTTGGCGCAGTAGGTGCCCAATCCTCCGCTGTACTTGTAGACGTACTCATCGTTGGAAGGCTGGTTGAAGTACCAGATGCCGCGATAGCCGTCGTATTTCTTGTTGATGATCACGCCGGTCTTCTCCACGCGCTTGGCGGACAACGTCGCGGGGGCCTTGCTGTTCCAG
The DNA here is from genome assembly GCA_016935885.1 of Phycisphaerae bacterium. The sequence continues at coordinate 9,535 of JAFGQA010000309.1, read as the reverse complement.
GTCTGGCCCGCCAGAGCGGCCTTGGTCCAGTGTCCCGCGAGGGCGTCGTCGAGCCCGGTCGTCGTCTTGCCCGCGGCGACGGCGGCGATCTCCTCGTCGCTGAGCGCGCGTCGCCAGAGCCGGACGTCCTCGAGCGAGCCGTTGAAGAACCGATCTCGCTCATTGAGAGCGCCGATGAAGAGCTCGCCTGAGAAGGCCATTCTCCCGGGGGCGTGCTTCTTCGCGGCGAGCTTGCCGTTCATATAGACCTTGACGGTGCTGCCATCGTAGCTACCGGCGTAGTGGACCCACGCGCCGGGCTTCGGGGCTGGTGCGACGGCGAACGTGTAGGTAGGCTCCTTGTTGCCGACGAGCATCCGCACGTTGCCTTTGAGCAGGTAGAACGTGAAGCCGTTGTTGGCCCGGCCGGAGTTGACGAAGACGGCGGAACCCTGAGGTCCGCGCAGCTTGACCCAGGCCGCAACGGTGACGGCCGCGGGATCGAGCATGGCGGCCTTTGCCGAAACGACGTAGGTGGTGTTGCTGTTGAAGGTTACTCCGTCGGCGGGGACGGCTGCCGTCGCGACGCCGGACGAGATGATGACGGCGCCCACAAAGTGCAAGCTACCGATGAATCGATACGGCTTGTGTGGTCTCATGGTGTCCCTTCCGCTTACTGTTTCGGTCGTCATCGAGCATGGGTCCGGGTGGCTCGCGCGCCCGGTGAGGAAGGGATTCTAAGCGATTCGGGCCGGTTCGGGTAGGGACGCCGGATCGTCGAGCGAATCGCGCTTGCCCGCTTGCGTCTCGTGCTCGAAGGCGAAGATGCTCAGGGCAAAGAGAACACAGGCGGCGTAGTACATGGGGTAGCCGAAGGCGGTGTTCAGGAAGCTCGATGCGACGAAGGCCGACCGCGCGAGCAAGATGTCGGACACGTAGAAGAGCATGGCGCCGGGGAAGATCAGACGGCGGCCCAAGCCCTGACGCGCGGCGCCCGCGAAGACCATCATGGCGGTAATGACGAGCATGTAGGCGAAGACGGGCAGACGCTCGCCAGCACGGACGTGCGGGTAGAGCCAGATCAGCCCCAGCACGAGGAGAATCAGGAACATCGGGAGGGAGATCAAGCACTCTCGCCTACTAAGGCCTCGGACGGCAAAGGCGGCCATCAGCGCGAAGTGGCCGATGAGGAAGAAGTACAATCCCAGGTAGAAATTGCCGGGGCCGAGGTAGTCTCCGAGCCAGCACATCACCAGCATGAAGAGGATCGACCGCCCGTACCAGGACCGCAGTCCGCCGCCGAGCACGGCGATCAGGAGATAGCACGTCGATCCGACCATGAGCAAGGGCATTCGGTAACCGCGGTAGATGGTAAAGGGGACGACGAGTGTGCCGGCCAGGCAGATCGCCGTGATGCCGACCAGGCTGGCCAGCAACAATCTCGTGGGCTTCGCGCTGTTGCCGTCGGGAACGACGACCCGCGCGGGCACGCCTGCGCCGCCGGTCTTCACCAGCGGCAACGTACCCGGATCGCATGATGTGGAGGGGTTCAGGATGCCCATCGCTCATCGTCGAGTATAGCAGCGCATTCTGGGTGACGCATCCTATCCAAGATCTTGTGCCCTATATAGTCTCTCCTCTAATGCTGATTGCTTTCTCCTGGGATCTCATGCCTGAAATAGGTGGTTTTACGGGGACTTGGCCAGGGTCAGCCAGTACTTGTAGCAGTCGGCGGTGGCCCAGTGCTCTCCAGGCCGTTCGCCGAGGAGCGTGACGATCAGCTCGAACTCATGTGTTGCCCTGTTCTCCAGGAGGGAGAAGTTGGAGAACTGGATCTGGTCGGACTGCCCGGGGCGTCTGTCGTCGATCACGGTGACGGTGCTCTTCTTGAGGGCGAGGGCGGTTTCGTCGACCTCGGCGATGATCAGCGGATAGCGCGGCCAATTGCCCCTGGGCGGCACGGGCGAGATGTTCCCGAAGTAGTAGAGCCTTCCGGTCACGCTGTGGCGGAGGAGGCCGCACATGGTCGACGGGGTGTAGAACGACGATCCGTCATCGTACTTCAACTCTCGGATGTCGCTGAAGGTCACCCCTCCGTCGCCGGAAACGGCATACCACCGTCGTCCGGGCGTCTGTGGCGTGTCCGAGCCGCGCAGGAGCATGAGTATGCGCCGGTCCTTGAGTTCCGCGATGACGGGCTCGGCCATGCCGCGGGACGTAATCTTCGGCGAGCCGGTGACGCGTTTGCCCGCAACCCAATCGTAGTCCTTCTTGCCGGCGTCCCATCGGCCGATGAAGCAGAGCGCGCCGGCCTTCTCCTTCCGCTGGGCGTTATCCGGATCATCCGGGGCGTTGGCGTGACCGGCGCAAACGAGAACGGTACCGCTGGAGTGCCGGATGATCGGGTCGCCCGGCTGGGCGAGGTTCTTCTTGAGGTAGCCGGGCTTCAGGGGGTTCGACGGATCGTAGTCCTCTCCCTCCTCATAGCGAAGCTGCTTGAGCTTGCCCCATGTACGTCCGTAGTCATGGCTGATTCGCACGTACGTGCAGCAGTTGAAGAAGCCTGCCTGAGGGACGATCCTCGCATAGAGCCCGAGCAACACGCCCGCATGGTTATCGTAGAAGAGCGCGCCGCCCCCCTCGATGACGATGACGCCGCTGACTTTCTTATGCGTCGGCCCGAGGGGCTCATAGGGCGACCATGTCCGCCCGTTATCGTCGGAGAAACGCTGTTCGACGCGGTGCCAGTTATCGCTGAGCGACTGGTAGGCGCGACGCTGCCACAACCGGAGATCCGGTCCGACGTAAGCCTCGCCGATACAGGGGGCCGTTTGAGGTTTCGGGTGCTTTTCGATCAGCTCCTTTCTGACGCTGACGATGGGTCTGTTGACCGCCCACGGCATGGTGGCAGGGTGTTCGCCTCGGGCCGGCAGCCCAAGAAGCATTGAAAGCACAATCGCTGCACGGTGGATTCGTCTCATCGTCCAAGACTCTCGACATCTCCAGTGCGTCCCCCAGAGGGGCATTAGATGCCGGAAAGCCGTAAGGCGTCAATCACCGCTGCGAACTCAAGACAGGCCTCCCACTGTTGACCTCCAGAACGAACGATTTCGCGTGCTTCGGTGCTTCCGCGCTGACGGTTGAAGACCTTCGATGATCCTGATATCGTGCTGCCTTGCCGCACGTCTCGACAGGAGAGATCATGAAGACAACGCCCCTTTGTCTAACGGGATTGCTCATCGTGAGTCTGTCAGGATTCAGCATCGCCAGGCAGAAGAAGGAGTATGACAGCGATGTGAACTACGACGAAGGCAAGGTCCCGCACTACGACCTCCCTGACCCCCTGGTCTCGGCGGAGGGTAGGCCGATCAAGACGCCGGAAGAATGGTTGAACGTCCGGCGCCCGCAGATCCTGGCACTCTTCGCCAACCTGGTCTACGGACAGGTACCCGTTCCCGAGAGCCCGATCCAGACCGAGTACCGCTTGCTGGATGTCGACAAGCGCTTCATGCACGGCAAAGCCACGCGCAAGAGGATCGCGATCTGTTTCAAGAGCAAGAACGGCCGGGCGGCAATGACCATCCTGGTCTTCGTGCCGAACAAGGCGCCCAAACCCGTCCCGGCTTTCATGGTGCTGACGGGGGACCATGGTCGATCCAGCAAGATGGACGCGGATGATGCATCCCCGGGGAAGCTCAAGAACGGATGGCCTGTCGGGGGACTCCTTGACCGAGGGTATGCCCTTGTGTCCGTCTGCCAGCAAGACCTCGTGCTGCACAACGACGTCCAGTTTGAATACGGCATCCATCCACTGTTCTTCAAGAAGGGACAGAGCTTTCCCAAAGCCTACGAGTGGGGCGTCATCGCCGCCATTGGATGGGGGGCCATGCGGGCCTTGGATTACCTGGAAACGGACGATGACGTCAATCACAAGAAGGTCGCGCTCATGGGGCACTCGAAGCTCGGCAAGGCCACGTTGTGGGCCGTCGCGCAGGATCAGCGATTCGCGATGGCCATTTCCGCTCAGTCCGGATGCGCCGGCGCGGCCCTCTGGCGAAGGCGTTCGGGCGAAACGCTGGCCAAGATGGTCACGCGATTCCCTTACTGGCTCTGCCGGAACGCGTGGAAGTTCGTGAATCAGGAAGACGACCTGCCCGTCGACCAGCACATGCTGCTCGCCCTGATCGCCCCGCGACCCGTCTACGTTCACAGCGCCGTGGAAGACACCTGGGCCGACCCGCGCGGCGAGTACCTCAGCGCCTACTACGCAAGCCCGGTGTATCGCCTGCTGGGCAAGAAGGGCCTCACGTCCGAGGCCTCCCCGCCCGTGGGCAAGGCGATCATCGAAAGCGACATCGGCTATCACATCCGTGAGGGCGGGCACTCCGTCGAGATGTACGACTGGCATCGGTTTCTTGATTTCGCGGATTACCACTTCAAGAAGTAGGAAAGGCGGGCGATGCGCGACGAACGACCAGAGCGGAAAGTCACGAGACGGACCGCAATCCAGGGGATCCTGGCCGGGACGGCGGGGCTGGCGGCATCCGTGCGGCGAGCGGTGGGCCAGACGCAGCCCCAACGCCCTCTCACGTCCCCCATGCAGCCCAGCGGCGCCAAGCTCATCGAGACGCAGCCAACCGGCTCGCAGATCTGGCAGATCGAGACGCAGCTCAAGATGAGCCACACGTACGCCAGTATCTACGGCGAACGGTCGTGGTGCTCGGGCGACTCGCGATACTTCGTCTACCTGCGGCAGAACGAGTATCTCTGGAGCCGGAACGACCACGAGTACATGCTGGTGGAGCTGGGCACGTGGAAGCGGCGTCGGTTGGACATCAGTACGGGGCGCCGAGGCGTGGCTATCTCGCACAGCGGCGTGTTTTACTACCTCAAACACTTTGCCGAGGATGACACCGTCTATCTGATGCGGGCGGACCTGGGCCGGGGCGAGCCGGAGAAGCTCGTGCCGATTCGCCGGTTCGTCCTGACGCTGGGCACGGCCACGACGGATGGGCGGTACTACGCCTACGGAACCGTGCTCGATCCGACGTGGAAACGGTTCGGTATCGTGCTGGTCGATCTGAAGACCGGTCAGGAGAAGGTCATCGACGAGGACCCTTATCTGTGCAATCCGCATCCGCACTTCGAGCCGGGCGAGGGAAAGTGCCTAATGATTCAGCACAATCGGGGCTGTCAGTTCTCGCCGGAGGGCGAGCGGATCCGCATCGTCGGCCCGGAGGGCGCGACGCTCTATCTGCTATCCGTGCCCGACGGCAAACGGACGCCGCTGAAGGTCGGCAAGCCGTACACGGCACCGATCAGCGGGCACGAGGTCTGGGCGGGCGCGACGAAGGAGATCTGGATGACGGCCGGCGACCTGTGGGCCATTCGCGAGGGCGAATCGGCCCAGAAGCTGACCGACGGATTCAACTTCGTCCACGTCCACGCGTCACGGTGCGGGCGGTACTTCTTATGCGGAGACCACTGCGGCGAGTACGATCTCGTCCTCGGCTGCCGCAAGACGGGCAAGACGGGAGTCGTGTGCGCGGCCAAGACGAAGACCGACGGCCCACCCCGCACGACAAAGAATACGCATCCCCGCCCCTACCTGACGCCGGACCTGAAGTGGGCGATCTTCCTGTCGAATCGGAGCGGCTCGCCGCAGGTCTACGCGGCGAGTGTGCCGGAGGGGCTGGTGGAGAAGGTGAGTGAGGCGTAGTTAGTGATTGCGATCAGATAGGTTTACTGGAGGTCTGAGGATGGACACCAAAGGGGAAAAGCAGCCAGAAGAGCCCGAGGGATCGAGAGGTGGCCCTGGGTCAGGTGACGAGGAAGCTGCCTTCATCGAGGAGACGAAGGCATTCCTGGCCAGAGGCGGGCACATCGAGGCGGCGTACAAGTTCATAGAGACCGGACTAGTCCATGCGGCCAAGAACGGGTACGAAGCGGCTGCCAGATTCCTTATCGCTAGCGGCGCGGACGTGAACGGGAAGACGTGGGGGGGCGACTCGCCCTTGGCCCGCGCCGCCCAATGGGGCAAGGGAGCACTCGTCGAGCTACTGCTTGCAGAAGGCGCGAATCCCGACCTCACATGCGACGAAGGATACACGGCGCTTCACCATGCGGCCTCAAGGGGAGACGATTCCCTGATCCGTCTTCTCGTAAAACATGGCGCCGACGTCAGCTCCAGGGGCTACTCCGATGAGACGCCACTCCATGTCGCGGCCTCCGGTGGACATCGATCCGCCGTGGAGACACTGATCGCCGATGGGGCCCGGGCGGATGCGGAGGACGACGAGGGCCAGACGCCACTACACTGGGCGGCCCGGCGCCGACAGGATGCCGTTGTAGAGCGTCTTACGGCCGAGGGAGCGTACATCGACATCTTCGCGGCGTCGGCGCTCGGCATGATTGATCGGGTGAGAGAGTTGCTCCGAGATGATCCATCGCGTATCGAAGCGGAGCTGGGAGGTAAGACGCCACTGCTGTGGGCCCTCGCGGCCAGGCAGGACCCGATCGTGAAGCTCCTGATCGAAGAAGGTGCAGACGTCAACGCCAGAAACGAGAAGGGCGAAACGCCGCTGCACGAGGCAGCGCTTTCGAACCGCCTGGATCTTGCAGAGCTTCTGCTAGCCAGCGGCGCTGAGGTCAATGCGAAAGACCGAGACGGCGAGACTCCGTTGCACCGGTCCGCGCACCAGCTTCATGAGGAGATGGTAAAGCTGCTGATCGACAGCGGCGCAGATGTAAACCTGGCGGACAGTTCGGGCTGGACCCCGCTGCACGAAGCCGCATCCAGCAGACGTAAGGGCAAACGAACAGTCGAATACCTCTTGGCCTGCGAGGCAGACCTGAGCGCGAAGGACGCCTCCGCCCGAACCCCCCTACTCCTTGCAGCGAGGAACAACCAATTCGAAATCGTCGAACTCCTCATCGCCGCGGGAAGCGATACCCAGACGAAGGATGATGATGGGAACACGCCTTTGCACTTCGCTGTCGCACGCTCGAGCGAGGAGATGACGAAGCTCATGATCGCCAAGGGGGCAGACGCCCGAGCAGAGAACAACTACCGTGTAACGCCCTTACATCGGGTGCCAAGCTATTCGAGAGCGGTCAGAGTCGAACTGAACGTACCACGAACGTGTTTCCCCGAAGAATGCGACCCGGACGTCCTCGTCGACCTGCTCCTCGGAGCAGGGGCCCACATCAGCACGTCGGATCAGCATGGCGGTACGCCGCTGCACTATGCCGCCCGCGACGGAGATGTCGCCACCGCAACGGCCCTGCTGGCACGGGGATCGTACATCGACTGTCAGGACAACAACGGGGAGTCCCCGCTTCACCGCGCTTGCGTCTGCGGAAGGGAGGGCACCGTAAGGCTCCTTCTTGAAAGGGGGGCAGACATTCACGCCGAGAGTCGCCAAGGACTCACGCCGGTGATCGCGGCGGCCTTCAGCGGCAACGAACCGCTCGTCGAACTCCTCATGGAAGGAGGCGCGGATTCGAACATCTTTGTCGCCGCAGGGACGGGCCGCCAGAAGGAAGCCGCCGACTTGCTCAAGGACGAGCCTCGTCTGGCAACTGCCGTGGTGGGACCTGAAGTCACGCCGTTGCACTTCGCCGCCAAGAACGGACACACCAGCATCGCCAGGCTGCTCATCGAGAGTGGCGCGGATGTCAACGCGAGATACGGAAACGGCGTTGTGCCATTGCACTGGTCGGCTTCCGCGGGCTATTGCGATCTGGTCGAGCTCCTCATCGCACACGGCGCCGACGTGAACGCGAGAGCTGATGAAGTCGATTGCCCGCTGCACTGGGCGAATAGCAGCCACCAGCGACACACGGTCGAGCTTCTCATCAAGACGGGAGCGGATGTGAACGTGAGGGACAGTCATGGATACACACTACTGAACTACGCGGAGTGTGGATGCGATCCTGAACTGGTTGAGTTGCTCATCACCCATGGCGCCGACGTCAACGCCCCTGATCCTCGCGGCAGGACGCCAGTGCAGGCGGCCGAGGAGAACCCACTCGGCAAGGGCGTGGCGAACGTTCTGCGGGCACACGGCGCGAAGGCGTAACGGCGCGTTCATATCAAAGGCGCGACCATAACAAAGCGCCTGACGACAGCGTGAAATTCTGCACATCGAGTCAGCGGATCACGCCCCCGATCTCGCAGATGTGATCCGACAGGTGCGCATCGTCCAGGCGAGGAATCAGGTCGCCGGCTTCCAGATCAAACGACGTGTGGTCGGGGCGGGACACGTCGCGGCCCTCGTTGAGCGCTTCGGCGAACAGGGAGCGCATTTCTTCGGCGGCATCGGAAGCATCGCCCGGCATTCGCCAGACGACGGAGCCCTCGGAGCGGGCCTTGGCGTAGGGCATTCGCAGGGAGAGCGAGGTGGTGGCCACGGGGAGGCCGAGTTCCCTGACGGCGAAGAGCGTTTCGGTGGCCGAGAGGTCCCTGGCTCGCACCTGATTCATGACGAGCAAGGCGGAGGGATTGCCCTGGCGGACTCCCCGAACGCGTGACAGGGCGCGGACGGTCTTCTGGAGTTGCGATGGATCGTCCCGCCCCGCGCCGCACGGTACGATCACGATCTCGGCGACCATCATCAGCGACCAGTTCAGGACGGGGTCGCCCGAGGGGGCGTCGACGACGCAGTGCTCCGCTTCGATTTGAGGAATGAGATCCAAGGCGTCCACGGGTCCGGTGATGGGGTGGACGGGGATGCCCGGGCAGGCGAGCCGGACCCACGCGGAGCCGCCGCGCTGAGCGGAGTCCGCGTCGACGAAGGCCACGGACCTCATCTGCTCGTGCAGCCAGGCGGCCATGTGCACGGCGATGGTCGACTTGCCCGTGTCAGGCTCGAGACTGGCGATCACGATAACCATGCGGGGACACCTCTATCGGGTGTATCGGCAGCAAGGCGTTGCCGGCTACGGGAAATCCTCGGGGCGGAAACGGACCATCACCGCTTCTCCATGATCGGCCTCGAACGGTCGCCTCACATCGCACAGGTCCAGACCGGATCAGACAAGGTCGGGAACGAGGGCGCCAACCGGTCCGCTATGCCCGTCGCGTCACGCCGGCGGAGACGTCCTTCTCCCACGCTGTCAGCTTGACCTGCATGGCCCGAACTCGATCGGGCTGGGCGTCGGCCAGGTTCTTCTTCTCGCCCAGGTCCGTCTCCAGATTGAACAGGCAGATTTCTTCATCGGCTGCAGTGGCTTCGTTCGTCTTGCGTTTGCCGCGCCTCGATGCCGTGATCAGCAACTTCCAGGGGCCCTCTCGAACCGCCCGATCACGACCGAATCGCCAGAAGAGCGTCCGTTGCGGCAGCGACTTGCCGTCACGAAGCACCGGAAGGAGATTCGCGCCATCCGGCTTCAGCCCGGACGGCAGCGGCAGCCCGGCGATGGTCGCGATGGTAGGCAGGAGATCCATCGTCATCGCCGTCACATCCGTCACGCTCTGGGGGTGGATCATACCGGGCCAATAGGCAATCCCGGGCACGCGATGCCCGCCTTCCCACAGAGTTCCCTTAACGCCCCG
>JAFGQA010000308.1 GCA_016935885.1 Phycisphaerae bacterium | reverse complement strand
TCAAGGGTGAACGCTGACCGCTCCCTCACGGTCGCGGTTCCGATCGGCGTCGGCGGCATAGGCAATCTCAAGCTTAAACTGCTCTAAACTGTCACGGACCCATTGGAGCGATCGAAGCGCGGGGCGCCCTTGACCCGCGGCTCGGCGAATTCATACAATGGGTTACCCTCGCCCAGCGCAAGGAGCCCCCCCATGCTCGATTTCCAGAACGCACTACAAGCCTTCCTGGACTCCGTGTTCCAGTTCGTCACCGACCTGCTGAACACGATCTTCGGCAGCCTGGCAGCCTTCTTCGGCGGATTCACATTCCCTTAGCATCCGCCCCCGGATAGCAGCCGGTATTGAACAGAGGCCGCCTAGCAGCCCGTGGTAAAAGGGAAGACAGCGGATCGGAAACGCCGTTTTTGACCGTAAAAACCACCGGCGAGACGCCGGTGCCACAGTTTTGCCACGGGCTGCTAGGTGACGGACTGTCGGCGGGGGTCCATGGGCGCTTCCGGTGGCACCCGTGTTGGATCGGACGGGCCGGCGCTACTTCGCCTTCAGCGGTAGATGGATTTCCGTTATCAAATCCTCCGGCGCCGTGTTGTGCGGCGAGTTGCGGTAAACCTCGAGAGGCGGCGAGGACCGCAACTCACGGCCGCTCGACGGCAACCATTGTCCGCATAGCTGCGCGTATGTCTCGGACAGTCTCTCATAGGGTCCATGGTGCGTCGCTACTGCGTACTCACCGCCGTCTATCTCCTGCACGCCGACGTCGCCCTCCGGCTTGAACGACGCATCAACCGGAAGGCAGGCATCATAGCGGATCTTGTCCGCCGGCGTGACGTCCGGATCGTCGTGGCAGAGGCCCAGCGGCGTGGTCTGCGGGCCCAGCAATCCGCGCGGGCCCGCCCACGCGCACAACTTATTCCACGTCTCGCCGACCTGATCGTACGGTCCCACGTGCCGCATGAAGGCCACGCGCATCGGCTCGATGTTCTTGATTCGCACTTCCATCGGTAATGTTCCTTCTCTCAGTGGTTCAAAGCGCGCGACCCGACCGTCGGGATCGAAATGCACGCCGCAGGGAGAGGGCGGGTAAGGCACTGCTCGATGAATCTCGCGGAAGGCCGAGGGCGATTCGTCGAACATGGCCCGGAACCTGCGCGTGAAGGCCTCGTGGGTCTCGTATCCGGCATCGAAGGCGATCTGGGTGACCGAGTGGTCCGTGGTCTTCAGCCGGAACGCTGCCCGCTCCAGGCGCAGCCTCCTGACGTGCTCCTTGACGGATTCACCGACCATGCCGCGAAAGATGCGGTGAAAGTGAAACGGCGAGAAATGGGCGATTCGCGCCAATCCATCCAGCGACAACGCCTCGTCAAGACAGCCCTGGATATGAACCAACACGCGCAAGATGCGTTCCTGGTACGTCTGTTCGGTTTGCGATCTCATCGTGCCTCCCTTGGACCGATCTCTCCTCTGAAGGGTGTTGTACCGCGTGTGCCTGCCGGCTGCTTGATCGTTTTTGCGGTTCTGACTGTCGAAGATGGCGGCGGGTTGCCGTGCCGCGACAGCCCTACGGCGTCGCGCGCGTGTTGAATCGCTGCCGATACCGGCGGAGCTCGTCGCCGTCGGGTTCGTGCTCGCTAGGAGAATAAGGATACTCGCCCATGTTCCGGAACGGCAGCGGCTCGACGGTGTCCGGCTCAGCGGTGTACAGGTCCATGTCCTTGCAGTAGGCGTGTGAAACGAGAACGAAGCTGCGAACGTGCCCTTCCGTAACTGGCGGCAACTCGCGCGCGTCAAACCTGACCGCGATCTCGTCACCGGTGCCAAGGATGACGTAGCGGTCGTCGAACTCGGCGAGCAAGCCCTCCACCGGGCCATAGCGCGTGTAGGCGCCGCGCGGCATCTTGAACGAAGACGTCGGCTGGATGACGTCGTACGTGTAAATCGTTGGGTGGCGGCCGTCCGGAGAGTATTCCAACGGAAAGCCAAGCCGGCGAAGGTCTGCCCCCGCCATTGGGACCGTCCTGATCTCGAAGTCATCCGTTCCGCGGTCGGCGGCGATGAATACCTGGTCGTAATAGATCTCGAGGTTTGTCGTAATGCGCAGCTTGATGTGGGGTCGCCGTCCACGTGGCGGAGACACAGGCGAGACACGTGTGCCATGAGAATCGGCTCCGGTCGTCGGCCCGTTCGTTGGGCCAGTGCCGAGAAGGGATTCTCGGCACAGGGATGGCAACTTGCCTGTTAGGTCAATTGCGATCGTTCGGCCCATGCCGCCTGGCGCGCCAGCGTCGGGGACGATCGTCTCCCATTGGCCGTCGTCGGCCTGCCATTCTATCTGCATCGGTTCCCACGCCACGCCCGCCTGGGCAGCGGCGAAGGTCGTCTGCGAATAGGGATACTCGATCGAACCGTTCAGAAACAGATAGGTGTTTCGCCCCGTCCCCGAACACGTGCCGCGGGCCTCAGCCCGCGCGGCCTGATCGAGGGCCAAGTCAGCCAGGCGATCCTCGAAGTCCAACACCAGCGAGTGCGGCCGGCAGAAACCCACGAAGCGCCGATCGAGCTGCGGTTGGTACGCGTACACGCGATCCACTTCGACCAAGTTCGCGGTGCAGTCAGTGCCGTCCGGCGCCGTGGCCCGGAGGGGAAAGACGGGCTCCCGCGGACACAATAGCCTGTGCGTCGGCGGGGGGCCGGTGATGGCCAGCCGCTCATCGGGATAGATGCGAAGTCCCCGCGGATGGTCGACGGCAAGCAACTCGAGCCGATCGACGTAGGCGACCTCCTCCATGGGTTCGCACACCCGCAACTCGTAGAAGCCGTCTCGAGCGACCAACTGCTGCGGCTCGATCTTGACGTGTTCGAGAGGCTGCGGCGGGGCGTACTCGCCGGGGGCCACGTAGTAGCCGAGCCCGCCGACGCCCGCGAAATCGCCGATGAAGCCGAAACGCTCGCCGTTCCATGCAAACAGCACCGGACAGCTCGACACCCGCCGTTCCATTTCGCTGATCCGGTGGTGCGTGTTCGCGGCCAGCTCGTTCTCGCACTGTGTCACACCGTCCGGCCAGGTAAACGCCACGTAGTCCGACTTCGTCGCCCCGTTCAATCCGAAGACCAGGGGCACACACGACTGGCTCAAGCTGCCGTTGAGCCCGGTGTACGTCATCACCTGGCTGTGCAGGCCGCAGCGCAACTCGATTCGCGTGCCGAACCCGCTGGCCGGGCTGCGTGTGCGCTTGTCGACGCCCCGGTCACCGGTCGGCGTGATGGCCAGCCAATTCGCGGGCGGGGTCAGCTTCGTCGGAACGAGTTCGACCGCCTCGCTGCCGGCGGCGGTGACCCGCAGCAGATCGGGCACGCCATCGCCGGTCAGGTCGATCACGTCCGCCGCGACGGTCTCGTCGGTCAATGCCGTCGGCCAGACGTTTGGCTTGGCCACGAAGCGTCCCCACCCGTCGTTGAGCAGCACGTGGCCCGCGCGACCCAATAGAATGACGTCGAGATCGCCGTCCAAGTCGATGTCTGCCACACGTGAGAGATGGATATCTCCCCATGTGGCCAAGGCTTTGAGACATTCCTCAAACTGCGGGCTGGGCCGGACCGCTCCGGTTCCATCGGTCAGAAACAAACGGCTCGCCGTGAGCGGAATCGGCAAGGTCAGCACGTCCGGTCGACCGTCGCCGTTGAAGTCCTGCACCACACCGCCTCGGACCGTGGCCGCTCGAATCGGCTCCGTGGAGATCTGTCCTGCGTGGTACTTGCCTAGGCGGTCATTGAAGAAGACCCGCGCCGGGGCACCCGTGTTGAATACAACCAAATCGGCATCGCGATCACCGTCGATGTCCGCAGGCGCCATCATCCCACTGTAGTCCTTGGCGCAAGCCACGCCGGCGCTGCCCGCGATGTCGGTAAACGTGCCATCCGCGTTGTTGTTCAGAAGCTGGTTGGAGGTCGCTTCGATGGGCCGGACCGAGCTTTCAGCGTTGCAGGCGTATATGTCCAAATCTCCATCGTGATCTGCATCGAGGAATACCGCGGATACGGTCATTGCGTTCGGACCGGCAGTGTTCGTCTTGGCGGTTACGTCCTCGAACGTGCCGTCTCCGTGGCCGCGAAACAGGTAGTTGGGCCCCCAACAACTCACGAAGAGATCGACGTTGCCGTCGTTGTCGTAGTCACCGAACGCATACGATATGGCCCGGTGAATATCCGTCAGGATCGACATCCCGGCGACTCGGGTGAACGTCTGATCCGGTTGGCCCAACAGGATCATCACGCCGCCGGCGCCTTCCGCGAAGGCTGCGACGGGCGCCAGATCGAGTAGGCCGTCCCCGTTCACGTCCGCCGCGGCCACGCCAATGTCGAATTCGGATATCTTCTTGTCCAGTCGGACGTCCCGTGTTTTCTTCTTCGCATCCCCTTTCCACAGCGTCCGCGGCGGGCCGGAGGACAGCTCTCCGCTCGTCACGGGTCGCCGGGGCCGGCCGGTGACGGGCTGCACCACCGCCAGCGGCCCCATCTGCCGATAGTGCGGCATCGTCACCATCTCGCAAAGCGGGCTTTGGCGCAGCTTGACGAACTGCTGCTGGAGGACCTTCGCCTCGTCCTGCTTGCCTTCCTGCGCGGCGACGCGCATCAGGTCGTAGTACGCGCTGGCCAATGCGGGATTCTCCTTGATTGACCGCTCCAACTCCGCGCGGCACGGCTGCCCGACGTGCGCCTTGCTACGGGCCAGCAGGTACCAGGCACAGGCATCCTGCGGCACGAGCTTGACGACCCGCTCAAAACAGGCGATGGCCTGCTCGTCCCGCCCGCCGTACTGGTGGGTGATGCCGCGGAAGTACAGCGCACGGGCGTTCTCCGGCTCGTCGCGCAGGACCTCGTCAAACAGCTTCTCGGCCCGTTGAAGATCGCCCTTGGCGTTGCGGTTGTATAGGGAGATCGCGAGGTTGACCCGAACCGCCGCGGAGCCTGGGGCCAGCTTGGCCGCCTGCTCGAATGCCTTGACCGCCTCGGCGTACTCGTACTTCTCCATCAGGGCCACGCCCCGGTTGGTCGCCCGCACGACGGGGTCCAGGGCCTGCCAGGGGTCGTCGGCCTTCTGGGACGCGGGGGGGGCCTTGGGCTTGTCCGGCGGGGCACCGAAGGCCGCTGCCAAACCGATCGGCGTGATGGCCAAGGCCACGAGTGAAAGGAGGACCGTCAACTCGGTTGATCTGGATGCGCGCACGACACGGATCTCCCTGCGTAAGGGCCGATCAAGGCAGCTTCGGCAGTTCAGGCTCGAATTCGGCGTAGTGCTCGGGGCAGAGCCACAGGTAATCGCCCGTCTTCGTGAGCACCCGCTGCAGACCGCCCCACGCACGTCCCTTCACCTCCGCCTCCAGTAAGTCGTGGAACTCGCGGAGCCCGGCGCCTTCCGGCCGCTTGAAGAAGCCCGTAGGGCGCTCGGCCCCGCCGAGCGTCTCGAGCTCGCCGCCGGGCACGGCACGGGCACACTTCTCCATCAGGTCAAGCTTGGGCTTGAGGCCCGCCAAGTCCCATTCGTCCAACCCGGCCTGGATCACGCCGCTGGTGATGGGCAGGGCGACCTTCAGTGCTCGCGCCGTCCAGGTAATCGCGGGGGCGACCTTGATCAGCCAGTCGGCGGAGCGGTCGAACGTGTACTCGCCCTCGCCGCCGCTGCCGATCTTGCACAGCGGGTGCGGGCACTCCGGGTACTCGCACC
Organism: Phycisphaerae bacterium; assembly: GCA_016935885.1. The sequence goes on along the minus strand of JAFGQA010000308.1, from coordinate 3,196 downwards.
ACAGCGTCAGCCGATAGCGGCGCTTGCCTTGGACCTTGAGCCATTTCCCGTCCTCGGGCAGCAGCGTGAACATCCCCGGCCCGGCGGCCGTCTCGTTGTGCATCGAGGCGAGGATGAGGCGAAACTGTTCAGCGGCGAAACTCGCGTGTAGCTTCGCCTGCTCCATCAGGTCCTCGGTAAGAGCCTCAATGTGTTCGATCCGCTGCTCCGGGCTGCGGCCCTGCGCCTCACGGCCATCCAGCAGGCCATCGATATCGAGCATTTCGGCACATTCGGGGCACGGGGTCTCCTCGACCTTTGCTCCCGACCTGGTCCTCTTCTTCCTCGTCTTGCGGAGGGTTTCGAGCTTGAGACGCCCCAAGCAGGACCTGCCGTGCTCGTCTCTTTCCGGACATGGCACCGAGAACCGATACCGCGCCTTCAGGCCCGGCCAGACGTCGCCCACCAGCACCTCGAAGCTGTCCGCGAGCAGCGTCATGAAGTGCGGCGGGTACTCGCCGCGGACGGTGAACATCAGCTCGCGATCCACCAGCGCCATGTGGGCCGTGCCGTAGTCGTGGTAGTTGAGAAACGCCCCCAGCTCCCAATGCGTGTCCTCCTTCGAGAAGCGGTGCGTGCGGACGATCATCAACGGGACCAGCCCCGGTGGCACCTCGTCCATCTCGCACGACAACGCCAGTTGCGGCACCCGCCCCGGCTCCTGCTCGGGATACCACGGCAGGCCCTTCGGCCGGCCACGCTTGATCAACTGCGGCACCAAGCTGCTGCGGCCATCCTCCAGCCGGTAGCACACGTCGTACTTCTCCATGATCGCGAGGAAATAGGGGTACAGCTTGGGCTCGTACCTTGCGTCGCGCTTGCGGTCGTCGTGCCAGATCTTCTTGAGCCGCTCGTAGCGCAGCACGCCCGAGGCATTCCGCGTCTCCTGATCCTCGATCACGAAGCAGACCGCCTTGGCGAGCCACTCGGGCATCAGGATCACCACGTCGCCGAGGCGGCGGTCGCCGTCTCGTTGGGTCTCACGCAGAGGCGCGGAGGGCGCGGAGGGGCCGGCGCCGAAGTAGACGATCAGGCCGAGTTCGTGCAGCAGGAACAGCAGGCCCCTCGTCGCGTCGTCGGCTAGGCCGGCGTCGCGGCAGATCTTCGTGAATTGCTCACGCGCGATCCACGGCGTGTTCTTCTTTGCCAGGCCCAGGACCTGCTCGCGGGCCCTCTTCCAACTGGGCGGCAGCCGATCGCCCATGCCGCGCAGCTTGGCAGCATGCGTGGCGATCGCCTCGCGCAAGTCATCGATGCCGAACCGCTGCGTGTGCTCGTCTTCGTAGCTGTCCGTCTCAAAGAAGCCGGCGATGACGTCGCCGTGCTTGCGGAGGAGCTCATCCTTGTCGATGTTGACGCCCGGCGGCGGGTCGCCCGTGCGGCAGTGCGTGGCGACGACGAGGATCGTGGCGTCCTCGCCGACCCGCAGGCGGATGCGGCCGATCCAGCCGTCCACGTCGCACTTCTCGTGCCCGCTCCGCGGGTCCCACACGACCAGGTACAGCGACCGCGGGCTGAAGAAGAACTGGTGCGTGATCTGGTAGTCCTTCTGCCCGCCGAAGTCCCAGGCGTTGAGCATGATCGTCGCGTCGGCCTCGGGGTGCGGCAGGGGCAGCGGCTCGCGGGCGACCTCCATGCCCTTGGTCGTCGGCTGGTGCTCAAACGGCCTGCCCTGGAGCGCCCGCAGCAGACAGGTCTTGCCGACGTCCCCCTCGCCGACCAGCACGAGCTTGGCCTCGTGCAGCGGCTCGCCGCCTTCGACGCCCTGATCGCGGATGAAGGCCAGGGCGGCGCGGACGTCCCTCTCCGCAAGCTCGATCAGTGCATCGGGCAGGGGATTGCCCAGCAGCGATAGCGCCTTCACGTTCCGTAGCTTGCCCAACTCCGGCGGGAGCGACGTGAGCTGGTTCTCGTGGAGCCACAGCGTCGTCAGGTTGGCCAGGCCGCCGATCTCCGGCGGGAGCGACGTGAGTTGATTGCTGTGAAGCCACAGCGTCGTCAGGTTGGCCAGGCGGCCGATCTCCGGCGGGAGCGACGTGAGTTGGTTCATGTTGAGCCACAGCATCGTCAGGTCGGCCAGGCCGCCGATCTCCGGCGAGAGCGACGCGAGTTGATTCCCGCTCAGGTCCAGCCTGGTCAGGTTGGCCAAGCCGCCGATCTCCGGTGGGACGGACGTGAGCTGGTTCTGATCGAGCCACAGCGTCGTCAGGTTGGCCAGGCCACCGATCTCCGGCGCGAGCGACGTGAGTCGATTCCTGCTGAGGCCCAGGTGCGTCAGATTGGCCAGGCGGCCGATCTCCGGCGAGAGCGAGGTGAGTTGGTTTCCGCTGAGGCCCAGTCCCGTCAGGCTGGCCAAGCCGCCGATCTCCGGCGGGAGCGACGTGAGTTGGTTGCCATCAAGTCGCAGCGCCGTCAGGTTGGCCAGGCCGCCGATCTCTGGCGGGAGCGACGTGAGTCGGTTGCCGCGGAGGTCCAGTTCCGTCAGGTTGGCCAGGCCGCCGATCTCCGGGGGGAGCGATGTGAGCCCGAGGTCCGACAGGTTCAACGACGCCGCCCCGGTCCGGGCGGCCTTCTGGATACGCCACTTGGCTGCGTCTTCCGGGCTGCCCCTGCGTTTCCTCGCCATCCCGGCACTCCTCCGCGCTGCGGCCCTGCCGCGCCGCGATCAGCGGCATCATACCACCATCCCGATCCCCCCGCTCGCATTGCGGCGGTGCCTCCGCTGCCCCGAGAATCCCTGGGCCGAGAATCCCTTCTCGGCCCTTGCCCCCACAGACAATGACGCCTGTTGAAGATGGGTGCGAGAAAGGATTCTCGCACCAGCAGCGGGGAAGGGATTCTCGCACCAGCGGCGGGAAGGGATTCTCGCACCAGCGGCGGCATTCGATCCTGCGTGCCACGGGCGGCTTGGTGCCTGTTCGGCTGGGTGGCATGGGTGAGCGGAGCCGCCCGCGGCGGCGGAGCTTACCCGTGGGCATCCGTCCCAGCCCCTTCTCACGGGTAATGAACGACCCACCCCTGTGGGGCGTGTCGTTCGTTACCCATGCCACTCCGTTCGACCGCTAGAGCTGTTCACGCTTGCCTGTGACTGTGGCACGGGCGTCTCGCCCGTGAATCCACCGCCGAGACGGCGGTGCCACAGGTGCATCCAACCGTG
>JAFGQA010000307.1 GCA_016935885.1 Phycisphaerae bacterium | reverse complement strand
CCGGCGATCACGCTGGAGCAGATGGCCGACGCGGCCAACACCCTGGCCACCGCGCTGTGGAGGCATCCACGCCACGCGCCGCCCCACGTGGCCGCGTGCTGCCATTACTATCAGGAACGCAATCAAGCGTCATACCGAAGCCGATGCCGGCGTGGAAGATGCGAAAAGAGAAAGTAGCGCTGCCATATTAGGAAGGCCCGCCCGAGCGGGCCGAGCGCGTCGCGAAGCCCCCGTTCGGGGCGATCACATGGGAAGCCCCGTTGGGCGTTGGTCGCGTCCCCCACCTCTTCAGAGGTGGGGGACGCGAATGTTTCGCCGATTCATGTCCCCCACGGCTAAAGCCATGGGCCATCCGTCACCCGTCTCAAGACTGACGGGGTACACGTCTGCGGCTGTACGGCCCGGGCAGAGGTGCGAGATGAGAAGGTACGCATGTACAGTGTGCTCGTATGGTTATAATCCGGCCGTGGGCGACCCCGAACGCGGCATTCCGCCGGGGACGCCTTTTGAGGATTTGCCGGATGATTGGCGCTGCCCGTGGTGCGGCGCCTCCAAGGATCAGTTTGTGCCTGAGGTGGAAGAGCAAGGCGACGCTCGTGGAGGGAGTCCATGAACACGACACTGCGCGAGAACATCAATTGGGTTGGGTATGTGGACTGGGCCGTTCGCGATTTCCACGGCTACAATACCGACCGCGGCGTCACGTACAACGCATACCTCGTCCGCGACGAGAAGACCGCCTTGATCGACACGGTCAAGGCGCCGTTTGTGGATCGGCTGTTTCAGAACATCGCAGCGCTGACGGATCTGGCGAGCGTTGATTACGTGGTCTGCAACCATGCCGAACCTGATCACGCCGGGGGGCTGGCTCGGGCGATGGAGGCTTTGCCAAACGCCGTGCTGGTTTGTGACAAGAAGTGCGAAGCAGCGTTGGGCAGGTATCACGATACGTCTGGATGGAAGACGCGGATCGTCGCCACCGGCGACACGCTCAGCTTGGGCAAACGGACGCTCGAATTCATCGAGACGCCCATGGTCCACTGGCCGGAGTCGATGTTCACGTACGTTCCCGAGGAGAAGCTGCTCTTCTCGATGGATGCCTTCGGTCAGCACTACGCCAGCTCCCAGCGATTCGACGATGAGGTGCCGCTGTGCACGGTCATGGAGGAGGCGAAGACGTACTATGCCAACATCGTCATGCCGTTCGGCAGGCAGGTGGCGAGGGTGTTGGAGCAGGCGGCCAAGCTGGAGATCGAGATGATCGCCCCGGCTCATGGTGTGATCTGGCGGAGCCACATAGCGGAGATTGTCAATGCCTACGGGAACTGGGCGTGTTGTCGACCGAAGCCGAAGGTGTTGGTCATCTACGACACGATGTGGGACAGCACCGGCGAGATGGCCCGGGCGATCCATGAGACGGCCTCCGAAGCCGGCGTGGCGGCGGAGCTGATCAACATCCGAACGTCGAACCTGACCAGGATCGCTACCGAGGTACTTGACGCGGCCTGTGTGGCGTTTGGCTCCTCGACGTTGAACCAGGGAATGATGCCGATGGCGGGAGCGGTGCTGACCTACTTGAAGGGCCTCAAACCGGCCAACAAGGCCGGCCTGGCGTTCGGCTCGTATGGCTGGAGCAAGGGGGGGCCAGAAGCGGTGGATGACGTCATGAAGGCGATGAACTGGGAAGTCCTGCGCGAGCCAATCCGGGCGCAATACCGGCCAACCGTGGAAGTGCTGGATGAGTGCCGTGCGGCCGGGAGAATGCTGGCCGAGAAGGCGAAAGAGATGGCCCCCGATCGTGAGGCGGGCGAGAAGCTCTGCGTTGATCCGTGATGTTGAGCGCGTGTTCGCGAGCCACGGGCACGTGCCGCTCGATCCGACCGGATGGGATGCTTCAAGGTGAGCTGGTTGAATCTTCTGGGAATCGCGGTCGGACTGGCGATGGATGCGTTTGCCGTCTCGATCGCCGCGGGGCTGACCATCGACGGCGTGACGCCTCGACACGTGTTCAGGATCGCGTTTCACTTTGGGCTCTTCCAGTTCATGATGCCGATCCTGGGTTGGCTGGTCGGATCGGCCATCTCGACGCGGGTCGTCGCTTACGGCCCCTGGTTGGCATTTGTCTTGCTCAGCATCATCGGCGGCAAGATGCTGCTTGACGCCAGTTCGGGCACTGGCAGAAAGGCAAACGCAGACCCAAGTAGAGGCTGGATGCTCGTGGCCCTGTCGCTCGCAACAAGCATTGACGCGCTGGCAGTGGGCCTGAGCATGGCGTTCCTGCAAGTATCGGTCTGGCTGCCGTGCGTCGTGATCGGCCTGGTGGCGGCGTTGTTCAGCAGTGTGGGCATGACGTTCGCCGGCCGGGTCTTGCGTCGTTGGGGACGTGTCGCTGATCTGGTCGGAGGGTGCATACTGATACTGATTGGCGTTAGGATCGTCCTGTCGCATCACGCGTGAAGTCGTGGAGCCTTCATCGACGCGTGGTTTGGAACCCGCGAGGGCACGGGCCTGCTGAATCAGCCCGTGATCGACGGTATCACAATATGGGAGACCAAGAATCATGAAGAAGTATGAATGCGACGCGTGTGGATACATCTATGATCCCGCGAAGGGCGACCCCGAGAACGGGATCAAGCCTGGAACGGCCTTCGAGGATATCCCCGATGACTGGGTCTGCCCCGTGTGCGGTGTGGGCAAGGACAGCTTCTCTCCGAAGGAATAGCGCGGCCGTTTGGGGCGGCGTCGCCAGCTCACGAGTACACGGCTCAAGAGCAGTGGCACGCGGCGGTGTGGGCAAGGACAGCTTCTCTCCGGAGGAGTAGCGCGGCGGCGTGGGCCGCCATCCTCCAACAGGGTGTATAAAAGGCATCATTTGGGTGCCACTGGCGGCTTGTCCGCCAGTGCTCGATGCGGTTACGACGCTGTCAGTGGAGAAGCACTGGCAGGCAAGCTGCCAGTGGCACCTAGCGCAGTGGCACCCAGCGCGTCGACACCGGCGGGACGCCGGTGCCACCGTATGGTTCCTTTAGGTGGTCTAAGTCAGGTAGGTGGTCTAAGGCGGCTTCTGGCGGTGGTGTGCCATGGACGATTGGCTCGTGGAATTCTTCCAGCGGTACCATCCGGTCACGCAGGCGCTGATCGCCACGCTGTTCACGTGGTTTGTCACCGCGGCCGGGGCGGTGCCGGTGCTGTTTACCAAGCGGGTCAACCAGAAGATGATGGATGGGATGCTCGGCCTGGCGGCTGGCGTGATGATTGCCGCCAGCTGCTGGTCGCTGCTTGCCCCGGCCATCGAGATGTCGGGCGGCGATTGGAAACCGGCCACTATCGGTTTCCTTGCCGGCGGCTTCTTTCTGTACATCATTGACAAGATATTGCCGCATCTTCACATCGGTCTGGAGACATCTGAAGCCGAAGGCATCAAGACCTCCTGGCATCGCAGTATCCTGTTGGTGTTGGCCGTCACGCTACACAACATTCCCGAAGGGCTGGCCGTCGGTGTGGCATTCGGCGCGGTGGCGCAGGCAACCGACGCGGCCATGGCAAGGGAGATGATGTTGGGCGGCATCGCCCTGGCCATCGGCATCGGCCTGCAGAACTTCCCGGAGGGTCTGGCCGTGGCCATGCCGCTTCGGCGGGAGGGACTCGGGCGATTTAAGGCGTTCATGTACGGGCAGGCGTCCGGCGTAGTGGAGCCGATGGCCGGCGTGCTGGGAGCGTGGTTGGTGATGACCATGGGTGCGCTTCTGCCCTACGGCCTGGCCTTCGCCGCCGGAGCCATGATCTTCGTGGTGGTGGAGGAGCTCATCCCGGAGTCCCAGCGGGAGGGCTTCAGCGATTTCGCCACCGTGGGTGCCATGACCGGCTTCGCCATCATGATGGCGCTCGATGTGGGACTGGGATGAAGGGGGAAGGATGGAGGGGGAAGGATGAAGGATGAAGGATGAAGGGGGCTCTGGTCTGTGATTGGGGGCGGCCGTCGAAATGGACAGGAGCCGAAGAACAGCATAGACGGGAGACTGCGATATGGAACTGGATGCTTTGTTTCTGTCTCGTTTGCAGTTTGCCCTCACCGTGGGCTTTCACTTCCTGTTTCCCCCCTTGTCGATCGGTCTGGCGTGGCTGATCGTGATCATGGAGTGGCGGGGCTGGAGGCGCGGTGATGAGGACTACGTACGAGCGGGCAAGTTTTTCGGGAAGATCCTGGGGCTGACCTTTGTGGTTGGCGTGGCCACTGGGATCGTGATGGAGTTCCAGTTCGGCACGAACTGGGCCCAATACTCGAAGTTCGTCGGCGACATCTTCGGAGCACCGCTCGCGGCCGAGGGCGTGCTCGCCTTCTTCCTCGAGTCGACGTTCCTCGGGCTGTACCTGTTCGGGCGAAAGAAGGTCTCGAAGGGCGTTCATTGGTTCTCGGCCCTGATGGTGGCGGTTGGCGCGACGCTGTCGGCGTTCTGGATCATCGTGGCGAACGCGTGGCAGCAAACGCCCGCCGGCTTTGAGATTCGCAACGGTCGCGCGGAGCTGACCGACTTTGCGGACGCGGTGCTCAACGCGTCAACGTGGCCAAGGTTCTTTCACACATTTGACGCGTGCCTGATCGCCGGGGCGTTCCTCGTGGCCGGCATTTCCGCGTACCTCGTCGCCAAGAACAACGCGGCGGAGGTGACCCGGAGAACGCTGCGGCTCTCGCTCATCTTCGGCCTGGTCGTCTCGCTGCTCGCGCTCTTCCCGACCGGTGATTGGCACGCCAAGCAAGTGGCCCGCACGCAGCCGGAGAAATTCGCGGCGATGGAGGGGCTCATCAAAGGGCAGACTCGCGCGCCACTGACCGTGTTCGGGATACCCTCAGAGGAGCCCCCCCGGCTGGACTTCAAGATCGGCGTCCCAGGTATTCTGAGCCTGATGGCGTTCGGTGACATGGATGCCCGCGTGCCGGGCATCGAGGACCTGCGCGCAGAGGGCCACCCGACACCGCCGTTTGTGGCGACGTTCGTGTCGTTTCACACGATGGTGGGGCTGGGCACGCTCTTTATCGCCTTAGCTGCCGTTGGCGTTTTCCTGCTGTACCGGAGGAAGCTGTTTGAAACGAGGTGGTATCTGAAGCTGCTGCCGTGGGCGATTCCACTGCCGCTCGTTGCCTGCGAATTCGGATGGATCGTCGCCGAGGTCGGTCGGCAGCCGTGGGTCGTGTATCGCGTGCTGAAGACCCAGGACGCCTACTCCGCGAACGTGACCGGCGGCGAGGTGCTCTTCTCGATCATCATGTTCGGCCTGATATATCTGGCGCTGGGTGCGATGTACGTTTACATGCTGGCCAGAATCGTCAAGCGTGGGCCCCAGTCGCTCGCCGCGAAGGAGGTGCACTGATGGACCTGAACACGGCGTGGTTTCTGTTGATCTGGGTCCTGCTGATTGGCTACGCCATCCTGGACGGGTTTGACCTCGGTGTCGGTGTGCTGCACCTGTTTGCCCGCGACGAACGCGCGCGACGAATCCACGCCGGCGCGATCGGGCCGGTCTGGGACGGAAACGAGGTCTGGTTGTTGACGGGCGGAGGTGCCTTGTTTGCCGCATTCCCGATCGTTTACGCGACGGTGTTTAGTGGCTTCTATCTTGCGCTGATGCTGCTGTTGTTCGCCCTGATCTTCCGCGCCGTCTCGCTGGAGTTCCGCGGACAGGTGGACAATCCCGATTGGCGGCGTGTTTGGGATTGGGCCTTCGGACTCGGTAGCCTGATTCCCGCTATTCTATTCGGCGTGGCGATGGGTAACATCCTGCGTGGCATTCCGATCGAGGCGGACGGCACGGCCAACGTAGCGTTCGTCTCGCTTCTCAATCCGTACGCACTGCTGATCGGTGTATTGACGCTGGCCATGTTCACCATGCACGGAGCGGCATTCCTGGCGGTGAAGACCGAAGGCGATTTGCAGCAGCGCATGGCAGGATGGGCATCGGGCGCTTGGATCGTCTTCGTGATTCTCTATATAGCGGCCTTCGCGGCGACATGTTTCACTTCTCCATTCCTCTTTGGAGGGGTCTACAGCAAGCCGCTTTTCTGGGTCTTCCTGGTTCTGCTGCTGGCTGCTGCCGTCAATGTTCCGATTGCCATCCGGTCCGGGAGATTCCTGCGTTCGTTTCTGGCATCGTCCGTCTCGATCGCCTCGGTAATGGGGCTTGCCGCCGTGTGCTTGTTCCCTCGATTCGTACCATCGAGCATTGATCTGGCCAACAGCCTGACAGTCTACAACGCCTCGTCTACCCCGCGCACCTTGACCGTCATGCTGGTCATCGCCCTGGTCGGCATGCCCATCGTGATCGCATACACGGCGTACGTTTACAAGACGTTCGCCGGCAAGGTGGTCATCACAGAGGAGAGCTACTGAATACGCCTGGAACATGTCGGAGCGCAACCGCGCTTCGCGGGCGTTCGACAGATGGGTGGCCCACTTCTTCCCAGGTGGGGGACGCGAATGTCTCGCCGATTCGCATCCCCCACGGCCGAAGCCACGGGCCAGCCACGATCACGACATCTCCACTGTCGCCACCCAAACTGCGGCAGCAACGAGCCAAGGCTATAATACCGAGCGGGTCGCCTGCCAGCCGAATGAGCGGGCAGCCGAGGCATCCACAACCGCTGGGTCGAGGATTCCCTCTCGGCCCCAGATGCGCAGGATTCCTATCCTGCGATGCCCGTGGAAGAAGATTCCCGCGATGTACGTGCGAGAAGGGATTCTCGCACGAGCTACCGGGAAGGAATTCTCGCACGAGCTAGCTGGAAGGGATTCTGGTGCGAGTGGTGCGAGAAGGGATTCTCGTGCGAGTGGTGCGAGAAGGGATTCTCGTGCGAGCGGTGCGAGAAGGGATTCTCGTGCGAGCGAGAGCGAATGGGCAGCCTAGAATGAAGAAACATTCGCGATTCCAAGCTTAGAATACACCTAGCCGGGTGGCATGGGTAAGCGGAGCCGCCAGCGGCGGCGGAGCTTACCCGTGGGCGTCCATTGGAGCCTGTTCTCACGGGTAATGAACGACCCGCCCCCGTGGGGCGTGTCGTTCGTTACCCATGCCACCCCGGTTGAACGCTAAACACGTACGGATTCTCCCGCGAGCGGTGTGAGAAGGGATTCTCGCGCGAGTGGCGATGTACGTGCGAGAAGGGATTCTCGCACGAGCTGGATTCTCCCGCGAGCGGTGTGAGAAGGGATTCTCGCGCGAGTGGCGATGTACGTGCGAGAAGGGATTCTCGCACGAGCTGGCGGGAGGAGGTTCTATCACAGCGATGGACTCCCGCACGAGCCATGCTTGCAGAGCGGTGGTCCTGCGGGCGTCTGGAGCCCACTCAGGTTCCATGATCGCCGCGGCCGGTGTATTCTAAGACCGCCTAGAATTACCTGAGACCGCCTAGAATCCCTGCGGCACGGGCACCGGAGCCCGTGGCGACGCCGGCGGGACGTTGGTGCCACAGTCTGGCTCTTTGAGGTGTTCTAATAATAAGAACGGACCAGCGGGTTCGCGGCGGTGGTCCAGCTTAGGACCACGCTTTGGCAGGACAAACAAGGCCCGATTCGGAGGACAGCCATGGCCTGGGAGTACAGTGAGAAGACCAAGCAGCTCTTCATGGATGCGGTTCACGGCAAGCCGGGAACACACCTCGGGGAGATCGAGGACCCGGACGGGCTCGGAGAGCACGGCTCGATCGCCTGTGGCGACGCGCTGCGGTTCACCTTTCGCGTCGAGCGGCACGCGACGGACCCCACGAAGGATGTGATCGTCGAAGCCAAGTACCTGACCTTCGGCTGCACATCGGCCATCGCCGCGTCCGAGGCGCTGTGTACGCTGATTGAGCAGGGGCGATACACGCCGATCGCGGCGCTGACGATACGGAACAAGGACATCGTGGAGTTTCTCGGGGGTCTGCCGGAGCAGAAGATTCACTGCTCCGTCATGGGTGCCGAGGCCCTGGAAGCGGCGGTGTTTGACTGGGCGCGGAGGCGGGGCGTAGACTTGGGCGGGCTGGGCATTGACGTGCACACCGATGAGCAGGAGGAAGGCCGGATCGTTTGCACCTGCTTCTCGCTGAGCGAGCCTTATTTGCGGCGCAAGATCAAGGAGCTGAACCTCCGGACGATCCCGGATATCACCAACGCCATCAAGGCCGGCGGGGCGTGCATGTCCTGCCATCACGTTCCGGGCGGACTGCAGGATCTTCTCGATGAGATCTGGGGCGGAGATGGGGGGAAGCGGGCGGATCGGGGGGAGGCGCTGGCCCGGGCCGAAGCCGGGAAAGACCGGGAGCCGTCGCCGTCGTCTTACCAGTTCATAAAGAAAATCGAGAAGGCCATGGATGATTACATCCGCCCTATGCTTCAGAAGGACGGAGGCGACGTGGAGATTGTCGACATCAAGGATACGCTCGTTTATTGCAGTCTCCGGGGCGCTTGTGCGGGTTGCGCCGGCGCCGCCCAAACGCTGAAGATGATGGTGGAGAAAACGCTGAAGGACGTGGTGGACGAGCGCATACGGATCATCGAGGTCTGAGCCTGGAGCAAGCGATGAGAATCATCTACGCCGACAACAACGCCACGACGAGAGTAGCGCCGGAAGTGTACGAGGTCATGATCCCGTTCCTCACCGACGACTACTTCAACCCCAGCTCGATGTACGACGCCGCTCACGGCGCGGCCGATGCAATCAAGCGCGCTCGTGGAGAAATCGCCGGCCACTTGGGGGCGGGCGACCCCAAGCAGATCCTTTTCACGTCATGTGCCACCGAAAGCAACAACACGGCGATCGTCGGTGCCGCCAAGGCCAACACGAGCCGGCGGCACATCGTCACAACGGCCGTGGAGCACCCGGCCGTGCTCGAGGTCTGCAAGGACCTTGAGCGCAGCGGCTACAGAGTTTCTTTCCTGTCGGTGGACGGGAACGGCAATCTGGACATTCGAGAGTTCGTGCGTGCGCTGAGCCCCGATACGCTCATGGTTACCGTCATGCACGCCAACAACGAAACGGGCGTGGTCTTTCCCATCGAGAAGCTCGCGCGCCTGACTAAGGAGACCGATCCCGCTATCGTCTTTCACACCGACGCGACGCAGTCTGTCGGCAAGCTCCCGATCGACCTCGATGGGGACTACCAGCATGTGGACCTTCTGTCTCTTTCCGGCCACAAGCTCCACGCCCCCAAGGGAATCGGAGCGCTCTTCGTCAGGCGGGGGACGCCGTGCCGGCCCTTCTTGATCGGTGGGCATCAGGAAGGGGGGCGGCGGGCGGGTACGGAGAACGTCGCATACATCGTCGGGCTGGCGCGGGCGATGGCGTTGGCCGCCGAGAACCGTGAGGAGGAAGAAACGCGGATACGGAAGCTGAGAGATCGTCTGGAGGCCACGCTCGAGGAGACCATTCCCTACGTTCAGGTCAACGCCAAAGGCGCACCGCGATTGCCCAACACGCTGAACATCTCGTGCCACTACGTGGAAGGCGAGGGGATGCTCTACCAGTTGAGCGATGAGGGAATCTGCGCGTCGAGCGGCTCGGCCTGCACGTCGGGATCGCTCGAACCATCCCACGTGCTGAGAGCCTTGAACGTTCCTTTCACCGCGGTTCACGGTTCCGTGCGTTTCAGCTTCAGCCGGTACAACACCGAGGAGGACGTGGATTACATCATCAAGGTCTTTCCCAAAATCGTGGCGAACCTCCGCAGGCTTTCACCGTACTGGGACGACAAGAACAACGCGCCGCGCGCCGACGCCGACCGCCTTTTTCAAAGGGCACGGTAGCCATCCTTGGGTTCCCATGCGATCACGAGCGGACAAGATCAAAGACGTGGTCGAGATCACGGTGGCCCGGATGGAAGTTCCCTGCTGCGGCGGTATCCGCCGTATCGTGCTGCAGGCCCATGAACTCGCCGGAAGCGACGTTTCGGTAAACGACGTGTCAGAGCACTTCACGCTTGCCTGCGACTGTGGCACGGGCGCCAAAGCCCGTGAATCCACCGCCGAGACGGCGGTGCCACAGGTGCATCCAACCGTG
>JAFGQA010000306.1 GCA_016935885.1 Phycisphaerae bacterium | reverse complement strand
CATTCTCGATCTGCATCTGCGAGTCATGGACAAGGTCGTTGCCCGTGTGCGGCTCGATGCCTACTTCGGCGGCGACGACTGGTGTGATCAGCGCACCGTGATGATGGGCCTCGACCGCTGGCGGCAGTTCTTCAAGCCGCGGCTGCAGCGGCTGATCCACCACTGCCATGAACTCGGTCTGGCCTACGTGCTTCATTCTTGCGGCAATGTCGCGCCGCTGGCGGACGATCTGCTGGAGATCGGGCTCGACGGACTTGAATCACTGCAAGCCGAATCGATGAACGTCTACAAGCTCAAGCGCAAGGTCGCCGGGCGGATGGCCCTCATCGGCGGCGTGGGTGTCCAGCAACTGATCCCGTTCGGCACTCCCGATGAAATCCGCGAGGAGACCCGCCGCTTGATAGACGAACTCGGAGAGGGCGGCGGTTACGTGCTGGGACCGTCCAAACCAATCCCCGCCGGCACCCCGATCCCCAACGCCGCCGCGTTCATCGAAACCGCCCTGCACCAGGACGCATCCTGCCCGTAACATGGGCTGCCCCAACGGCCGTGGCCGGCAGAAAAGGACTCCACGCCCGAAGGTGGACAGTCCCGGGCCAAGTGTTATGTTGTGGATCTGGAACCGGCTTCACAGTAACCTTGTCGGGAGCGTTACCGAGATGACTCGCGATCAAGCCTGGACGCTGCTCAACGAGTACACCAAGTCCGATTCACTGATCAAGCATGCCCTGGCCGTCGAAGCCGCGATGGCATATTACGCTGAGCGGCTCGGCGAGGATGTCGAAACCTGGCGGGTCGTCGGGCTGCTTCATGATTTCGACTACGAGCGGTGGCCCCAGCAGCCCGAGCACACGCGTGAGGGTGCCAGGATCCTGCGTGAACGCAGTGTCGACGAGGAGATCATCGGCGCGATTCTCTCTCATGCCGAGTCGAACCACGCCGAGTACCCGCTGGACCGCCCGATCCGCAAGGTATTGACGGCCGTGGATGAGTTGTGCGGTTTCATCACCGCCGTCGCGTATGTCCGCCCCGAGCGTCTGACCGGGATGACGCCCAAGAGCGTGCGAAAGAAGCTCAAGCAGCCGTCTTTCGCCGCTGCCGTCAGCCGCGAAGATATCACCAGAGGCGCCGAACTGGTCGGCCTGGACCTCGACGAACACATGAGCAGCGTCATTACGGCCATGCAACGCGTCTCCAAAGAGCTTGGTTTTGCATGAGTGCCGACGCATCAGGGTCGTGACCGTCGAGGCGTCAAAGATTGGAAAGGAGTTCCCAATGATCCGAACACTGCATTGTCTGATAATCGCCATATCATTGTGCGTGGCCTCCATCGCCACGGGGGCTCAGCGCAAACCGAACATCGTCTTCATCCTGGCCGACGATCTGGGCTGGACGGACGTCGGTTGCATGGGCTCCAAGTACTACGAGACGCCGCACATTGACCAGCTGGCCTCGCAGGGCACGAAGTTCCTCAATCACCACCACTGCCAGAACTGCACGCCGACGAGGGCGGCCCTGATGTCCGGCCAGTACCCGCCGCGCACCGGTGTCTACACGGTCGGCTCGCTGGAGCGAGGAAAGGCCGAGCATCGCAAGATGACCGTCCCGCAGAACCGGACGGACCTGCCGCTCGACCGCCGCACCATAGCCGACCAGCTCAAAGCCGCCGGCTATGCGACCGCGATGTTCGGCAAATGGCATATTGGTCAAGAGGGCCAATACCATCCGGCCCAACGCGGTTTCGACGAAGCCATCGTCAGCATGGGCCGCCACTTTGACTTCGTCACCCGTCCACCCGTGAGCTATCCGCCCGGCACATACCTGGCCGACTTCCTCACCGACAAGTCCGTTGATTTCATCACGCGCCACAAGGATAAACCGTTCTTCCTCTACCTCCCGCACTTCGCGGTACACACGCCACACCAAGCGAAAAAAGAGCTGATCGCCAAGTTCAAGGACAAAGCCCCCGCAGACGGCCACGGCGACCCGACCTACGCCGCCATGATCTGCAGCGTCGACGAGAGCGTCGGCCGGGTGATGGCCAGGCTTGATGAACTCAAACTCACCGACAACACGGTGGTCATCTTCGCGTCAGACAACGGCGGAGTGGGTGGATATCAGGAGATCGGCGGGAAGGGCGTCACCTCGAACGCCCCGCTCCGCGGCGGCAAGGGTATGCTCTATGAAGGCGGCGTGCGCGTGCCGTTCATCGTTCGCTGGCCGGGAAACACCATGCCGGGCACAACCTGCAACGAGCCGACCATTCATGTGGATGTGTACCCCACGTTCCTCGAACTGGCCGGTGCCCCCAAGCCGCCGCAGACCCTCGACGGCGAAAGCATGGTGCCACTGCTTAAGGATTCGACCGCCAAGCTCAAGCGAGACGCCATTTACACGCACTTCCCCGGATACCTGGAAGGCTACGGCACGGGCAAATGGCGCACCGCGCCTGTGGGCACGATACAAATGGGAGACTGGAAACTGCTTGAGTTTTTTGAGACCGGCCGACTGGAACTGTATAACCTGAGGGACGATCTCGGTGAGAAGAACAATCTCGCGGACAAGATGACCGAGCGGGTTCGCGAATTGCACACCCGCTTGGCCGAATGGCGAAAGTCGACCAACGCCGCCATGCCCAAGTAGAAGCAGTCTTGGATCGGCACGCTCACCGAAATGCGACCGCGTCTACGCCAGGTGCCCGGACAGTCCTGCCGCCTGGGCGACCTTGCGGATGCGGGCGCCGACCTGCCGTGCATATTCTCTGCGGAACGCCGGAGCGAACAGCACTTTCTGGTAATGATCATAAAGATCGGGACGGTGGCCGCGCAGGACTTGCTGGATCGCCGGCCAGACGCGCGGTCGCGGGTTGAGCAGGTCGGTCCAGATCCGGTCCACGCCCGTCTCGGCCGCGATCATGAACAGTCGTTCGAGTGCCTCCTCGGTGTCGCCGATGCCCGGCAGCAGCGGTCCGAACATGACGGCCGTTCGTAGGCCAGCGGCCTTGGCCTGCCGCAGAATCTCGATCCGTTCGGCAACAGTCGAAGCCCCCGGTTCCCAGATGGCCGCCATGTTCTCGTCCGGCGTGGTGATGGTTACACCGATCTGAACACGCCCGCCGGTCAGAATGTCGAGATCGCGCAGCACCAGCTTGCTCTTGGTCAGGATGTTGAGCTGAAACCCGGCCACAACGAGCAGACGACAGCATTCGCGTGTCAGTCGATAACGGGCCTCGATCGGCTGCCAGCCGTCGCAGGCGCTGCAGGTAAACACCGAGCCCGGCTCCAGGCGGCGAAGCTGTCGCGCAAGCGTCTGCACCGCGTTGATGCGAACGTCAACGAACCGGCCCCATTCCTCGTCGTGCGGGTGAAATCGTTGCATGAACCGCGCATAGCAGTAACCGCACCCATG
>JAFGQA010000305.1 GCA_016935885.1 Phycisphaerae bacterium | reverse complement strand
GGGCGCATCTTCAGCGCACGTTGTGCCACCAGCACAACAATTCTATACATTCGTCTCTATCTGGAACTAATCTGGCAGGAAAGGTACCCGGTCAGCAAGCCGCCAGCCAAATACAAGTGGCCAGATGAGTTCCAGCTAGCTAACCGACCAAGGTGAGCGTCACCGAGCTTCCCATCCGGCCACGGCCGGGGAAAGCTGGACTACCCGGTGAGCGCAATCGCGCACCAAAAAACGCCCCTCTGTACATTGGTCGGTTAGCTATCTTCTCTTATCCTCCGCTTAGTATACCACCATGCGAATCCGGACGCAAGCAAGAACTTCGAAAAGACTTCTCAACGGGTCCATGACACGCTGGGGGTGTGCCACTGACAGCTTGTCTGCGAGTGTGAATGCCGCGCGCGCCCACTAGAGAGACCGCACAAGCGGGCAGGCCGCCCGTGTCGCCGATCATCCAGTTTCGCCGGAAGTATCACGCATCATCGAACGCCACCTGAAGTGCCACGGATCCCTTCTCAACCCGAGTGCTCTGGTAGTCACGCGCCACATTTCACTTGAAATCCTGCCCGGGGCGGAGGATAATCCCTGGAAGGAGGGTTTCCCTGGGGGGCATCATTTGGGGGGACGAGTTGACCAAACGGAGAGCCGCGGCGCGCCCGGCGGTTCTTCCTGCCGGAGGTCAAGCCATGAGCCCCACGTTGCCCCTGATCGTGCTGTCGTTCGTCTGTCACGTCGGCGGTACCGTTACCCAGACGGGTAGCGGCCGTGTCCAGCCTGGCCAAGCCGACACCGCCACGCCCAGCCAAGACCCTTCTGTGGCCGAGCCTGCTTCAGCGCGGCCGGCCGCGTCGGATGAAGGTCGCGAACGTGACGGAGCGGAAGCGGGCAAGAGGCCGAGGTGGGTCCCCGGCTATCCTGGCCCGTGGGACGCCGCGCTGCACGTCGCTCGATCCAAGGACGGTTTGGCGTTCAAGCCCGCCGCTGGGCCGCTGATTCGCTCTGCCGACGCCCCGACGATTGCCTGGTCGCCCGACGGGCGGCTGCTGGCGGTCTTTGAATACTACTCGCGGACCGACCGCCGTCATTTCGGGGGACTCGCTTCCGCGTATTCCAAGGATGATGGCAAGACCTGGTCCGACGCCATGCCGTTGGTTGTCGAAGGTCTCAGGCGGAGTGCCGGCCCGCCGCGCGGACCCGCCCTTGCCATTCGGCCGGACGGCCGCGTGGAGCTCGTCTTCGTTTGCAGGGATCGCAAGGCCCGTCGCAGGGTGTTCGCCGCCGAATCGTCCTTGAAGCCGAGCCACGGCCGCGGGGGAGCGGAGGCCTCGGGTCAAGGCGAGGATGACAAGGGGGCAGCCGAGCCGCGGGATGGTCTGTTGTTCAAGTTGACCGGTCGCCTCAAGCTGTCGGACAAGAAGGCCCCCATCGACGACTTGGCCGTCTTGTTCATCGACGAGGCGTGCCATGTTTTTGGCACGTTTGTGGAGGTTGCCGGGCATCGCTACCACGGCATCTCGAAGGGAGGCCGGCGATTCGAGAGCCTCGACAACCTGCACGTCGCCGACGTGGGCGAGCAAGGCAACGCCATCGCCACCGATGCCGGATATCGCTTCTACGCCACGTCACCGGCGGGCATCATCTCCGCGACGTCGCCCGACGGACTGGAGTGGTCGCGCGAAAGCGGCCTGCGTTTGGCCGGTACGGACGTCAGCGACCCGGCGGTTGTTCGCCTCAAAGACGGTTCGTACCTGATGATGTACGTCAAGAGCCCGCCGGGTGCCCGTGGCAACGGCCGGCGTAGCCGAGTTGACGGCGAAGGCGTCGCCGATGCGGAGTCCGGCCACACCGGTGAGACCGACGGTGGCGTCGAGGGGATGGGCGAAACCGCCGACGAGGCGATTGCCGACAATTGGCACCAGGACGACACGGGACTTGCCGGTGCGACTGATGAGGATGGCGACTGGTCGGAGGTCGATGCGGAGGGCCCCGACGACGTGGAAGCCGGGGATGGTGGGCTCGACGGCGAACCGGCGGAGGCGGATGACGCCGCCCCGGCACGCGATGACGCCGCCCCGGCACGCGATGACGCCCCCCCGACACCCGACGACACGGCCGAGAAAGCAGGTTTGCCGTCGCCGGAGGAGGAGTCGGCTACGGACGGCGAAGCCGGCCATCCTCCGGGCGAAGCCGAGGGCGTGGCCGATGAGGCAGAGTACTACGAGCATGAATACACGGAATGGGGCGTTCCCCTGCCCGATTTTGCTCATCCCGTGGACTACCGCGCGTGGCTCGAGCAATGCCACGATCCCGACTCGGTGGCGGACAACGCCTACTACCACTACGCCGCCTTCATGCTCGATCCGGACGGCAGGCCCCTGAGTGCGTCCGACCTTCCCGAATTCCAGTGCATGTTCAATGATGCCACTTTCATGGGTCCACCAGCACCCTGGAAACCCGAGGACCACCCCCTGTGGGATGAATCCTATTATGCCACCGGCGACCTTGTGGGCATGTTCGCCGAAGCGGCCTCGCACGAGAGTTACGTTCGGCCAGCCACATTCTATGAGCGAAGCCCGGAAGACAGCCAGGTCCCCGAGGGGGCCGAGGAGGGAGGAAGCCCCCGCGATCCCCTCTTGGATAACTTGCTCATCAACCTCATGTTACCAGATCTGGCAGGGCACCGAAGAATGGCGAAGGAGACCATCTCCCGCGCCTGGCGGTCGCCCGAAGGCAAGCCTGACCCGACGGCCATGCTAGATGCCTTCGACGCCTGCCTCGGCAGCGCCGAGCATCTGGGCCAGGGTGATATCCTGATCGAGATGCTCGTCAGCGTGGCCGAGAAGGGCCTGGTGGAGAGCAATGCACGCTGGGCCCTGAAACACGAAGTCTTCTCCGCCGAAGAAATGGAAGCCGCCCTCGACCTCCTCTCGGAGCGGGACAATGCGCTGCCTGCCCCATTCCATTGGGTGACGGGCGAACTGGCGATGGCCCTTGATGTGACGCAGTATCTCTGCGCCCCCACGGAGGAGGGTCGGGAGCCGACGCTCAACCGCGAGCGTCTCAAGCGATTCAACAAGCTCTTTAACCTTGATGAATACGTGTCACAGCCCACGCCCGACGAGATGGCTTCAACCAGCGCAGAGGGCGTCACCCGGAACTTCGTGGAGTTCTACAGCAAGTTCGCCGAACTGGCCTCTCGCGGCTTTCCCGACGTCAAACCTGAAGACATCGACGCCATGACGACGCCCTACGCGCAGGACAACTACCTCTCTCGCGCACTGCTGCCATCGCTCACGCGTGTATATCAACTTGTGAACCGCCAGGAGGCCTCCCGCCGCGCCACCCAGCTCACGTACGCTATCCACCTTCACAAAGCGCAAACGGGCCAATGGCCCGAGTCACTGGACGACTTGCCGCCGCGTTACACCGAGAACGCCCGTACCGATCCTTTCAGCGGTCAGGACTTCGTTTATCACAAGACTGAGGACGGGTTCAAGCTGTACTCCACATCAGAGAATGGCCAGGACAACGGCGGCGCCCATCACCAGCACTGGGGCGACAAGGACAGAGACGATGAGGAGGGCGACGATTACGTCTTCTGGCCTCCGCAGAACCCGTGACGGGAGAGCGTGCGATGGGGACGGCGATGGGGAATTGGACGTCCGCCTCCTCTCCCGGGTCCGCGTCGTGATGACCCCGGGAGGTTTGGAGGCCGCGCCCCCTTCTCGGGAATGTTTTTCTTTGGATTCCCCTTGACAAACCGACATCGTCCGATATAAACCCGCATCCAGAGGAGTACGTTGGTACGTACGTAGTCACAACTCACTTCATTTTGGCAAGGAGGTCATGCCATGGCTAACAACCAGAATACCCCAGACACGCAGGACTACGAGTCCAAGGGTGCGGGCACGCAAGTCCCGTTCGACGCGATCAATGAGCCGGGCACTTACGTGTGCAACTGGAGCGGTCATCTGCTCCGTGTGCCGGCGGATTCGATCAAGGTCGGTCGGTCGCCTCTCATGAATCTCACTGGGACGCACCCGCTGTACGTGTGCAAGATCAGCAATGACCCGTTCATTCCGCTCACGAAGGCTCGCATGCTCGCTGCCAACTACGATTGGCCAGTGAACTTCTAGTCAGGGCTTGGCCGGAACGTACAAGATTCATGCTGTGACGCTCTCACGCTGGTGCCGTGCCGGCACTGGGTACGGCGCCAGCGAGGCGTCTTCGCGGTCTCTGGTGCATCCAGAGGGCATGTGAGGCCATACTCAATACGCACGTAGGTGATGGAGTGCCCGTTCAGATTGAACATAAAGGGAGCGGGTCGGAGCCCTCGAGCAACTTGCCTAAGACGCTCCTCGACGAGATCACGGAGCCCGGAGCGTACGTGTGCCGCCCCGTTGGGGACTTGATTCGGGTCGTTCAGAATGGCGCATCGCTGGATGACGCGGAGTTGATCGAGAAGCACGGCACCGGCCCGATGTACGTGACGCGAATCAGCGAGGATCCGTTCATCTCGATATCGAGGGCTCGCATAATAGCGGCCAATCTGGACATCGAGGTCCACTTTTAGTGGTTGTGCGGGGAAGGCTGCGCGATCAGCCAATACGTATTGGCCTTGAGGCGGGTTGAGCAAGTGGCCATCTACTTGGTGTCCTTGCCACGGCTGGCAAGGTTGCGGGAGGGGCGCGTAAGTCGTGAGGCGGCGCGTCCGAACCCGGCGGGGAGGCAGCCGTCAGCCGAACACGAAGGAGCGGCGGAGAAGGCGACGGAGAATCCGATCGACGTGTCGGCGGTGGCTTTGCCGCCATCCCCTGGAGGGAGCCCTGGTCTTGAGAGATCACTGGAGGATCTGCTCCGGCTGCCGAAGTCACAGATCAAGGCGTTGTTGTCCGAATGTGGGGAATCCGGCAGCAGGGCATTGCTGGCGTTGATCTGTCGGCTTGCTTCCATAGAATCGCACCTGGCTGACCTGAGTGCACACGTGCGCGGCATGGCGGTTCTGTCTCCGCCACCGATGGGCGCTCATACGGACTGCGAGGATGTGCCAGACGCTAGCAAATCTGAACTACTGGAACAGGTGTTCCGCAAGAACTTGTTACTGAGAAGGATGGAAGACACGAGGGAGCCACCGTCCGAATGACAAGGAGGCCCCTTGCACGGTAACCGGGTGTTCGTAAGGGCAGAATGAGAGGATGTTGCGCTATGTCCCAGGTGAAAGAGTCCGCTTCCGTCGAGGGCGACTCCGTCCGGTCGTCCAATCGCCTCCAGCAGCCAGACGCCAAGCCACGTGAAGTCACGGGCCCGGAGGTCGAACTGCCCGCGGAATCGTCGCCGACCCCCGGGCACGGGGGGAATCCTCTGTACGTCGGCTTCGATCTGGGCACGTCACGAACGTCGGTCTCGGCCAGCAACGGTTCCAGGCACACGGTGTTGTCGTACGTGGGGTATTGCAAGGACGTGATTGGCCAGAAGCGCCTCGGCAGGCAGACCCTTGTCGGACAGCACGCCCTCCACAATCGTCTCGCGCTAGACATTGTTCGGCCCTTGAAGAACGGCGTGATCGACGTATCCGAGTCGCGCTCTATGGCCGCCGTCAAGGAACTACTCGGACACGCCCTATCTCTATGTAAGCCGCTTCCAGGTCAACCGATCTGCGCCGTGATCGGCGCGCCGGCCCGCGCCTCGGCCGAAAGCCAGAAGGCAATCCTGCAAGCCGTGGACCCCTTGGTCTCCTCGGCGATGGTTGTTAGCGAGCCCTTCGCCGTAGCGTACGGCCTCAACATCCTCACAGAAGCACTGGTGATCGATATCGGAGCGGGCACAACCGATCTGTGCCGGATGCACGGCACCATGCCCGAGGAGAACGACCAGATCACGCTGCCCGCCGGAGGAGATGCCGTTGACGAGCGTCTGGAGCAGGAGATCCTGAAGCGATATCCCAAGGTGCAGCTAACGAGGAACATGGTCCGCAAGATCAAAGAGAAGCACGGGTTTGTGACTGATCCCCACCAGAAGTGCGAGATCACTCTGACCGAGATGGGGCGCCCGAAGAAGGCCGATATCACGGATGCTCTGCGCGTGGCATGTCATAGCATCGTGCCTCAGATCGTGGAAGCGATCTATCAATTGATCGGGACCTTCGACCCCGAGTTTCAGGCCAAGCTCCGCCGAAACGTGATCCTCGCCGGTGGCGGGAGCCGGCTGAGTGGCTTGCCGCTGCTGATCGAAAGGGATCTCAAGGATCTCGGTGGAGGGAATGTGGTAGCTGTCGAGGAACCCACGTACGCAGGATCGAACGGCGGACTGAGACTGGCTATGGAGATGCCGGCCCGCTATTGGAAGGCCCTCGTTTAGGTCGGTTCGGTTGCCACGGTTCTCCGGCCCGGGCCATTGCCCAAAATGCCCGCTGATGGCTCGTAATCTTTTTTGGCACACGCAGGACCCGGTGGTCTCTGTGTAGTGATCGTAAACTGATCAAAATCGAAGCTCGTTGTCAAGAGCGTTTCGACCGTGTAACCCGCGCTGGGTTGGTGACCGAGCCAGCCCACATGCGCCATGCTGTCCCCGCACATGGCC
>JAFGQA010000304.1 GCA_016935885.1 Phycisphaerae bacterium | reverse complement strand
CCTCGCGCGGCCATCACGCGGAAAACCGGCAGGGAAGCTGGAGGCAGAGGCGGAGGGATGGCTGAGTGGATGAAGGCACCGGTCTTGAAAACCGGCGAGTCGCAAGGCTCCGTGGGTTCGAATCCCACTCCCTCCGCCTCTGCCTCCAGCGATGAGGTCTACTACGTGTATGTTTTGAGAAACAGCAAGGGTCGTTTGTACATCGGGAGTTCGAGTGCACCGGATGAACGCCTCGTGTCCCACAACGCCGGGCGTGTGCGTTCGACGAAGTCGCACCGGCCTTGGTCTCGCGTGCTTCTCGAAGAACACCCGGATCGCCAGGCTGCGGAGAAACGTGAGCGCTACCTCAAGTCAGGCTGGGGCCGTCGCTGGCTCAAGGCCAGTGCGGTGCCCCTGATCGCGCTGCTCCTCTGCACGGCGGCCGTTGCCGAGGCGCCGCCGAATCTTCTCCGCGATCCCGGTTTCGACGAGTGGGTGCACCAGCCGTTCGGCGAGTACTGGAAGCCGTTCGGCAAGGCGTTTTGCGAGACGATCACCCCGCGGTCGGGTCCTTTCGTAGCGAAGGTGTACGGCGCATTCGACGGCACGCGCAACTACTCGGGCGTGTACCAGGACGTGCCGGTCGAGGCGGGCGAACGGTACGTTGCTTCGGCGTACCTGCGGCACAATGCCAAGGATTCGCTCCAGGGCGAGAACGAGGCGTGGCTGAAGCTGGAGTTCTACGGGGCGGACGACGAGCAGTTGAGCGTGAAGGAATCGCCGAAGCGCCTGCACGCGAAGGACGCCGTCAACAAGTATATCTTCTTCAGCACGGGGCCTGTGAAAGCCCCTGAGGGTTCGACGACGGGGCGGTTTGTCATCATCTTCACGCAGGCGGAAGACGACGCTCCCGGCGCGGTCTTGGCGGATGATGCGAGCCTGGCGGAGTTGCCCTGATCACGGTCTCCGGGCGGTCCGGTGTCTAGGATGTTGAGCAGATCCCTCGACTCGGTCTGCGTTCGCAGACCTCGCTCGGGATGACATTTGACTTGTGCATGCGCCGCTGCGGGCTGGCACGTCGCCAAGCGGGGTGCCATGCTCTAAGCGCGGCGGGGTTGGGCCGTCGATTTTCTCACCACCAGCCGGGTGGGTACAACCGTGGTCGTGGGCAAGTGCGTCGCGCTGTTCATATGTTTCCTGAGGCGCTCGACGGCTTCCCTTCCCATCGACTCCTTTTCCACGTGAACGGTTGTGAGCGGGGGCTGGGTCAGTGCCGCCCAGGAGATGTCGTCGAACCCCACGATCGAGAGGTCCTCGGGCACGCGCAATTCGGTGTGTTCGTACAGGGCCTGCAGGGCGCCGAACGCCATCTCGTCGTTGAAGAAGAAGACGCCGGTGGGGCGGGGTTTGTGCCGCCACAGGGCCGCGACGGCCTGCCGCCCGCCGTCCGCCGTGAAATCTCCGTCGACCACGCAGACGCGCGACCGGTCGAGCCCGGCATCGTCTACGGCTTTCCACGCGCCCTCCAGCCGCTCACGGGTGATCTGCAGATTCTGTGGGCCGGTCACAAGCGCGATGCTCTCGTGCCCGAGGGCGAGTAGGTGTTCCGCGGCCTGGTAGCCGCCGCCGCGGTTGTCCACGAGGATGGTGTCCGCCGGTGCCCCCCGGCAGGTGCTGTCGATGAGGACAGTCGGCAGCCCGCTGCCGGCGATGTGGCGGATGGTCTGGGACTGGAAGTCGCCGATGATGACAATCCCGTCGAGCCGGGCATCGGCGACCAGCTTGCCGATGGCGTTTTCGGGCACGCCGCGCGTGTTGACGATCAGCAGGTGGCCGCGCATCTCCCGGAGGGCCGCCTGGACCGCGTCCATGATCTCCGTGTGATAGCGGCCGGTGTTGCCCTCATCGCTGACGCGCAGGGCCCAGCCGATGGCGAGGGGTCGCCTTCTTGCGGCGGCTCGCTGCGGCGCTTCCGGTTCGGTGACGAAGGTGCCGCGTGAGGGCACGCTGTAGACGAGGCCGCGGGCGGTGAGTTCGGCGATGGCCTGCCGGACGGTGGCCTTGTTGATGCGGTGTCGGCGGGCTAGATCGTCCATGGAAGGAAGCATGGCGCCGGGCTTCAGCCTGCCGTTCTCGATGTCCTGCCTCAGCCGGTCCGCCAGTTGCCGGTACAGCAGCCGCTGTTTCCCGCGCCCGCGGACGAGGCCCTTGTTTCTTGTTCTGGGCTGACCACTCACGCCGCACGCTCCCGATGCAAAAGCATACCGAATATATACCGGGCCATTTCCTGAGTGTCAATCCGGAGCAGGGGGAGGATGTGCGCTGTCTTCTCCTGCGTGCCCTCCTCACCTGCGGTCTCCGGTCGTGCGGCGCCCCCGTCTGGTTGACGATGGGGCGCCGGGCTCGACAGGGCACCCGGCGGGTGGTACTTAGTCCTGAGTTCTTGCGACATCGGTGAATGATGAAGTCCGGATGGATTGAGTTCATCTCGAAGCATTTCCTTTGCATCATCGCCATCATCGGGCTGATCGCGTATGGAATCACTTACCTTGAGGGATGCTTCGGTCTGCCCATCAGGTCAGACGGCGAGGGGTACTATGCCTATCTGCCGTCCTATCTGATCCACGGAGATCCTTCTTTCGAGAAGCTGGCTGCCGCGCGCTACGGCGGCGAGATTCCACGGTACACCTACATAAGACGGTATCCCGACACGGGCCGGTACCTGGATTCGTATACGGTTGGTGTTGCCGTTCTGCAGGCCCCTTTCTTCATTCTGGCGCATATCCTCACATTTGTTTTCCAGTCGCCCCCCGGGGGGTTCGAGTGGTGGCGTTTCAACCATCCGGCCGACGGGTATTCTTTCTTCTACCAGCATGCGGTGGGTTTCTCGGGGCTCTTCTACCTGTTGGCAGGGCTCTTCTTCCTCAAGAGGGTTCTGGAGCGCCATTTTGCGCCCGGGGTGGTCATTTCTGTTCTGCTGACCCTCCTTTTCGGGACCAATCTTTTCCACTACGGTGTCGGGGAGGGCACGATGAGCCATGCCTACTCCTTCGCGCTCTGCGCCGCCCTGCTCTGGCTTGTTCCGAGATGGTATGCGGACCCGGCATCGCGGCCCGGCTCGATGCTGCTCGGCGTTGTCATCGCGCTGCTGCTGCTTGTGCGAAGCCTGAATCTTCTGCTCGTGATCCCCGTGATCTGCCTGTTTGGGGTTGTCTCGTGGAGCGATGTGCGCCGGCGCGTGGGCCTGTGGCTGCACAGCTGCCGGCCTATTCTGCTGGCTCTTGCGGTCGCCGTGGTGGTTCTGGTTCCGCAGTTCCTCATGTGGAAATACGCAACGGGTCGTTTCCTCGTCTACCAGTACTATGATCAGCAGGGGTTTTTCGATTTCCTGCGGCCACAGATCGGCGCCGTCTTGTTCAGCGTGCGAAAAGGGCTGTTTCTATGGTTCCCGGTTACGCTTTTTGTCGTCGTGGGCTTCCTGCATCTGCGGAGAAGGGTCCCGGAATGGTTTTTGTCTGTAGTCCTGTATCTCGCAGCGCAGATTTACGTGATTGCCTCGTACTGTTACTGGTGGGGCGGCGGCGGATTCGGGAATCGCTACGTGGCGGAATCCTGGGCGGCGGCGGCTCTGCCGCTCGGCGCCTTCTATGCATCTCTCAGTACAAGAAAGGCGCGCGTCATCGTTGGCGTGGCGGCAACGGTCTTTGTGCTGTGGACGTTGTTCCTGATGAAGCTCTACTACACGCGCGAGATTCCCCACGAGGGGTTGGACGGCCAAGCGCTGTTTGACATCTTCTGGCTCCGCAAGGAGATGATCCTGGGGTGGTTCAGGTAGCGGTGGGGTGCTGTGTATTGAGCTTGAGAAGAGGGCGTTTCCAGGGCATACTGCTCGGCGCAGGTTGATGCTTGCGCAACGTAGACACAAGAAAGGGTTTGGACTGTGAAAATGCGTGTTTTCCTTCCGATGATGGCTGTGGCGGCTGTCTCCATGCTCGCGGCGGGCTGCGCCCACCCGCAGTACCACATGGACCGCCTGGAGTTGGGCATGACCCCGGACCAGGTCACCGATGTGCTGGGCAGGCCCTATACCGTACGGGCGTCCAAGGTGTACGAGAGCAGCGAGTCGATGGAGGTCTGGGAGTACCTGCCTCGCGCCTTCACGTGGTACCCGAAATCGTACTGGGTCTTCTTTGAGAACGGCCAAGTCGTGCAATGGGGCGAGCCGGGGGACTTCGCCGGCCAGAGCGGCGGGAGCGTGCCGGTCTCTGAGTACATCAACCAGAAGAGGGGCCGCTAACGCCCACGACCCCGGGGAAACGCTCTGGATTCCAGTGCTCGTGCCGACAGATCCCGGCGGCGGAAACGTTGAGACAAGAACTCGTCTGGAGACGGCCTATCTTGTGCGATAACAAGGCCAGAGGAGGTGGGTTTCGACGTCTCATTCGCTACCGGGCGCCCGGAATCGGTCTGGCGGCAGCGATGCTTCTGGTCTCGTGCCCGGGAGCTCACGCCCAGTTCCTCCGCCTTGGGCCGTTTGACTTCGATGCAGCAACCGAGCTGGAGGGCGTGTATACGACGAACGTAGAGGGGGAAAGAGAATCGGAAGCCACGGCAGAAATGAAAGACTTCTACTTCATCGCAGGTCTCAACCTGAACGGTGTTACGAGGGCGGTCAGGAACACAACGATCGATCTCACGACCGCCATGTCATGGGAGAAACATCTTGAGCGCGAGGACTTGGACAACACCGCGGCGCCTTTCGGTCTTGCCAGTGTAGACAGCAAAACCGAGTTCTCGCGCTACAGTCTTGGTGCGTACGCCGAGGTGAGCCGTACGTACGAGTCCAAGGACGATGTTTATGTGCCGGGGCAGCGGAAAACGCGCGACGAGAGCGATAACTGGAAATACGGCGCAAACCTCAGGTGGCGGCGCGATCCGCTCGAGTTCTCGGGCGAATTCAAGCAGAGTTCGGAGCGGCACAAGGACGAGGATTTCAAGGACGGTGATGAGGACAAGACCGGTTGGGTCTTCGACGTGGGGTGGTCACCGGTGCGGCGCCTTACGCTGGGCTACAGCTACGAACGCGAGAAGACAGAGTATCCCTACGTCCCGACGAACCAGACCAGTCCTGCCGAGGCCGACTGGGAGGTGACCGAACGGGCTACTATCGATTGGATCCTGCCCATTCTGGAGCGGCCATCGGTCACGTACAGCATCGGTCTCGAGAAGGAGGATACGGAAACGGAGAAGGGGGACTGGGAAGTGACACACCGGGTTGGTGTTTCGGATATGCGGGATATCACCTCCCCGCTGGCGGCAGTCAGTCTGGCTGTGAGCGCGGACTACCAATATGAGAAGGACCCGGAGGAGGACGACGTGAGCTTCACGTATGGGGCTGAGGCTATACACGAGCTTTCGAGGACGGCAAAACAACGCCTCAGTGCGAAGCGGGAGCCCGTGGAAACCTTCGGTTCGACCGCCGACACCGATACGACCACGTTGCAGTACGGCTTTACCAAGCAGGACCTGTTCATGTACTACTTGGATTTCGCGGTCGGGACATCCTACGAAATAGCCAAACCTGCGGAAGACGTCGGTGACACTGAAAAGACTTGGACTTACGGTGCCTCCCTTTCCTATTCTAGGAAGGTGTCCCGGAAACTGCAGCGAAAGCTTACGTACAGTTATCAGGTGGAGTCTTCCAACCTGGAAGACGAGGATCTTGAGGAGCATCGGGTGACGCTCAGTTACATGTATACGTTTTGATCTGCTGAGCGAGGCAGACGGAAGACGGTTAGGGGGTTGAGGCGGCTTGTGGGAGCGAGTAGTGCAATGCGGCGTTCTCTGCTGATCGTGCTCGCGTGTTGTATGGTGTCGGGTGCGTGGGCGCAGTCCCTTCCGACCATGGAGGGAGCGGGTGAAGTCTACCTGTCCCGAAAGGTTGTTGCGGGAGACCGGCTCCGGATTACCGTCAAGGAGGATGCGAGGATCTCGGGAGAGTACACCGTCGCGGGGGACGGCACGATTGACTTCGGATACCTCGGTCGAGTGAGCGTCGCCGACCGGACCGTGGCCGAAGTGGGCGACACGCTGAAACGCATGCTCGAGCAGACGTTCTTCAAAACGGCGACCGTCAGCGTCGAGGTGTCGGAGTACGTGGAGGGGGCGATCCTGGTGATGGGAGCTGTGGGGCACACGGGTCAGATTCCTTACAGGGGCGATCAAGCCATCACGCTTCTGGATGCCATCGTTATGTCCGGGGGACTCGCACGGGGCGCGGCGGGTACAGAAGTTCGGATCCTGCGCCTCAAGCCGGGCGCCGGCATGCAGCGCGAGACGCTGACGGTGGACGTCCAGTCCATGTTTGAGGACCTGGACTTCAGCAAAGACCAGTATCTTCGGCCGAGAGATATCATCTTCGTCCCAAGCCTCGGGGAGGGGGAGGAAGGAGCCGCCGAGTTTCTCGCCTTGGGAGCGGTGGGAAGCCCGGGCTTTCATCCTTACAGCGAGGGACTTGATGTCATCCGCGCTGTTATGCGCGCCGGGGGTTTCTCTCGGGACGGCGCCTGGGACTCTGCGCGGATTCTTCGACCTGACAAGACCGGCCGGTACAGCATCGTACCCATTAACCTGCTGCGTCTTTTTGGCGCTGCAGAAATGGCCGAGAACATCCCCGTCTATGCGGGCGATATTCTCTTCATTCCCCTTTCGCAGCAGGCCAGCAGGGGGCAGGTGTACCTCCTGGGGGAGGTCGGAAAGCCCGGTCCCATCAATTTACCGCTCAGTCAGAATGTGACGCTGGCCAAAACGATCCTGGCGTCGGGGGGGCTGGGCAAGTTCGCCAACGACAGCAAGGTCAAGATCATACGAACGGCGCCGAACGGGACGAAGCAGACGCTGTATGTGGATGTGGGGCGGATTCTCAAGACCGGCGCGTTTGAGGACGACGTGCCGCTTGAGGACGGTGATGTCATCATTGTGCCGGAAAAACTGCTGAGCTTCTGACATGGACATGAAGAAGATGATCGAGAGACCCCAGGCTGCTGCTGGGCCGGCGGCGCAGCGCGCCACCCCCAGGAAGTCGCTGGATGTCGTGGATCTCAAGCAGTACTTCCATGTCGTTGTGAAGCGGATCTGGCTTGTGGCCCTGTGCTTCGTGTTGTCGCTCACGTTCACGGTGGTTTCTCTCGTCCGCCAGGTGCCCCGGTACCAATCCACGGCCACCATTCTGCTGAGCCGCGGCCTGCCGCTTCCTGCCCGGCTTCGGCAGGAGGAAACGGTGCTGCTGGGTGACTACCTGGCGACCCAGCAACGCATCATAAGCAGCAGCCTGCTGATCCAACGGGCCAAGGAACGCCTTGACCGTCCGCAGGAGGAAATCGGCCAGAAACTGGGTGGTGTGTCGGTCTACCCGATAGGTAAGACGGCCTTTCTGGGTATCACGGCAAGCGGGCCGGATCCGCAGTTCTGTGCCGACTTCGCGAACGCACTCGCCGAAGAGTACATGGATTTCAAGGAAGAAGAGAGGATGAACACCTCTCAAGCGACGGTGCTGAGCCTGACCCAGCAGGCCAACCGCCTGCATGAGGAGCTGAAGAGAGCCGAAGAGCGGGCCCTCGCGTTTGCCCGTGAGAACAGCGTAGTCGCGATCCGCGAGCGCGGCAACGTGGCGGCGCAGGTGCTGAGTTCGCTCGCCCACGAAGCTGCGCAATACAAGATGCAACGCATGCTGATGGAGGCCCAGCAGCCACTTCTGGCAAAGGCTTCGGAGCAGGTAGTGCTTTCCGCGCTCAGTACGTCTTTGGGCCTGCCGTTGGGTGTGGCTTCAATCCCATCGGGCGGCGCGGGTGAAGGAGGAGAAGAACGGCCAGTTCCGGGCGCCGAGAAAGTCATTGAATACGGTGTAGTCTCGCAGCCGCAGTGGCAGACGCTCAACCGTGAGAACGCAATGCTGCAGGCTCGCGTCGTGTCCTACCGCAAAAAGTTCCGTGATGCACACCCCCTGATTCAGGAGGCGTTGGCGGCCATTGAGGAGAACAAGCAGTCCATGGACGTGGAGTTGCAGTTTGCGCTCAACACGTTCTACTCCCGGCTCGAGGCCCTTTCCATCAGGGAGCAGGCGGCACGGCGTGTGGAGCAGGAGTGGGAGGACGAGGCGCTGGAGGTCTCGCGAAAGCTGCAGGAGTATGGCGGCATACAACGCAATTCGGAGAGGCTTCAGTCTCTGTATGATCTTATTTTCAACCGTTTGAAGGAGATTGATATCTCCGTGGGCATCGAGCCGGAATCGGTGCAGATCATGGAGCGCGCCCGCGCGTCGTCGTCGCCCATTACACCGCGCAAGCTCCAGAGCATTTTCCTGGCGGCGCTAATCGGCCTGGGTATCGGGTTGGGGCTGGTCTTCGGGTTGGAGTTTCTGGACGACTCGATCCGGTATCCCGAGGAAGTGACGCACGGGCTGGGATTGCCGTTCTTCGGCCTCGTGCCGGCGGCCAACTGGGATCCGGACGACCTCAGGACGCACATCCTTTCGAACATCGACCAGAAGAGCGGCATTGCCGAAGCCTACCGCAACGTGCGCTCGGCTCTCCTGTTTGGCACGCGGCAGGACGGGGCGAAGACAATTGTCATCACTTCGGCCGTACCCCGTGAGGGCAAGACCACCACGTGCCTCAACCTGGCCGTTTCGCTGGCGCAGGCGGGTTCGCGGGTCCTCATGGTCGACGGCGACCTGCGCCGGGGCGAGTTGCACAAGTTCTTCGGGCTGGAGGCGGGCAAGGGGTTCTCGGATATCTTGGTGGGCCAGGCGAAACCCGAGGCGGTCATCCAGCGCACCGGCCTTCAGAACCTGGATCTGGTAGCTACCGGGCCCTTTCCTCCGAATCCGGCGGAGATCGTCCTCCGACCCGAATTGAACGCGTTCCTGGACTACGTGCGCCGGGAGTACGACCGGATCCTGATTGATTGTCCGCCCGTGATGTCGGTTTCGGAGGCGGGCATCCTGGCTTCCATTGTGGAGGGGGTGATCATGGTCGTGTGGGCGGGGCAGACCTCCCGCAAGCTCTCGCAACTCGCCGTGCAGTTGCTGCAGGAGCGAGGCGCGCGCATCATGGGGTGCGTGCTCAACAACCTCGATTTCGGCCGCGTGGGGTACTACTACTACTCGACCTACTACGGGTACTATGATTACGGCTACTACCGGCACGAGCCCGGGGAGGAGAGCGGTGCGAGGAAGGGCGGGCGTCCCGGCTCGGTAACCAGGTAGAAGATCGGGGCTGAAAGATGTTTTTCGAGCGCAGTATGCGGATTTCGCCACGACGGTTCATCCTCCTGGCCGCCGACGCGATCTGCGTTGTGGGCGCGATCGTAGGTTCCGCGTTCCTGCGGCTGGGTTGGGGTGAGGGGTGGACCTACGTGAGGGATCACGCCCCGTCCCTGCTCGGGTCTTCGCTCATCTTCCTCGTGGTCTTCTACGCGGGCGGCATGTACGAACAGCCGGCGCTCAAGCGAAAGGGGGGCTCGTACCTGCTGCCGCTGATCACCACGGCCATCAGCCTCGTGCTGATCGTCCTGGTCTTCTATGCGCGCTTCCGCCTTCACATCGGTCGCGGCATCCTGCTGCTGGCGGGCGTTTTCGTGTTCTTCGGCTCCTGGAGCATTCGCCACTTCTACCGGCTCGCCGTCGGCCGTGGTTTCCTCGCGAAGAACACGCTCGTCGTTGGAGAGGGCCAGGAGGCGGCCGACGTGCTCCGCCTGCTTTCCGACACGCCCGACGCGGGCTACCGTGTCTTCGGCATCGTTTCGTGCACGAAGTCGCGGCCCGGGGAGTTTCTCGAAGGGGTGCCGATTCTCGGCCACATGAGCCGGCTGCGGGAGTTCGCCGACGTCTATGCCATCGAAACGATCATCGTGGCGGCCTCCCTGGCCCGTGAGCATGCGCTCCTGCGGCTCCTCCGCCCGCTGCGTTACTCCGGTGTCGAGATCATGGACTACGTGGGGCTGCACGAAGAGGTGGCGCAGGAGATACCATTGGATCACATCGACGACGAATGGCTGATGAACGCAGCGATGAACAGCTCCGTCATCCACATCCGGAAGATCAAGCGCATGATGGATATCGTGGTGGCCGTCGCCGGGCTTGTGCTGCTGTCGCCCGTCGCCCTGCTCGCGATGCTCGTCATCCGCATGGACTCCAGGGGTCCGGTGCTGTTCCGGCAGAGGCGCGCGGGCATCGAGGGTGGGGAGTACGTCCTGTATAAGTTCCGCACGATGCGCGCGGATGCCGAGTCCGAATCCGGCGCGGTCTGGGCCGACCGTTACGACCGGCGGATCACCCGTGTCGGACGTTTCCTGCGCAAGTGGCGCATCGACGAGATCCCGCAGCTGGTCAACGTGTTGAAGGGGGAAATGAGCCTCGCCGGTCCGCGGCCGGAACGTCCGGAATTCATCGATACGCTGGCGGCGGCGATCCCGTTCTACCGGGAACGCCTGCTCGTGCCGCCGGGGATCACGGGGTGGGCGCAGGTGAAGTATCCGTACGCGGCCAGCATCGAGGCGGCCCGGCGGAAGCTCCAGTATGACCTCTACTACATCAAGCACATGAGCTTCTTCCTGGATTCCCTGATCCTGCTCAAAACGTTCAAGACCATCATCGTCGGACTGAAGTACAGCGAGGAGGCCGAGATCGAATCGCCCTCGGCTGAGGTCATCGCGCTTCCGTCCGCTGACCCGTCCGCCGACACCCGGTCCGCGTGATCTCCTCCGCCTGACTTGGAACCTGGAACTTGGAACTTGGAACTTGTCCCCCCTCTTCCTACCCTTGCCGCCATGAGCGACACGCACGCGTTGCCGGACAGCGACATCCTGCAGATGCCCCCCGCCGGCCGTTTCTGGACGGTTCTCCACACGCGGCCGCGCTGCGAGAAGAAGGTGGTCGATTTCTGCACCCGCACGGGGGTCCCCGTGTATCTCCCGCTTCGCAAGAAGGTCCATCGCTACGGCGCGCGGGAGCGCGTCTTCCTCTCGCCCCTGTTCCCGGGTTACACGTTCTGCATCGTCAGCCAGCCGGAGCGGTCCACGCTGCGCCAGAACAGGCACGTGGCCAACGTGCTGGACGTCGTGGACCAGGGAAAACTCGTCGAGCAGCTCCGCCAGGTCCGGCAGGCCCTTGAGGTCGGCGATGTCGCCGAGGTGATGCCCTACCTCGAGCAGGGCAGGCACGTGCGCGTAACCGGCGGGGCGCTGAAGGGGCTGGAGGGGATCGTCGTCCGCGTGAAGGGTAAGACGCGGGTGGTGCTGAACGTCGACATGATCCGGCAGTCCGTGGCGGTGGAGGTGGACAGCGCATGGCTGGCCCCGGCATGAACACCGTGAAGAACATCCTGTCCGCGCTGGCGGGCCGGCTGCCCGTGCCGATGCGTCAATGGCTCAGGAAGCGGTACTATCCCGGCGTGCTGCGCCGGTTCACCGACAGGGACTGGCCCGCGTCGGCCGTCGTCCGCCGTCTGGTTCGTCCCGGGCGCCGCGCCGTTGACGTTGGGGCCAATATCGGCTGTGTCACGCTTCTCCTGTCGCGCTGGGTCATGGAGACGGGCCGCGTCTACAGCTTCGAACCTGTACCGGATACGTATGCCGTCCTGGCCCACAACGTGCGCAAGCTCGGCCTTCGGAATGTCGAGCTGTTCAACTGCGGGCTCTCCTCCGTCGAGGAACGGGCGCGGATGCTCGTACCGGCCTATGCCTCCGGGGCGGAGAACCTCTATGAGTCCCGGCTCGTGCAGGGCGAGGCGAGCGATGCAGGGCGGTACGTGGACGTGCAACTCCGTCGACTGGACGACTGTCTGGCCGATACCGAATCCGCAGTGGATTTCATCAAGGTGGACGTGGAGGCTCACGAACTGGAGATGGTTCGCGGGGCCGAGGACATCATCAGGCGCTTCCGGCCTGCTCTTTTCATCGAAGTGGACGGGGATCCGGATGCTCCGGAGACCAGCGCGGCGGAGCTGTTCCGGCTCCTGGAGAGCTGTGGATACGCCGCCTGTGTGCAGGAGGGGGACTCCGTGGCGCTCCGGCGTCCGGGACGGCGCGCACCGGACTACTTCTTTCTCCAGCCCGGACACCTCGACAAACTTGGGGTCAGCCGATGAGCAACAGCTTCCCGAACCATTTACATGCCGATCTGAGACGGCCGCCTGTTCCAGCGAAGCCTTCTCGCGAAGGCGGACTCCCGCCGTTTGCTCGGGAAGGCCGGCCGGGACGGCCGGCTCCAAGCGCTGAAATTAACACTGCGGTGGCTTCGGAAACACGCGGATGAGTCCAGACGCTGACAAACCGAATGGAGCGGACGTGGGCGTGGCCATCACGCCGTCGGCGGAGTACCCCCGCGAGCCCCCTTTCCATCCTTCGCAACCCTACCCGGAGTATCCTTTCCCCGGCGCGCTCGCCGGCGAAGAGAACGCGGCGTACGAGCTCGTTCGCCGCGCCTTCCGGAACCTGGGCCTGGACGAGGGCCGTTTCGGGTCGTCCGAATGGGACCCCCTGGGTTCCATCGTCGAGCCGGGCAACACGGTGCTCGTCAAACCGAACATGGTGCTGGATGCCCATCCCGCCGGCGGGGATGTGCTCTGCCTCATCACGCACGGGGCGGTCGTGCGCGCGGTGCTGGACTACGTGGCCCTGGCTCTCAAGGGGCACGGCCGCATCATCGTGGCGGATTCGCCTATACAAACGACGGATTTCAACGCGTGCGCCGCGCGGTCGGGCGTCCGGGCCGTGGTCGACTGGTACCGGACGGCTGCGTCGGTGGAGGTGTCCCTTCTTGATCTCCGACAGGTGGTTTCAAAGAAGGACGAGCGCGGCCACATCCTGGGCTGGCAGGAGGTGCCGGGCGATCCGGCGGGGTACGTCACGTTCGACCTCGGCACGGACAGCCTGCTCCGGCCGCTGGAACAACAGGCCGGGCGCTTCAGGGTGTCCAATTACCGCCCGTCCGAGACGCAGCAGTACCACGGCCCCGGAACGCACCGCTACGTCATCGCGCGGTCCGTGCTCGACGCCGACGTCATCCTCGATCTTCCAAAGATGAAGACGCACTCGAAGGTCGGCGTGACCCTCGGGCTGAAGAACTTCGTCGGCACCGTGGGCCGCAAACAGTGCCTTGCGCATCATCGCGAGGGAGGGGCCCGCGCCAGCGGCGACGAATACCCGGGACGGAACCCGCTCAAGGCCCTGAGCGTTCGCCTCGAACAGGTGATCGACGGGTGCGCTTCGCGCCCTCTTCGTCGTGCGCTCGAGCTGGCGTACCGTGTCAACGAGCGCCTGGTGAAGATGGCCGGCGGCGATCCGATTCGCGATGGGGGCTGGTACGGGAACGATACGGTCTGGCGCATGACGCTCGACCTCGTGCGGATCGCCATGTACGGCCGGGCCGACGGTACGTTGGCGGACACACCGCAGCGCCGGATCCTGACCGTCATCGACGGGATCATCGCGGGGGAAGGAGAGGGCCCGCTGGCGGCGCGGCCGAAACGCGCCGGGCGTATCGTGGCGAGCCCGAGTCCCGTGCTTGCGGACGTGGCGGCGGCTGGCCTCATGGGGTTCGACTACAACCGGATACCGCTGTTGCGGGAGGCCCTTCGAACAGGCCCGCGCCCGCTGTGTGATCAACCGGTCGAGGGTGCCGTGACCAGCGTTGACGGCGAGCAGTTGCCGGTGGCGTCCCTGGGGTCGTCCTCCCATCGCCTCGACTTCGAGCCGCCGGAGGGTTGGAAGGGGCATATCGAGCTGGGGAAATAACGGTGGGGCTTGGGGCCAGATGATCTATGGCTCACATGCGCGGCAAATGACGAATGACGAAATGTCCAAGGCCGACTGGAGTATTGGAGTACTGGAGTGATGGAGTGATGGCGGCCCCGGATGGCGGATAGGGCCTCGCACTGATCTATTGCGCCCTTGCGCCATCCCAATACTCCAACACTCCACAACTCCATCACTCCATGGATACGGGTCTATCGCCGACTCAACACCCCACCTCGCGTCCGCTTCCCCAGTGTTGACGCCCGCGGGCCTTGCCCTTATCTTCCTCTTGCTCTGCGGACGCCGGGAGCAGGCCGGTTGCGGGAGCCTTGACACACAGGAGCCTCGTGATGACGCGAATCGCCGTTATTGGCTTGGGACGCTGGGGGCCCAACCATATCCGCAACTTCCACTCGCTGAAAGGTTGCGCCGTTGTGGCGGCGGCCGACCCACAGGAGAAGGCGCGGGCGCGCGTCAAAGCCCTGTATCCCGACGTGGCCTGCGTGTCCGAATGCGAGGAGGTGCTCCGCCGCGACGACGTGGACGCGGTCGTCGTAGCCTCGCCTACGGCAACGCACTTCGCGGTGGTCAAGGCCACGCTGGAGGCGGGAAAACACGTGCTCTGCGAGAAGCCCCTGACCAACGTGAGCCGGGACGCGTGGGAGCTCGTGTCCCTTGCGGAATCCCGCGGGCTCATCCTCATGGTCGGACACGTCTTCCTGTTCAATCCCGGGATCGCCTATCTCTCGCAGGCCGTGCGCGAGGGCGTGCCGGGGCCCGTCTACTACATGAATGCCGTCAGGACCAACCTCGGGCCCTTCCGCAGCGACGTCAACGCGGCCTGGGACCTGGCCTCCCACGACATCTACATCCTGAACGATCTCCTGGGGCAGCGTCCCCGCTCCGTGGCCGCCACCGGCGCCAGCTACCTGCGGCCCCCCGTTGAGGACACGGTGTTCCTTACGCTCCGCTACGAGAAGGGCGTTGTCGGCCACATCCACGTGAGCTGGCTCGATCCCAGGAAGGTCCGGCAGATCACTGTCGTGGGCGAGAAGAAGATGATCACGTGGGACGAATTCGGCGTGCCCGGCCCGGTGATGATCTACGACCGCTCCGTCATACGCGATCCCATCTACGACACCTTCGGCGAGTTCCAGTTGCTGGCCCGCGAGGGCGACGTCATGGTGCCGAGGATCCCGAACAAGGAGCCGCTGGCGGCGCAGGCCCAGGCGTTTGCGGAGATCCTTGCAGCGGGCAAGAAGGACTTCACGCGCGGGAGCGCGCGCCAGGGCGCCGAAGTGGTGGACGTGCTGGAGACGGCGCAGCGGTCGCTGGCGTCGGGCGGCGCCGAATGCGAGGTGTCCTATGGCGGATGAGGTGTACGTTCACCCGAAGGGCGTGAACGAGTCCGAGCAGGTGGGGCGCGGGAGCCGTATCTGGGGCTTCGCCCACGTCATGAAGGGCGCGGTGGTGGGGGAGGAGTGCAACATCGGGGGACACTGTTTCGTCGAGAGCGGGGCGGTCCTGGGCCGCGGCGTGATCGTCAAGAACGGTGTTTCGCTGTGGGAGGGGGTCGTCCTGGAGGATTTCGTCTTCGTCGGTCCGAACGCCGTTTTTACCAACGACCGGTTCCCGCGTTCACGCCATCTGGCGGCGGCGGCGCCGCGGTACGAGGACAAGTCCTGGCTCGAGAAGACGGTGGTCCGCACGGGCGCCACGATCGGCGCGAACGTGACCGTGGTGTGCGGCATCACGATCGGCCGCTACGCCACGATCGCGGCCGGCGCTGTGGTCACGAGAGATGTGCCGGATTTTCGCATCGTCGCCGGCTGCCCGGCCAGGCCCGTTGGGTTTGTCTGCATGTGTGGGCTTCGACTGCGCGACGGGGTCGGACCTTGTTGCTCCGGGTGTGGTCGTGTCTACGTGCAGGACGAGGGCGGGCTCCGGCCGGCCGCGAAGAGCAACGAAGCTTGAGGCCGTCGGGCAGGGTGAAACGACCTGCGGTGAATCGATCCGGGAACGCACATGTGCAATGCCTCAATCGTGAAGGCT
The DNA here is from genome assembly GCA_016935885.1 of Phycisphaerae bacterium. Next base: position 46,217 of record JAFGQA010000304.1, on the reverse strand, counting down.
GTGGGCAGCAGGCATATCGTGGGGCTCTCCGTAGTCCTCGTGCTGTTGTCGGTGGCGATTCTCGGGATGTTGATTCGAATCCTGTGGCCATTCACAGCCGACGATTCCTTCATCACGTTTCGATACGCGGCGAACCTTGCGTCGGGACACGGGCCGACGTTCAACCCGGGGATGGCGAGAGCCGAGGGCTATACGAGCTTCCTGTGGATGCTGCTCATGGCTGTTCCCCATCTCGCGGGGGTGGACGTGGTGCTGTTCTCCAAGATTCTCGGAGTGGTTTGTACGCTCAGCGCCCTGTTGGTTGTCTTCGCGCTGGTCCGTGTTCTTTGCCTGCCGCTGGAAGGAGCGCCCCGTCATCTTGCCGCATCGGTCTCCTTTCTTCTACTGGCCACCTTCTATCCGACGGCTATTCACGCCGTCTCTGGGATGGAAACAGCGTTGGCGATGTTCCTCCTCGTGTCGTACGTCTGCCTGACGGTGCTCTGCTTGCGAGGACGCCGGGCTGTCGCGTGGGCAGCAGCCGCGACAGGACTGCTGCTGGGGCTGACAAGACCGGAAGCCAACCTGGTTGTTGCCGCAGTGTTCGTCTATCATCTGCTGGTCGCCGGGCAGAAAAGGAAATCGCTTCTGGTTGCGTATGGGCTCTTCTACGTGCTTCCCGGAGCGCTGTACTTCGCATGGCGCTGGTCGTTCTACGGATTGCCTCTCCCGTTGTCATTCTACGTCAAGGTGCTGGCCCGCCAGGGGCCAATGCCCGGGCTGGTTGACGCTCTCGTGTACGTCGCCTACGTCATGGGAGCCGTCGGGTTTGTCGTCGTCCTCGGCTTCATGCGGCCGAACAGGATGGTCTTCGTGCCCGCGCTTGCGACAGTTGTGCTGCTTGTTTTCTTCCTTTTTCCTCGGAGCATCATGAACTACGCATGGCGATTCCTCTATCCTACGGCGCCGCTTGTCTTCGCGCTGGCAGGCTACGGGATGGGTCTGCTGATGTACCTGCTGAGCCCGGTCATTGCGAAGAAGCCATACGTGCTGCTGCTTCTCGTGGCGGCTTCAGTAGTGATGGCGGGCAGTTTCGTGCGCGGCACACGCTCGACCGTGCGGGATACCTTGGACTATGCTATTGGCCTTCGCGAGGGCCATGTCCAACTCGGCAAACGGCTGGGCCGCTTCGCGACGGAAACCGGACGTCGCCCGACACTGGCGATTGGGGACACCGGCGCTGTGCCCTACTATTCGGGCTGGCGCGTCGTCGACACGGTGGGATTGAATGATCCCCATGTGGCCCGTCATGGACTGGATCCAGCGCACGTTTTCTCGCAGGATCCCGAGCTTGTCATCCTGGTTTCAAACTCCTCGAAGGTCTTCATTCCCGATTTGTATCCGCAGGAGGAGGCGCTGTACTCCAAGTGTCTGGCTCAAGGAATGGAGCTGCTCGGCACGGTGGTGTTCCAGCGCAGCTGTTACTACCTGTGGCTCATGGGCAGGCCGGATAGCGACGTGGCGCGGTTCCTCGCCCGGGAGTCGTCAGGAACACTGCAGATCAGTGCGACAGGGACAGCGCGCTTCGAGCCCCCGGGCAATCTGCGTCCCCGTGCAGAGGCGGGGGAAGGCTGATCATGAAAGTGCTGGCGGCGCCGGTGGCCTTCAACGAGGAAATCAAGATCGCGCGCGTTGTGGATCGTTTCCAGCCCGGCCTCGTCGACGAACTGATCGTCGTGGACGACGGCTCGACGGACGGCACGAGGCAGGCCGTGGAAAGCCGCGGCGTCAAGGTCCTCTCGCACGATCGGCGTCGCGGCGTGGGCGCGGCCATCCGCACGGCGATCCGGTACGCGCAGCAGAACAATTTCGAGGTCATCGTGATCCTTGCGGGCAACGACAAGGACCGCCCGGCCGAGATCCCCCGGCTCGTCGCCGCCATCGAGGAGGGGAACGATTTCGTGCAGGGGTCGAGATACCTGGAGGGCGGGGGATTCGGCAACATGCCGCTCTACCGGCGGCTCACGACCCAGTTCATGCACCCGCTCCTCTTCTCGCTGGCCGCGCGCCGGCGGGTGACGGACAGCACCAACGGCTTCCGCGCCATGAGGCTTTCCCTCTTCGATGATCCCCGGATCAACATCGACCAGGATTGGCTCGACCAGTACGAACTGGAGCCCTATATCATGTTCAAGGCGATCCGGCTGGGGCACCGGTTCAAGGAAGTGCCGGTGACGAAGATTTACCCGCCCAGGGAGCAGGGGTACACGAAGATGAAGCCCATCACGGGCTGGTGGAGCATCCTCAGGCCGATCTTCCTGCTGGGGCTCGGCCTGAAGAAATAAGCGGAGAGACACGATGAAAGTACCGTTCGTAGACCTGCAGACCCAGTACAAGAGCCTTCGCGACGAGGTCCTGCCGGCCCTGGAGAAGGTCATGTCGCGAGCCGCCTTCATTCTCGGCGACGAGGTCAGCGACTTTGAGAAAGCCTTCGCGTCGTTCTGCGGGGTGTCGGAGTGCGTCAGCGTGGCCTCGGGCTGCAGCGCGCTGCTTTGCGCCATCAAGGCGCTGGGCATCGGGCCGGGCGACGAGGTGATCACGCCGGCGAACACGTACATCGCCACCGTGCTGGCCATCTCCGCGGCCGGCGCGACGCCGGTGCTCGTCGACTGCCTGGAGGACACCTACGAGCTGGATCCCGCCGCCGTGCGCGCGGCGGTTACGAAGAAGACGAAGGCGGTCATCCCGGTGCACCTGTACGGGCAGGCCGCGGACATGGACGCGATCCTGGCGCTGGCGCGGGAGCACGGCTTGAAAGTCATCGAGGACGCGGCGCAGGCGCACGGCGCGACGTACAAGGGCAAACCGTGCGGGTCGCTGGGGGATGTGGGGTGCTTCAGCTTCTACCCCGGGAAGAACCTGGGGGCGTATGGCGACGGCGGGGCGATCACGACGAACGACCCGGCCGTGGCCGACTACGTCAGGAAGTACCGTAACTACGGGCAGACGAAGAAGTACTACCATGATGTCGTAGGCTGGAACGACCGGCTGGACACGGTGCAGGCCGCCGTGTTGTCCGTGAAGCTGAAGCACCTGGCCGGCTGGAACGCCGCGCGGCGGGCGCACGCGGAGGCCTACGGTGAGCGCCTGAAGGAGCTGCCGGTGGTGCTGCCGAAGGTGGCGGAGGGCAACGAGCCTATCTATCACCTGTTCGTGATCCGCCATCCGAAGCGGGATGTCATGCTGAAGGAGCTGGGGGAGAAGGGCGTGTCCTGCGGCATCCATTACCCCATACCGTGCCACCTGCAGAAGGCGTATTCCGGGCTCGGCTATGGCAAGGGCTCCTTCCCCGTTGCCGAGCGCACGGCGCCGGAGCTGCTTTCTCTCCCCATGTTCCCCGAGCTGAGCGACGAGCAGATTGATTACGTCTGCGCCTGCATCCGGGAATTCATCTCATCCCACGGCGCATAGGTCGTGGTGCGCCCTTTCAGGGCTTCGTGGGTTGGTTCGTTTGGGGCGTTTCCGCGGGCGTTGCCCGCGGCTTTGCTGGATCGGGCCTTCGGCCCTCGTTCAGGGCCAAGTCGGTGCAAGGAAGTCGTCGGACGCATTCGAGCCCCGACGGGGCGGAAGAGAAGAAGGACGTACAAAAAGACGCAAGCCCCGAAGGGGCGCAACAGCACAGCCCGGCGCAACGCGCCGGGTGAGGAAAGGCAGACCACAGGACACAAGCCCCGAAGGGGCGTAACAGCACAGCCCGGCGCAACGCGCCGGGTGGGGAAAGGCAGACCACAGGACACAAGCCCTGAAGGGGCGTAACAGGCTTATTTGCAACATATTACGATTCCACGAATCCGTATTGACATCGCGCACGTTCTTTGTGTACGTTTAGAATGTTCTAAACGATACCGTGCATATGGATCCGCTCCATAGCGCCAAGTGGGAGATGATCGAAGCGGGAGGGCGCACAGCCCAGTCCTTTGGCGTCAACCGCCTCTTCGGCCAAATCTACATCCTCCTCTACCTCAGCGACGAGCCCCAGAGCCTTGACGCGCTTTCCGAACAACTGGGCGTCAGCAAAGCCAGCATCAGCATAGCCTGCCGCCAACTCGAATCCTGGGGGGCGGTCCACCGCACGTGGGTCAAGGGGGACCGCAAGGACTACTACGTGGCGGAGACCGATTTCAACCATATCCTGGGCAACGGCCTGCTTGCCTCGCTCAACAAGAAGCTGGATTCCGCCATGATCCAGATCGGCCGCAGCCTGCAGCTTCTCGAGGAAAACCACGCGCAGGGAGAGAAGGCAGAGTTCCTGCGCCGGCGGCTGAAGGAAGCGGAGAACTATCGATCCAAGGTGGCGAGATTGTTAAGCAATCCGCTCGTCAGAAAAGTATTCTGATCGTTGAAGTCGTTCAAGTCGTTGAAGACGTTGAAATCGTAGGACGTACGGTACGGTCCCATATGATGTGGGATGGGACGCGACAAGCTGAATATGCGGTAGGTTCTCAGCCGGGAACTGACGGGGGCGAAGCCTGCCGACCGCCGCCGGTCGGCGGCGGTCGGCAGGCGTTCAAATCGTTCAAATCGTTGAACGTTCAAGTCGTTAAACGTTCAAAGCGTGATGGGGGAGGAAGGATGATGGAAGAGGGAAGGGTTGAGAGGGGGAAGATCAGGAGGTTTGAGGATTTGGAAGTGTGGCAGGCGGCGAGGGAGCTTGCGAAGGTGGTCTATGGGCTGACGAGGAAGGGGCCGTTCTCTTCTGATTTTGGGTTGCGCGACCAGGTCCAGCGCGCGGCGACCTCAGCCATGTCCAACATTGCGGAGGGTTTCGAACGCGCGTCCAACAAGGAATTCGCGAAGTACATGTTCATAGCAAAGGGATCAATCGGCGAGGTCAGAAGTCTGCTGTACGTGGCCCTGGACCAGGGCTACATCGATGAGACGCAGTTCAAAGGGTTGCATGACAGTTGCGTCCGCATCTCCCAGCTTTGCTGGGGCCTCATCCGCCATTTGCAGAAACACAGCGGGTGGAAGACCGGCCTCGCGATCACAGTGCTCATCTGTTCCCACGGCCTCTTGAGACTTTTCAGCGCTTCACGGGCCCTGACGACTTGAACGATTTGAACGTTTAACGACTTGAACGAACTCTCATGAGCTTATGGTCCTTCAGATTCGTCCTCTGGTACATCTGCATCCTGATGGTCCAGCCGCAGAACCGGTTTCCTTTCCTTTGGCCGTTTCATATCGCGGACATCTGTGTAATGGCGGCCGTCGTGCTGCACGGACTCTCGGCGCTGTCGGAGAAGCGGCCGCTGATCCGGTTCGGACCTGGGACGATCCTGGCCATCCTGCTGCTGGTTTTCGGAATGCTCTCTCAGTACGTTGGTCCCTTGCAGACCACTACCGCGTGGAACGCCTGGATCGACTCCCTGGTCAAGAGCGCAATCATACTGATCCTCGTGGAGGCTACGGCGACGACGGTCGAACGGGCCTGGGCCGTGCAGGCCACGATGGTGCTGGCGAGCCTGTGGTGGATAAAGGCGGGTATTCGACTGTCGGGCGCGGCGGCATTCCACGCGGGAGAGCGGCTCATGGGGCCGGCCGTCTCCATCGTGCAGGGGCCGAACGAGTTCGCGTACATGATGTGCGCGTTCATTCCCGCGTACCTGTTCTTCTACCAGCAGTCGGTACAGCCCTATCTCCGGTGGGGGTTCCTGGCCCTCGCCCTGGCCGCGGTCTTCATTGCCCTGAAGACCGGGAGTAGAACGGGCATGCTTCAACTCGTTGTCCTCGGTTTGTTGTTGGCCCCGAGGTACGGCGCGCGCCGAAAGCGCGCACTGTTGCTGGCTGCACTCGCCCTTTTCCTTTTATTCCCGCTGGTCGGGAGCAGAAATGTCCAGAGGTTCAAGACGATACCGGCCTCGATCAAGGCCTTCTTGACTGGTGAGAAGATCGTGGCCCGGCCCTTCGACGAGATCAGTCAGGACGAGCAAAGCGCACAGGAGCGGGCTCTGAAGAATCATGATACGTGGGCGTTGATCAAGGACTATCCCCTTTTCGGCGTCGGCGTGAATGCGGACGAGGGGTTGATGGGGTTGAAGTATCCGATGGCGGAAGGGCAGGTCCATTGCGAGATACTGATGGCCGGGCGGCAGATGGGGATGATCGGCATGGGTCTGTACATCGGGTTCCTGGCCGTAATCGTAGGGGTGGGGCGCCGCCTTCAGAAGTCGATGGCCGGCCGCTGGCCGGCGGTTTCGGACTGGGGGTGGATGCTGAAGCTGCAAGGTATTGTCTTCATCGTGGGTGGATCCTTCGCGTCCATCCCCTGGCACCCCATTCAACTCATTTCTGCGGGCATGGCCTCGGCGTTGTGGGTGAATCTCCGCGACGAGGCCGTCGCGGAGCAGTCCCGAGCCGGCGCAGTGGCGGAACCGCTCCACACGCCCGCATAGCTTGACGGATGGCAGATTCCTCCAAAGCGACGTCCTCCAGCGGCGACCGGGCAGGTGTGAGCCACGATGCCGCGGTCACGGAAATCGCCGCGCCGCGGGGGCTGATCCCGCTCAACCTCCACGAGCTCTGGGAGTACCGCGACCTTGCCTTCTTCATGCTGTGGCGGGACCTCAGGGGACGGTATCGCCAGATGGCCCTCGGCCCGCTGTGGATGATCATCAATCCCATCATGAACGTGGTCGTGTTCACGATCATCTTCGGAAAGATGGCCAAGTTTCCATCGGACGGGGTTCCCTACCCCCTCTTCAGCTACTCGGCCCTGCTGCCGTGGGGCTTCTTCGCGGGATCTCTCTTCACGGCGGCCGGGAGCCTGTTGGGTTACAAAGATCTGATCTCGAAGGTCTACTTTCCGCGGCTGCTCATTCCCCTCGTCGGCGTGCTTTCGGCTCTGGTGGATCTTCTTATCTCTCTCGTGCTGCTGCTCGGCGTGGCCGCCTACTTCGGCTACTGGCCGACGCTGAATATCCTCTTCATCCCCGTGTTCCTGTTCATGGCGGCCGTCACGGGATTAGCTGTTGGCATCTGGTTTGCCTCCTGGATCGTTCATTTCCGGGACGTGAATGCCATCTTGTCCTATGTCGTCCGGGCATGGATGTACATTACACCCGTGGTGTACGCGTCCAGCTTTGTCCCGGAGCGCTGGCGCGGCCTGTACCGGCTGAACCCCATGGCCAATATCATCGAAGGGTTCCGGTGGGCCATTCTGGATGTCGCGCCCCCCTCGTGGAAGATGCTCGTGCTCAGCTTCGCCGCCACCATCCCGATCCTGATCGCCGGTGCTTACTACTTCCGCCGGACCGAGCGGAGCATCGTGGACATTGCATGATGGGTTACTGGTTATCGGTTCTCAGTTATCAGGAAAGAGGGAAGCGAAAATGGCGCAAGGGAAAATCAGGAGTTTTGAAGACCTGGAGTGCTGGCAGGCTTGCAGGCAGCTTAGGCTCTTTGTAACCCGCGAGGTCTTGCCTTTACTGCCTCGGGATGAGAAGTACCGGTTGGGCGATCAGCTCATCCGGGCTGCACGCTCGACGACGGCGAATATCGCTGAGGGTTATGGCCGGTTTCATTATCTCGACAACGCGAAATTCTGCAGCAACTCGCGCGGTTCCTGTTGGGAAGTCCTGGATCATCTGATCGCCGGGAACGACGACGGTTTCGTCTCTGCAGATGCGTTGGAAAAGGGCAGATCGCTGGCCAACCATGCGGTCAAATTGCTGAATGGCTACATGGGGTATCTTCAACGCGCCGGCCGGCAGGACTCGGTTCACGAACCGAATTCGGACTACAGCTTATCGCGCGAGGTCGGCATTGGCGCTGTCACGCGCATCGATCCCCAACAGCTGATAACCGACAACCAATAACTGATAACCATGTCTTCTGACACCGTCATCTCCGTCGAGAACCTGGGCAAGCGCTACCGCATCGGCCTGGCCGAGAAGCGGGCGAGAAACCTGCGTGAGGCGCTGCAGCGCGCGGCGGGTGCTCCCTTCCGGTATCTCCGCAGCCGCCTGCGCGAGACGAGCGAGGAAGAGATCCTTTGGGCGCTGAGAAACATCTCCTTCGAAGTGCGCCAGGGGGAGGTCCTAGGCATCATCGGCCGCAACGGGGCGGGGAAGTCCACGCTCCTGAAGATCCTTTCGCGAATTACCGACCCGACGGAGGGCCGCGCCTGGATCAAGGGCCGGGTGAATTCCCTGCTCGAGGTAGGTTCGGGTTTCCACCCCGAGCTCACCGGCCGCGAGAACATCTACATGAACGCGGCGCTCCACGGGATGAAACGCGCCGAGATCAACCGGAAACTGGACGAAATCATCGCCTTCGCCGAGATCGAGAAGTTCATCGACACGCCTGTCAAGCGGTACTCCAGCGGGATGTATACACGGCTCGCTTTCGCCGTTGCGGCGCACCTTGAGCCGGATATTCTCATCGTGGACGAGGTCCTTGCTGTGGGTGATTTTGAGTTCAGGAAGAAATGCGTTGACAAGATGGGTGGTGTAGCTCTCGAGGGGAAGACTGTGCTTCTTGTGAGCCATAACATGAGAACGGTCAACCGGCTCTGCTCGAACTGTGTTCTTCTGTCAAAGGGCCGCATTGTGGCAAGCGGACCGCCGGCCGAGGTCGTGACGCAGTACTTGGTTGCAGGGACAAGAGATGCCCCAACTGAAGCTGTTCTCGTTGAGAATCCCAGCAAGATCTGCCAACTCCTCAGCGCGAGAATCTGTCACAAGAATGGTGAGACTGTGGCGAGACAGATTGAAGTCAGTGAGCCCTTTGCTGTTGAGCTGACCGCAGTGATCCGCAGGAGGATAGCGGGTGGTTACGCGGTGGTTTTTCTCCAAAACGAGCATGGGGAGATTGTCTTTCTTTCCGATAGTCGAGATAGACAAGAGTCTGCGGAGTTTGAATCTGAAGGCAGAAGGCACATCCGGGTAGCGTTTCCTGCGCCCCTCCTCGTGCCGGGCAAGTACCATGTCTCCATTGGTCTTGCTCAGGCTCCCCATGGCGGGCTCGACAGGAATCACGATATCCTAACGTTTGAAATTGTTGACATACGTGGAGTGCGCGAGAGAAGAGAGGGTCACATCAATGTGCCCCTCATCTGGGAAGACTGTGGCTCAACGCGCTCCTTCGTCTCGCAGGACCGGTGTTGACGTTCCCCTATGCCAGTACACCTGGTAGAGGCCTGTGGCGAGCATGTCCGCGTCTGAGTCCTCGATGAGCGTCTGGATCAGCAGTGCTGGGTCTGTTGCATTTCCGGAAGGAGGTTTCATTGAATCATGAATGCAAGCATCAACATAGGGGATCGGTGTGTTGGGGGGGGGCATAGGGCTTTCATTGTTGCTGAAGCGGGCGTGAACCATAATGGCAGACTGGAAACTGCCTTGGAGCTAGTCAAAGCCGCTGCGGACTCAGGCGCTGATGCCGTCAAATTCCAGACTTTCAAAACCGAGGAACTAGTCACCAGAGCCTTGGAGAAGGCGCCCTACCAAGCCGGAAATACTGGGGGAGGGTCTCAGTTTGACATGATCAAGAAACTGGAACTGGACGAGGAGTCTCATCACAAACTGAAGAACGCTTGCGATGATCTGGGCGTTACATTTCTTTCCACGCCTTTCTATGAGGGGGGAGTCGACCTTCTAGCTGATATGAAGGTGTCTGCGATCAAGGTGGACTCCGGGAATCTGACGAACTTCCCTCTTCTTCGATACATAGCGCACAAGGGATTGCCCGTCATCCTTTCTACGGGCATGTCTTCTCTCGGGGACGTGGAGGAAGCGGTTGGCGTTCTTCGAGGAGAGGGTGCCGATATTTGTCTGCTTCACTGCACTTCGAACTACCCCGCTCGGTTCGAGGATGTGCATCTTAGGGCCATGGAAACGTTGCGTCGAGCTTTCGACTGCCCGGTCGGCTATTCAGACCACACGCCGGGACCAGAAGTGTCCATTGCAGCTGTTGCCCTCGGTGCGAATCTCATTGAGAAGCACTTCACTCTCGACAGAAATGCGGAAGGCCCAGACCACAAGGCATCCCTGGAAGTGCATGAACTGGCATTGATGATACGAGAGATTCGCAATGTTGAAAGCGCCTTGGGACGCACCATCAAGAAAGTCAATGAGGACGAACTGAGTACGATACGAGCGTTGAGGCGAAGTCTGGTCGCCTTGACCGACATCAAAAAGGGGACATTGATCACTCGGAGCATGTTGGCGGTGAAGCGGCCAGGTGACGGTATTCAACCGAAACACATAGAGCTAGTCGTTGGGCGGACAGCTAGACAACATATCAAAGCAGACGAGAAATTGACGTGGGACGACATCTAAACGTGATTCTCATTCGATGTGATGGCGGCAAAGGTGTTGGGCTTGGACATGTCCGGCGCAGTCTACTCGTAGGTCAAGCTCTCAGGGAAAGGCTCGGCCTTGCGATCCATGCAGTCTTCAGAGAGGATCCTATCGTTGAGTCTTTTCTCACACAAAAGGGTATTCACTACACATGTCTGCCAGCCACTATTCAGTCAGCGGCGGAGATGGCGGAAATTTGCAGTCTTATGTCCGTTCTAAGACCTGCCGTTCTGTGGGTTGATGTGCTGGATAGGGCGAGAAACCGCTCAGAAATGCGACCGCTTCTGGGCAAAGACCACACGGTGTGCGCGGTATCAGATGAGAACACAGGGATTCCCATTACCGCTGATCTGGCTTTCCTGCCCTCTCCCGGTCATTGCTGCCGAGAACCCCGAGTGGCAAACGGCACCACATACTACTACGGTCCCAAGTACTTTGTCATGGATCCGCGCTATGCAGAGCCGCCGCTTCCCGAAGAGTCTCGGGAGAACAAGGTCATGATATCCCTTGGGGGGACGGATCAAAACGACCTGTTATTGCCTGTGCTCTCAACTGTTGTCGGTTGTCTGAAGAGGACTTGGACAGTAGAGGTCGTGGTTGGAACGAGTTATCGGGGAAGAGCAGATGCTAGGGCAGTACTTGAAGGGGCATCTTTCGGATATCGTTGGGCCGAGGATGCGGATGATCTTCCTCAGCGAATGCGGACCAGCAAGGTAGCAATCACGGCGTCTGGGAATACTCTCTTCGAGAGGCTGGCAGCAGGTGTGGCAGGCATTGCGGTATCTCAGTCGGCTCGCCAAGCGGAACATGCAACGATTCTTGAGGCGCTAGCCGTAACGAAGCTTGGTTGTGGCTCCTCCGGGGTCGACAAAGAACTTCTGACGAAAAACCTCAACTCGCTCTTGGAAGACAGGGCGTTGCGATTCCGCATGGCACGAAAAGGACGGGAAATCGTGGACGGTTTCGGGTTGCGTCGTGTTGTGGACGCCATCGAGAACAATCTGAAGAAGAAAGGCGTGGAATAGATGACATTTGGTGTCGCGATTATTGGGGATTTGGGACGGGGCTGGCTTGGGGTTGAAGAGGAGTATGACGCGCGATTGCATGAATGCTGGGCTGCTCTCTGGAGTCGATGTGCACTTCTGAGAAATCTGGACGTCTACTTTGTGGGGAGTGGCACGAGCCCTGCATGGCAGGAGCATTCGCAAGCTGACGTTGATGCAGAGGAAGGGGGACTGGCACACGCGCTGGCTGAACTGTGCCGAAGAGAGAGGCTGGAAAGGCTCTTGCTGATCGACGTGTATTCGCCGCTTTCAGTGCTTGTGCTAGACGAGGTGAGCAGTTCTGTTCTGCAGAATCCAAAGGAATATGAAGCAGTCTTCTGTAATTCTGATTTCCCTTGCGGTTTGAGAGTGATTGGCGTAAGCGTTTCAGTTCTTGAGCAAAGTGCTGGGCTCCTTCAGTCGCCGTTGGATGGCGCGAACTACGAAACCTTCCTGCTCAATCCGGTTTTGTTTCCCCAGAAACCACTTGCAACACCCAAACTAAAAGTGGTCCGCCGTCGGTGCAGGTTCTGCGCTCTTCTTCTAGAGGAAGATCTCGCTCGAATGGAAGAAGCTTTGAGGGAACACCGAGAGAAATCCGACGAGAATTTGCTCGCGCTGGCGTCTTACCGCACTTCGGGCGCCCAATCCAGGCGCTGCCGAATAGGGAAATGGGTTTCCATTGTGGAGAAAACCTATGCACTGAAGGAAGAACTGTTGCCAAGAGAACCGCTGATATTGATGGGGGGTCGTCTGGATGGTCACTGCGGTTCCGTACTGGAAACGCTCTATCACGATGAGAAATATAGACCTGTGGCAGTGCTGGACCGTGCAGATAGGTTGTACGGCGCCCTAGTCGAGAACATTCCCGTCATCGGATCTACAGAGGACCTTGATCTTGTTCCCCCCAACTTTCGCTTTTTTCCCGCTGTCGGTGACAACGATGGGCGGCGGAGTCTGCATCGGGATGCAGACAGACAGGGCAAGAAGTTCATTACGCTTAGGCACCCGACAGCGGTCGTATCGAAGCAGGCCAAAATAGGCGAAGGGGTATTCCTTGGCGCAGCCTGTGTGGTCAATCACGGTGCGACCATAGGTGATTGCGCCATTGTCAATACGGGTGCTGTTATCGAACACGACTGCACCGTAGAGGAATACTCTCATGTGGGGCCAGGCGCCCGCCTTGCTGGCCGAGTGAAGGTTCGACAGGGGGCGTTTGTGGGCATAGGAGCGTCGATCATCCCGGACGTTACCGTGGGCAAAGACTGTTTCGTTGGGGCTGGGTCTCCGGTGGTGCGTGATGTTCCTGACAATCAGACACTAGGCGCTGCCAAACCCAGGATGTACATGAGCAGCTCCGAGAATATCTACTCGTCTCGAAGAAGAGACAACGAGGGAACAGAAATCATGCCTGTAGCGCAACCCACGCTACCCTTGTTTGACAATCTGGCTGCCAGAATGAAAGACATCTTCCAAACGAAAATGCTCAGCAACTTCGGCAAGCAATGCGAGCAACTAGAAGAGCGCGTGGCGAAATACCTAGGGGTGGGGCACTGTGTGGCCATCACGAGCGGGACGACCGGTCTCCTTCTGCTCATTCGGGCCCTTGGCTTCGAGGAGGGAGAGATCATCGTCCCTAGTTTCACTTTTGGCGCGACGGGCATTGCCATTGTCTGGAATGGCTTGGAGCCCGTTTTTGCCGACATCGAGGAGAGTAGCTTCAACCTGGACCCCGATTCCGTGAAGGAGCGGATCACGGCTAGAACTCGTGCTGTATTGGGGGTACACATCTTCGGGAACCCCTGTTCGCCGGACAAGCTCGAACACCTCTGCTACGAGCACGAGATACCACTGCTTTTCGATGCCGCCCATGCGTTCGGGAGCGTTTGGAACCAACAGAAAGTAGGATCCTTTGGCATGGCAGAGGTTTTCAGCCTGTCTGGTACGAAGATCATAACGGCTGGCGAAGGCGGGTTGATCACTACAGACGACAGTGCGCTGGCTGAGAAACTGCGCCTTCTCAGGAACTATGGATCCGGGGCAGACTACAACATTATGACCTTCGGTCTAAACGGCAAGATGAGCGAGTTTCATGCGGCCATGGCCTTGGAGACGCTTGGTCGCGTGGACGAGTTGATTGCGAGGCGATTGTCGCTCGTTGACAGATATATGGATAACCTCGCCGATCTGAAAGGCGTCAGGTATCAGCAAGTCGCATCGCCTGCTGTGAGTGTGTACAAGGACTTGGCCATTCTCATTGATGAGTCTACCACGGGCGTTACGCGTGACCAAGTGGAGGCCGATCTTCGTTCGCTGCGCATTCAGACAAAGAAGTACTTCTATCCGCCTCTTCACATGATGACAGCCTTCAAACGGTACTGCCGCGAAGATCATCATCTGCGCGTAACCCAAAAGGTGGCCGGGCAGGTTCTTTGTCTTCCCTTGTTTAGCCACATGACGGATGAGCAGGTCGACTTGGTCTCGGAAGCTGTCAGAAATTCCGTTACGAAAGGACACTGAACAATGCCAACGGACCCAAGAATTGCTTGTTTCATTCCGGTTCGGATGGAGTCCGAGCGACTACCCGGCAAGTGTTTGGCAGATCTGAAGGGGAACCCCGTTCTTTATCACCTCGTGCAACGTGTCTTGGCGTGCAAGTACATCAGGGGACCCCGTGACATCATTGTGTGCACGACGCAAAAGAGAACTGACGATGCTTTGGACGTTTTTTGTGGCAAACACGGATTGCGATGCTTTCGGGGCAGCGAGGATGACATCGTCAAGCGATTCCACGATGCCGCAGTAGAATATGACATCGACCTTATCCTAGAATCAGATGGGGATGATCCTTTGTGCGATCCTAGCTCCATGGATAGAGTCCTAGACTACCTTATAGGTCATCCTGGCACAGGTTTTGTTGGTGTGCGAGGCCTAGCTCTCGGGCTCGCGCCAAGAGCATTCACTCGCGATGCCCTAGCTGTTCTTGTGGAGCGGAAAGGGAGAGAACAGATGGATACCGGCTATGAACTGCTTTTCACGGAGACGGGTTGGGTCAACAGCGTGCTCATTAAGGGGGAGCCCCGGAAGGGCGCTTCGAGCCCGGCCCGGTTCACCATGGATTACCCGGAGGATTTGGCGTTCCTTCGCGCAGTCATGGATGAGCTGTACGAGCCGGGGAGCGTTTTCGGGGCAGAGGATTTGGAGAAGCTTCTGAAGGAGAAACCCGAATTGATGGACATCAATAGGAAGCTGAACGAAGTCTACTGGCAAAGGTGGCGTCGCAAAGCTGGAAGACTCGTGCGAAAGAAAGGGTGAGATGCAGTGAGATTCGGTGTGATTGGACTTGGGTCGATGGGAAGAAGGCGTGTGCGGGACCTTCTGGGTGCGGGGCATGAGATCATCCTTTGGGACACCAATCCTGACAGAATTGCAGTTTGTGAGGCATGCTATCCGGCAACGCGCGGAGCGAGATCCCTGGATGAGCTGTTTGAGCTGCGGCCGGAGGCAGTCGTCATCTGCGCCCCCCCGGACACACACGTGGGGTACATTCAGCTTTGCTACGAGAGGCACTGCTGTTTCTTCTGCGAAGTTGGTGTCCTCCGCCCTCCCGCGGCATGGTTCCGCCACAATGAGGAGAGGACGGGTGTGTTGGGCGTGCCATCGGCGACGTGGTATTACCATCCTCTATTCCAGATGCTAAGAGAGCAGGTTGCCGGGGTGATCGCGGAGGGCGCTACAGTTTCAACGTTCAGATATCATTATGCTTCCTATTTGCCCCTTTGGCATCCTGGTGAGGACTCCAGCAACTTCTACGCCACCCAGCTTAAGACTGGCGCGGGCAGAGAGATGGTGCACTTCGAAGGCGACTGGATTCTGATGGTCTTGGGACGACCTGCGCGCGTAGCAGCCTATCATGGGCACGTCAGCCCCTTGCCCTTCAGGGCTGATGACGCGTATCACATAATGATCGAAATGGAAAACGGCGCGCGTGGTCTAGTGACCATTGACCTTCATGACCGCTTGCCCGCGAGAGGGGGGCGGATTGTGACATCGGCCCGGACGCTCGCTTTTGAAGTGGGATCTGACCCCTGGATCATGTGCGCGGACATCAAATCGGATAAGACGGAGATCTTCCACCCAGGAGAAAGGCGTCTTCTCTGTGGGTATGATCTGGAACAGACCTATCGGGCCGAAATCCTGGGTTTTGCAGATTTCGTCCAAAACGCTTCGGTGTATCCAAAGGGATGGGCAGACGACCGCATGCTGTCGAGCTTCTTGGTGGCAACCGAGATGAGCGCCGCGCAAGGCAGGTGGGTCTCCCTTGCGGAGGCTGATCAAGCGTACGTGGGCATGGAAGGCATTTGATGTCGGCTAGTCGTGCTTCTTGGGTTTGTGTACGTTTCAAGCTCGTTCTGGTGTGCCATATGAAGCAAGCATCCTGAAGGTGAGGGAAAGAACGAATCTCAGGATGATCGATTAGTTAATCTGGGGGCGGTAATCATGAAGAACACGTGGCGCTTTGCCGGAAATGAGCTCAAGTATCTGAGAGAAGTAATTGATTCGGGTTTTGGCTCAGGAACATCCGGAGGAATGAACAAACGATTTGAGCAGGCGTTTGCTGAAAAGGTTGGCGCGAGGTACGCAGTCACTTTCAACTCTGGGACGTCAACACTGCACGCTGCGCTGCACGCTCTTGATGTGAATGCGGGCGATGAGGTCATAATCCCTCCCCTCACCGTTATCAGTAACGTAGCCGTTATCTTTGCGCGAAACGCGATACCTGTCTTCGCGGATGTTGATCCACATACCTTCAATGTTGATCCCGAGGATGTACGGCGAAAGATTACAGATAGGACGAAAGCGATAATGCCGGTTTCGCTTTACGGTCTGTGTTGCGATCTCGATCCGATTATGGAGGCAGCTAGAGAACGAAACATTGGTGTGGTCAACGATGCTGCTCAAGCCCACATGGCCATATACAAGGGGCGTCCTATCGGCGGGGTGGCTGATATCACGAGCTACAGCCTCGAGAGTTCGAAGCAGATTACAACGGGGGATGGCGGTATTCAAGTGACAGACGAGGAAGAATATGCGGTCTTGATGAGGAAGTTTGGTTGTCTCGGCTACGCCAGCCTGAAGTCGGCAGACGGCAGAGTCCGAATTAATAAGAACATCTTCCAGGATCCGAACTACAAGCGGCATGATTCATTGGGTCTGAACTACCGACTTCCTGAAGTTGCTGCGGCGCTGGGTCTTGCTCAGATCGAGAGGATAGATTTCTTCATTGATCTCAGGACCAAGATCGCTTTGATGTATGACGATGTGGTGAGAGATTGCGGCTATATGATTCCTCAATTCAACCCCGCGGGGTACAAGAACACGTATTGGACGTACGCAGTGAAATACGAACGCGATGACGTTTCATGGCGGAGCTTCCGGAACAAGTACGCTGAGTTCGGGGGAGATGGGATCTACGCGGCATGGGCGTTGACCTATGAGGAGACGTTGATAGAATCGGGAGCCTACAAGAGAATTGCACCGCACTACTATGGTGACTTGCAGTATCGAAGAGGTATCTGCCCTGTGGCGGAGGAGCTACAGCCGAGACTGATGCAATTCGTGACCAATTACGGCAGTGCCGAGGAAGCTGAGCCGAAGATAGAGGCGCTGTACAAGACCGTCCAGTATTTCAGCTAGGTCGTCAGTAGCGTGCCATGTCGTGTTAGAAGGTCAAGACGGGGTGCATGGATAGCAAATGGCTTAGCAAGGAAGGTGCGAGCCGGGAACACCGGGAAGACCTCGCTTTCGATGCACAATTCTCAAAGAGGACGCGGGGCATCGCCTATTTTTATCAAGAAAAGCCGTACGGTGACCCTGTTGCTCGTCGCTTCGAAGAGGGCGCGCGGCAGATCGTACGATATCGGATGCCATGCGTGGAACTCACCTACCCGTACACGCCATTGACTTGGCTTATGGTAGACTTTTTAACGGGGTATTATCTCAATGATGTTGAAGGGTGTGATCAGGATTCGGACGCCTTCTGGGCTCGGGCAGAATCTGCACCGCTCTATCAGTATGAAATCATTGTCAACAGGTCGTCGGCCGAAAGGAGTCGTGCTGTCTTGCGAAACGTGGTCGCTATCTACAAGGCAATCACTAGTCGCGGCTTCAACCTGGCAAAGCCTGTGCCAGTTACCGAGAACTCACTCGGTGAAATCGTCCCCCTCAAAGGAGCTAAAAGGATCGCAGCACTACTAACGCTTGGCGTAGATTGGGTCCACGTTCTGGAATATGACCGTAACACGTTGGCCCGATTGAAGCCGGGACAAGAAAAGACTTCTTGTATCAACCACACTGAAATTATCTTTTCCGCACTCGCTGATCTTCCGGCCGTCAAAGTCTTGATGACTAGGTACAATCAGTATTCCCGCTGGGAAGACTCATCGGGCAGAAAGAGAGTGTTGGCTCTTCTTCGTGATCTGATTCGAGAAGACAGGCGTGAGCATAATCATTCGATGTTGATGAGATCGGATTCCCCTGTCGTCCCAATTGGCTCCTCATTGGATCGGGTATCATCCCGTTCAATAGCGCTCCTCATAGAGAATGAGGTGGAACTTATCGAATGGTCGTACCTCAGGCGGCTGTGTACCAAGTTCATTGTGACGAGATCCAAGTTGGTCAGGAGAATGGAGCATGTGCTGCCGGGTCCTGACTTCCATGTTCTGGTGTGCAGATCGAGAGGTCAGATCATCTCTGCAGCAAAGACTTGGGCTTGTGGCGAGATATGGGCCCCCCGGCGCATAGTGGACAGGTTCGCACTCTTGGGAGCAAGTGAGCTCTGCGTAAACGCATATTGAGCAACGCTCTGTCAGCGTTGGGAAAAGGCGCGCGGTTCGTAGCCCTACTTCCGGCTTACCCCAAGGAAGCTGGACCATTGACCACGGTTGGCCTCTGGCAGTGCTAGGTGAAAAGGAAATGGAACACAAGTTGGTTGTGAAGAACAGGCCGCCAGCACGTTGCAGGAGGCTCAAACGCGGCTTGTGACCAGAGGTCCGGCTTGCGAGTGTCACACGTTTACACAGGTCTTTCAGTGGTTCGGGTCGAAGGGTGGGGCATGATCTTGTGCGAGGCGCAGTGCCCAAGAGAACAGGAGAAAGGTACTCGACGGTCTTGTCGACTGCACGCAGCGGAGAATCTCCGACAACTGACAGCGACGTGGCTCAGCTAGTAGGGCGAATCTGGTGAGAATCGCGGTATTGGATCATCACACATCAAGCGCAGGGCTCCACTTCCCCGGGGTGTTGAACCTGAAGGGGTTTGATCTTGTTGTTGCGTTCGGTGACATTCATTGTGACCACCCTAATGTGGCAAGGGGCAACGAGCGCTTTCGCTCATCGTCAAAATACACATCTGTGGATATCTGGGGTGACATGGAGATGTTTGATGACTGGGCGACAAGTCTGGCTGATGCCATTCGAGTCGATGGCCGGCCCCTCTCAGTGCCAGAGCGAGATGTGTATCGCTGGTGGTTGTTTGAGAGTCTGTGGTACGACCTAGACTCTGTTTGGGATACTATGTACGGGCTTCTCGATGAGACAGCTCGGGGAGGCGATGATGTGACCCTTGTATCCGACCACGTCTTCCTGGGCCTCCTCCTCTCCGCTCATCTGCAGCAACGAGGTATCACATTCCGTCGCATTTCCGGGAAACGGGTTCTGTCTCCTATGCCTTCGTCCAATGGCGCCCCAGCGCCGGGATGTCGCGCAGTAATCCATGTCACCGCCCTTAAAGGCCGGATAAAGAAGTCTTTGCAGGCCAGTAGGTTCTTGTCTTTTCTGTTGAAGTTGGCGGGGCTCCGCTACACGTTCCGGCAGCACGTGACTAACGTTGGGCTCGTGGCGAGGAAATCTCTACGAAAAGCGTGGGCTAGGACTCGGAGAACAGAGAAAAGCTCGGTTGCACGGCGGGTGCTCAAACGCATAGCCGCCTTGAAGAAACCTGTGATCATGTTCTACATCTCTCATTCTGTTCACTATGTCATTGTCAGGAGATGTGCGGGCATACTGCGAGAAAACGGATTCGAAGTTGTTCTCATCGACCTGAGTAATCAACCCAACGGTTTTGCCACAGATGAGTTGTCCTACCCATGCGTTCGTCTGCAAGATGTGGAATCAGGAGATGTGGCGCATCGAGGCGATCGTCCTGCCATTGAGTTGCGGTATTCGTATGATGGTGACCTGCCTGTAGAGTTTGAGAGTTGCCATGACGAATTGTCTGCAATCTTGGGGGGAGCTGTCTCTGCGAGCGTGAAGAGTCGTCTAGACGTGCATAAGGCCGTTTGGTCTCATTTGCGCCCAAGGGTTGTCGTGGCTGTCAATGAAGGATACGATACGGCTTGTCTCGCGCTTGCTGCGAAGGAGAGTCACATCCCGAGTGTGATGGTACCCCACGCTGCAACGCAGGCTTACAAGCGTACCTACGGGTTTTCGGCCGTGGCTCTGTTTGGGCCAGATATTGTCGACGCTCATCGAACGCGTGAATCTCCTCCGCGGGACTGTGCTCTGGTTGCCGTTGGTGCGTGTCGGTTTGATGATATCCTCTTAAGGAAGGATTTTCAGGAGCATCTCATTCGCCAGCAATTGGATCTCCCGCCTAGCGCCCCGATCGTCTGCTTTGCTTCGGACTGGATCCTCAACGAGGCACATCTTGCGCTGAAGAAGAGAGCACTTCAGTGGTTGGCCGAGGCGCTCCAACAGGACGCGGTTCTGGTGGTCAAGAAACACCCTCTTGAGAAAGATGCGGCATGCGAAAGGACGCTGGGAGACAGACTGGATCAGAACAGGTATCGGATCACGGATGACAGCATTGATCTATACGGGTTGCTCGCAACATCAAATGTCTTGGTCACATTGTGGTCCAATATCGGATACGAAGCCATCTTGCTCAAGAAACCCGTCGTTGTGATCGATAATGCACAAGCTGACTCAATGTACTACGTCAAGCATGCACTGGCAGCCAAGGTGCGAAACGGTGAGCAGCTGGCATCAGTCCTTGCGGCATGTGTTCGTGAGGGCACAAGAGCTATTCCGGGCTATGATAAGAATCGGGATCATTTCATCCGTCGTTGCCTGGTTGCGGATGATGGCAAGGCGTCGGAGCGCTTGGCTGACCTGATTGGTGATCTTGCCAGCGGAGATATCCCAGCTCGAAAATCGGTGTCAATGAGACAAACAGGCTAGCCTTGGAGAAGTGGTGAAATAACTGTTTGCACAAAGCTGGCTTGTCAGGATGGGCCTGTCACGTGTTGAATATCGCCCAAATCGGCGTGGGGTACTGGGGGCCGAACCTGTTGCGCAATCTCGTCGCCAGCAAGCGTTGCGTAGTCAAAACGGTCGTAGATCTCTCGCCAGAGAGACGTGAGTTTGTCAAGGGACTTTATCCTGCCGTCGCCACCACCTCGGAGGTCCGGTGTGCATTGACTGATCGACAGATTGACGGGGTCGTGATCGCGACGCCCGTGGCCACGCACTTCGACCTCACGATGAAGGCGCTGGACGCCGGCAAGCACGTCCTGGTCGAGAAGCCGATGGCGAGATCCGTGGCGGAGGTGGAACGCATCGCCGCCGCGGCGAAGAAGGCCCAGAGGGTTGCCATGGTGGGGCATACCTTCGTGTTCAACTCGGCGGTGCGGCACCTGAAGCGGCTGATCGATTCCGGGGAGATAGGTCACGTGCGGTACATCTACAGCCAGCGGCTGAACCTGGGCCGCATCCGCTCTGACGTGGACGCGCTCTGGAACTTCGCGCCGCACGACATCAGCATCGTCCAGTACCTCCTGGACAACACAGCGCCGCTTTCCATCGTGCGGCAGGGGATGGACTACGTGCAGAAGGGGATCGAGGATGTGGTGTTCCTCCATCTCGTCTACCCGAGCAAGGTGATGGTCCACATCCACGTGAGCTGGCTGGACCCCCACAAGGTCCGCCGGATGACCGTGGTCGGGACGAAGAAGATGGTCGTCTACGACGACGTTGCCGACGAGAAGATCACCATCTACGATAAGGGCATCGAGCCCAAGGCCGTGCTGGGGCAGAGGATGGACTACGACCGCCCGACCTTCGCGGGCTTCGACCACCGGTCCGGCGACATCCTCGTGCCGAAGATCGACTGGGTGGAACCGCTGCGCGTGGAGATCGATCATTTCCTGGACTGTATCGAGCACGGCACGCCCTGCCTTACCGGGACGGATCACGCGCGGGAGGTCGTGCGCATCTTGTCGTGCCAGAGAGAGGGAACGTGAACGATCCCATCCTTAAGCGTGTAGGCATCGTTGATGTGACGTTCGGGAAGAATGTGACGGTGGTCGAACCCGTCAACCTTTACGGTTGTGCGATCGGTGACGATAGCTCGATCGGTCCTTTCGTGGAGATCCAGCGGGGTGCGAAGATCGGTCGCCGCTGCCGAATCCAGTCGCACGCCTTCGTCTGCGACATGGTGGAAATCGGAGACGACTGCTTCATTTCACACGGCGCCATGTTCATCAACGACCCGTTCAAGATCGGCGGGCCGGCCATGCGTCAGCGTGAGCTGTGGAAGTCCACGCTGGTCGGCAACAATGTCTCCATCGGGACGAATGCCACGATCCTGCCGGTGCGGATTGCCGACGGCGTGGTGGTTGGCGCAGGGTCCGTGGTGACCAAGGACCTCCTCGAGAAGGGCATTTATGCCGGCAATCCAGCCCGGTTACTGCGAAGACTATGAACCACGAAGCCCAGAGAAGATATTGGGACAGCACAGCCGGTCATGGTGAACCACAGCCACCCAACGAGAAGGTGGGCCGACTTTGAATTCAGCAACAGAGCAAGATTTTTCTGACAGGATAACAGGATGCACAGGATGGGATGAGGGGATATCCGATTGATCAAGAAGACCAAAGACAATATGCAGAGAGTATCAACGAGGACGAATCTCGGGGAATGGACGAAGAAGATCGTTTTGGGAGAGCATCGGTTCGACGGCGGCAGCGCTTTGATACGGTAGGCGATCATGCTTTCTCCTCCTCTCATGCTAACCGGTTGTTCAGGCTCATCAAGCGCAACAGGCTCACTGCTTGGCGGCGCGGGCGTGCCGATGGGATCGATTCTGAAGCTCGGGATGGGCAAGGTGGAACTGAGGAGGAAGATCGAGGAGTGGTCCACATCCATGGAGAAGCCCGGATCAACAGGATCAGATTCCCATCCTGTGCATCCTGTTATCTTGTCAAAGAAGCCTTATTGCGTTCCTTGGTATGAGGTTATCTTGTGCTTGCATACTCTGGCGTTGGCTCCACCGCGATGGGCTCTCGTTGTTGCTGCTGCAAGGTGATAGATGAAGGTTCCTTTCGTTGACCTGCGCGCACAGTACCTGAGTCTGAGGCCTGAGATGGACGCGGCCATCCAGGCCGTGATTGACGAGACCGCTTTCGTGCGCGGGAAGTACGTGAAGGCGTTCGAGGAGGAGTATGCGAAAGCGTACGGCGTCAAGCACTGCATCAGTTGCGCGAACGGCACGGATGCCATCTACATCACCCTCAAGATGCTTGGCATGGGACCGGGCGACGAGGTCATCACGGTGGCCAACAGCTGGATCTCCACGTCGGAGACGATCTCGCAGACGGGCGCGAAGCCGGTGTTCGTGGACATAGAACCGGATTACTACGACATCAACACAGAACTGATTGAACAGAAGATAACGAAGAGAACAAGGGCCATCCTGCCTGTGCATCTCTTCGGCCTTCCGGCCGAGATGGATAAGATCACCCACATCTGCCGAAGGCACGGCCTACCCCTCGTGGAAGACTGTGCACAGGCGCACTTCGCGGAGTACAAGGGCCGGAAGGTGGGAACGTTCGGCGTGGCGGGGACGTTCAGCTTCTACCCGGGCAAGAACCTGGGTGCCTACGGGGACGCGGGCTGCATTATCACGGACGACGACGAACTCGCACGGAAAGTGAGGATGTACGCGAACCATGGCTCGCTGAAGAAGCATCAGCACGAGATGGAAGGCGTCAACAGCAGAATGGACGGGCTTCAAGCGGCGATCCTTTCCGTCAAGCTGCCGCACATCCACGATTGGAACCGGCGGCGGCATGAGAACGCGATACGGTACAACGAGGCCCTGGCGGGCATCGACGGCGTTGTGACGCCGAAGCTGCGGCCGGGTGCCGACCACATCTTCCATGTCTACTGCATTCGCGCGGACCGTCGCGAGGCGCTGGCAGCCCGCCTGAAGGAGCGAGGTGTCGACACGGCCGTCCACTACCCGACCGCGCTGCCGTTCCTGAAAGCCTATGGCTACCTCGGCCACAAACCCGACGACTTCCCGGTGGCATGGCAGTACCAGCGCGAAATTCTCTCACTCCCGATGTTCCCCGAGCTGACGTCCGAGCAGATCGCCCACGTGGCGGAATCCATCCGCAGTTTCTTTGACGGCCGGTGAGCAGTTACCGCATTGTACGGATCGCCAACTTCTCCCACTACAAGGGAGCCGAGGAGGAGATGTTGAAGGCACATCCGTCGTTCGACGAGATGTCGTACGACGAGAAGCAGGCGGCGCTGTTCAAGCATCGGTCCATCTACAGCGATGCATTCTCAAGGACGATGCGTGCCTTGGGCAACGAGGCCTTCGAGATTGTGTATGACTTCGCCCCCTTGCAACAGACGTGGGCGCATGAGCATGGGATCGCCACGGACGCTCCGGACTGGCGAGTGCGTGTGGCGCTGGCTCAGATCGAGGCCCTGCGCCCGGACGTGCTCTATTTCCAGGACGTACACTCCATTCCGTATGCCGTGCGGCGAACGCTGAAGGACCGCTTCCCCTTTCTCAGGCGGATCGTCGTCTACAAGTGCTTTCCAGGCTCGTTCGATGAGCTCGACGATGTGGACCTGCTGTTTGCCGGCACGCCGCGCTTGGTCGAGCAATTCCGGACCGCCGGGTGTAACGTTCGACTTCTATACCACGGCTTTGACGAGGGCATCTTGGAGGACCTGGGGGTTCGGCCGGGAGAACAACCGGTGCGAACCCATGGGCTGACCTTCATCGGTTCTTCAGGTTTCGGGTGCGGCACGGGGCATCGTTCACGCTACTGGGCTCTCGTTGAACTGATGATGCGCACGCCCCTTGAGGCTTGGGTCTATGAGAGCTGGGGGGGTATTGAGACCCACCGGAATCAGGGCGCGTGGCGTGGACCTGTAAAAAGTAGCATCGCGAGGCTCCTCAAAGCCGGGTTGCGGGTACTGCCTTGCGGGAGGATTCTCTCTCTGGCCGAGAAGGCCGAGGCATCCGGAGCGGCTGGCGGTCGGAAGTTGGCGGCAGTCTGCCGCGAAGCCGTGGACGAGAACGAGGACAGGATCGTCGAGCGCGAGCTTCTGCGGTTGAGGCACGATCCGAAGCCGGGTCGCAGCCGCCGCGTTCCTGTTGCTCCTTTGGCACGGTTGTTCCCGGACCGTGTTCACCCGCCGGTGTTCGGCCTGAGCATGTACCGGCTGCTGGTTGACTCCATGATCGTCTTTAACCGGCACACGGATGCGGCGGAGGACTGCGCAGGGAACATGAGGCTCTTTGACGCCACGGGCGTGGGAAGCTGTCTTCTCACGAACGCCGCTGCGAACATGCCAGACCTGTTCATCGAGGGAGAGGAATCAGTCACCTACGGGTCGCTGGACGAGTGTGTTGAGAAGACTGTACATCTGCTGCAGCATCCGGATGAGGCACGCCGGATTGCTCTGGCTGGCCAGGAACGTACCCTCCGCGATCACACGCTCAAGCAGCGCTGCCTGCAGATCCATGATACAATCCTCGCCCTCCTGCGAAGCAAAACCTGACCAGAGCGACACGGGTTGTGGAGGGCCAATCCATGAACATAACGATTCTCGGGGCGTCCGGATTCATTGGGGGCAACCTGAGGCAGATCGCAGCGCGTGCAGGTTTTCAGGTCACGGCGCATTCGTCGACGTCGTGCAATCTCCTGGACGCCGATCAGACCCAACGTGTCCTTGGAAACTGCCGGGACGCAATGAATCTGATCTTCTGTTCGGCCATAGGAAGGGCCCGCGAGGACAGTCGCGAGGCCATGTGGAAGAACATCGTTATGGCTCGCAACGTGATGACCGCCGTAGCAGAGGTCCGTCTTCGCTGTCTCGTTTTCATGAGTTCTGCGGATGTGTGCGGCTTGCCGCCGCAACGGCTTCCGATCAGTGAGGATCTCGCCCCTCATCCGGCCTCATTCTACGATCTTTCAAAGGTCGTGTGTGAGAACCTGATAGCCTTCGATCCTGTCCGTTGGTGTCCGGCAACCATACTGCGCTTGCCCGGCATCTATGGTCCGGGTGACGAGGGGCGCAGCGTGGTCGGGCGGCTGATACGTGCGGTCCAGAGCGGCAGACCCGTCCGGTTGACCGCGAGAGGGGCGATCCGCAGGGACTACGTGGAGGTCGGCGATGTCTGTCGCCTGGTTCTCGAGGTGGTGGCCAATCCCGTATCGGGTGTCTTCCATGTGGCCACGGGCACGAGTTGGACGCTGGCCGAGACCGTTGCGATGATCGAGACAGTCTACGGCCGCAAAGCCGATGTACTCTTGACCGAGGAAGCGGGTCCGCGAGACTACGATCTCGAGTATGACCCGACCAAGCTTCGCCGTCAATATCACAACTGGTCGCCGGTTTCACTCAAGAACGGAATCCGTCTGTACGCTGGGGTTGCTTCTGCGGATGAGGGGGCGTGATCCGGCGACGAGAATCAGCGCGATGATGAAGCGCGCAGGAGGTGGAACAATGCCCGGCGCAAAGGAATACGCGAAGACCACGGTGTTGGATGCAGGAGCGCGGTATGGCATGCACCCGACTTGGAGTTCGTTCTGTGGTGAACTCGAGTACTACGCCTTCGAACCCGACGAGAAGGAGGCCGCGTACCTGCGGAACCTGGTGCCCCGGCCGGGATTCCGCGTGGTCTGCAAGGCACTGGATCGAGAGCTGGGGGCCAAGCCGTTTCATATTACCCGCCATCGGGGGCTGTGCTCCTTCCTGCGGCCGGACACTGCTTCTGAATGGTTCAAGCGGTACCGCCCGGATGCAGGAACAATAGAGAAGACGATCACGGTGGATGCTACCACGATCGATGAGTTTGCGCGGAGGAATGGGCTATGCTTCGATTTCCTCAAGGTGGACACCGAGGGGACGGAACAGTGCGTGCTCGAGGGAGGTCAGGAGCAGATCGCACGGAACGTGCTTGGGATTCGCACCGGGGTTTACTTCAGCGGATGCTACGAGGGGCAGTCCTTGATTTCGGACACGCTTGAGTTCCTTCGGGAGCGCGGTTTCTTCATGGTCAACCTGGACTACTTCGGGCTTGGGACCCCGCGCAATTCGTTCTTCCGCAAGCCCGATCCCGTGTTTCCGGAGAACCATCGTTACGGCGTCTTGATAAGTACCGACGGTGTCTGGCTGCGCGACTACAATTGGGTGTGCAAACGATTTATGGATGATGCCGTTGCCTGGGAAGTGGCCACGTTGAAGTATGCATCTTTTTGTATGCTCAATCACGCACCGGATGTGGCTCTGGACACCTTGTGCGACTACCGCAAGAGGTCGGAAAAGGATTGGCAGTCCTCTCTTGTGGCGACCACGCTTTTCTTGGGGTTGCGCCGTGCCTGTGCCGAGTTCCTTGGCCGCTACCGCGTGTGCGAGGACGATATGTGGACCGGTGCACGGGAGCTGTTCAGGAACCTCTTCGGGATCGAGCTTGAAGGTGGGAGCGGCTACTGGGCGCAGATTCGGGCGCTCTAGTCAACCTGCTGGGCGGTCGAACACACGAACATGGCCAAGGGAAGAAGGTCAGAATCGGGGGGGTGGCAGCGCTACCACGCTCTTCTTGGTCGTGAGTCCGTGAACTTAGGGCCTCGGTGGTCACGGAGGATGAGCCACACCCCGGCTTCGGTTCCATTGGTGCTTGCGCGGTACAAGTTCGTCGCGCGCCTTGCAACGCAAGGGCGGCGGGTTCTCGAACTCGGTTGCGGAGAGGGGGTCGGAGGCCTGTTGCTCGCCGAGTCTGCGGCGCACTACACGGGTGTGGATTCCGATCCGCGGGCTATCCGCTGTGCGCAGAAGGAGATTCGAGCAGGAAATATCCTCTTCGCCGCGTCCGCTCCGGGCATGAAGAAGTATGGAGAGTATGACGCGGTGGTCGTCATGGATGTGAGGTCCGACGAACTGCTTCACAACGGTTCCTTGCTGGCCATCGTGTCCGCCAATCTCCAAGGGCGGGGAGTTGCCGTGCTCGGGTTCCGAAGGGACGTGTGGCGTCGCTATGGCTGGCGCCGCTTGGAAGCTCTTGTGAGGGGGCGTCTGGCGCGCGCGTTTCAATGCGTATTGGTGTTCACTCTGCACCGCGACCACGGTGCAGTCGCCGGGGGGGTCGACGAAGACGGTGATTTCGTTGTGGCGTTTTGTTGTGGTATGAGGCCCGGCGAGCATGGCGCGAGGGGCCGAACATGAAGCTCGGGCCATATCTTTCGTATTGGCTGCATCATTCGCCGCGTCGCATGCTGTATGCTATGGCGTACTACAGTTTCGCTGCGGCGCTGATCGGTCGCGGCAGGCGGGTGCTTGATGTCGGTTGCAGCGAGGGAATGGGCACCCAACTGCTTGCGCTTGAGTGTGGCTACGCAGAAGGACTGGATATCAACAGTGCGTTCATTGCTACGGCCCGCCGAAACTGGCGTCACCCGTCAGTTCGTTTTCGGCTGATGGATGTGTTCAAGCATCCGCCGATAGGTTGGGATGCCATCGTCGCGTTTGACGTTGTGGAGCACCTAACGCCGCGTCGTGCCGACGTCTTCCTGGGACTCGTTGCCCGCGGCTTGAGGGACGCGGGTATTGCCGTCATAGGTACGCCAAGCATCACTGGTCAGGCTTATGCTTCACGGATCTCCAGGGCCGGGCACATCAACTGCTACTCGGGCGAGCGCCTTGAGGAGGCCATGCGCGAGTACTTCACGCACGTCTTTATGTTCGGCGCGAACGACGAGGTGGTGCACACGGGATTCCTGCCGATGGCGCACTACCTGATCGGCGTCGGCTGCGGGAGGCACGAGTGACACCGGCACGTTCCGGCGGGGAACACGAACGCTTGTCGAGCGACGCGCCACGTGCGGGCCACGGCGGGCGAGCCGTGCGCCCCACGCTTTCCGTGGTGATGCCGAACTACAATCACGCGCACTGCATCCGGCGGGCGATCGAAGCGATGGGCGCCCAGTCCCTCCTGCCCACGGAGCTGATTATCGTGGACGACGCCTCCACGGACGGCAGCGTGGACGTTGTGGAGCAATGCCGGGCCCGGTATCCGTTCATCTCGCTCATACGGAACGCAACGAACCGGGGCGTATACGAGACGTTCAACCGCGGCGTGCAAGCGGCCGCGGGCGACTTCGTATATGGGGCCGGGGCGGACGACCATGTGCTCCCCGGCTTCTTCGAGCAGGCCATGACCTGGGCAGCGCAATACCCGGAGGTCGGCATCATCTTCGGCAAGATGGCCGCCGTTGATACCGAGGGCCGTACCCTCGAGGTATATGGAGCTCCCGGGTGGGATGAGGCGGTGTACGCCGACCCCCAACGGTTTCTGCGGGAGTATCTCGAAGTGAAGTCACCGGCTTTCTCCCTTTGTGCGGCCACGATGTACCGCAGGGATGCGATGCTGGAGATGGGCGGGTTCCGCCCGGAACTGATGTCCTGGTGTGATACGTTCCTGGCCCAGTCTCTCGGCCTGAAGCACGGGTGCTGCTACCTGGCGCAGCCCGTCGTTGCGTGGTCGGTTCGCCCCGGCAGCCTTTCCCAGTCGTCGGCCGCGGATGTGTACAGGACGCTGGACATCATCGAGCGCGCAGCCTGGCTGATGCGAACGGAGCCGTACGACACGCTCTTCCCTGAGGCCTTCGTCGCCCGGTGGAGAAAGGCGTATCGGGAACAGCAGATCGGCCGGTTTGTGCGCGCGTGTGAATCTGCTCTTGCCGAGGGGCGGAACATCTACTGGCAAGGACTGGCCCGTTGCGACCGTGTGGAGCGCGTCGCGAGAGGGTTGTGGATGCGTCTTGCGGGGCTGCTCCGCGGGGGGATGTGCGCATCGTTGCGGAAGCACCTTAACGCGTACAAGGGCGATCTTTCATGTTTCGTGGCATCCGCGAAATCGCCCGGAGGTATGGCCTGAGCCGCCTTGCCGGAACGGCGCCGGCTTCGTCGAAACCGCCCGGCTTCTTCCTCGTATGTGTGGATTCGTTCTAGCCGTTTCGGAGGCCGAACCGTGGCGGGAGTCTTCGATCGCGACGGCATGCGACAGGCTCCCTCTCTGCCGGAACTGTGATGTCTGGGCAAAGGACGACTACCAAGAATCCATCAGGGACGGAATACTGATACGGGAGGCACCGTTGGCAATCTACTACAACAGGCTGGACCGCATGAACACATGGGGAGGGGGCGTGCGCGGCGGGCATGTGGTGGGGACGGCCGACGGGCGAAACGGAGACGAGTAGACGGTTAATTGCGGCTGGTGTGCGGGAGGTGTCCATGAGCGACGACAAGATATTCAAGCGTTCCTACAACCAGGTTCTGATCGACGAATACGAGAAGCATGGGCCCGTGTGCCTGGGGCCCTATTCCAGCTTCACATGGCGCCATGACGCCAAGCACCTTCTGTTCACCCTGGCGCGGTACAAGTTCTGTGCGAAGATGCTCGCCGGCAAGAGACGTATCCTGGAAATAGGGTGTGGCGACGCGATCGGCGGCGCCCTGGTTCTGCAGGGCGTGGATGTGGTGCATGGGATTGATCTTGAGGATGTGATCATCAACCACGACAAGAGAAGCAACCCGTATCCTGGCCGGATGACCTTTGATGTGCTGGACATAACAGAAGCATCGCCCGGCGGGATCTACGATGCGGCCATTTCTCTGGACGTCCTTGAGCATATCGACGCCGACCGGGAAAGCCGCTTCATGCAGAACGTGTGCTCATCGTTGAGGCGCGAGGCGATCTTCATCGTCGGCACCCCCAACATCGCAGCTCAGGTTCACGCTTCTCTGATCAACGATGAAGGACACACCAATCTGAAAACCGCTGACGCGCTACGCGCGCTGCTGGCCACGTACTTCGAGAATGTTCTGATCTTCTCCATGAACGATGAGGTCGTGCACACCGGGTACTATCCGATGGCGCATTACCTGTTGGGAATGGGGATCGGGGTCAAAATGGGACCATCGTGACGGGCATGGATGCGGCTCGCTGTATCCGCCGGAACAGGCCGTGGCTTGACCGGTTATCCGCCTTTGGCTGTGTCGCCGACGTGCGGCTGGCGCTGTTGGGTCGGTACGGTCTCCAGGAGGGGTCTTTCCCGGACAGACTGTATGTTGTCGGCGCCGCCGAGACGGGGCAAACGGTTGTCCAAGAGCTCGCGAAGGCGGGTGTGGATGTGCTTGGGCTGTATGACGATGATCCGGCCAAACTGGGGATGCCCATCGCCGGCCGCCGGGTCCAACCCGTGGCGTCGCTGGCGTTTGCGGACACGGATGTGCCCGTCGTTCTGGCTACGCACGTGATGCAGGGGCTGCGATGCCGGCTGGCGGATATGGGGTTCCGGCACATCTGGCCCTTTCCTCTCCTCGCGCATCTCAAGAGCCTGCACTGTTCGGCGCACGCATTCTACGAGGGGATGACGGAAGCCTTGTTCCGCGGGCGAGATCAGCTCCCGGGAACGATGGATTCGCTGGCGGATGATCGATCCCGGGACGTTCTGGATGCGGCTATCGGATATCGTCTAACGCTGGACATCTCCGTCTACAACGGACTTGTTCAGCCTTTTCCCTACATGGCCGAGGATGTGGTTCGGTTCACGCCGAAAGAAGTGATGGTGGATGGCGGGGCCTTTGAAGGGGACACGATCCGCGACTTCATCTTGCGCACGAAGGGGCAGTTCAAAAGCGTCATTGCCTTCGAGCCTGCCGATCGGGCTTTCGCGGCCCTCTGTCGCGCATTCCGGACGGAGCCGCGCGTGCACCCGGTGCAGGCCTGCCTTTATGAACGCAATGCAACGGTCTCTTTTGAGAAGTCACGGGGTCGTTCTGCCGCAATGGTGGAAAGCGGAGGGTGCGGGTGTCCCGCGGTGGCGATCGATGGGTTGCCCAACACTCGCGAAATCACCTACATCAAGCTGAATGTGGAGGGCGCGGAAGCCTTGGCGCTTCGCGGGGCGGCGCGCACGATCCAGCACAACCTTCCATCCCTTGCTGTGGCGGCCTACCACAAGCCCGCGGATCTGTGGGAGCTGTCTGCATTGATTCGGAGCATGCAACCAGCATACAAGCTGTACTTCCGACAGCATACGGCAGGCCTGCAGGAAACGGTCCTGTATGCGAACGCCCGCGGGTAGGCCGAGGAACCCCCGATGATGTGCCATGGCTTCTTCTGTGAGCATCCCGTGCTGGCTTCCGGGAGAAGTCTCGTCAGGTGAAAGAGGCCACTCCCTCACATGAAGTCGCATACGCAATTGCCGGAGACTTCATCCATCCATCCACCTGAGAACAGCCCTCCTGGTCGGGGATCCGCGTGGTCGCTTAGTCGCGCGCGGCTGGGTCTCGGTTGGCGGGCGAGGGCCTGCAGAGACTGGATCCGCAAGGCTTGGTACTCCTGGATGCGGTTCGGGCGGCGTCTTCGCGGAGTGCTGGCATGGATGCTCCCGGAAATGCGCCGGTGGACCTGCCGCGTCGTGCATCCCGAGAAGAGGATACTGATGCTGTGGGACTTCAGATCGCAACCGTACAGCATCGGCGATCTTCTCATCCTCCAGGGGTTGTCTGTTGTGCTGTGCGCGGAGCACGAGGTCGATGCTGTGGACATCTGTCTTCTGGCCGATCCAAGTTGTCCCGCAAGGCCGTCGTTTCGCGAACTCGATGTCGATGAGTCCAACTACATGGCCAGCGTGCTCTCGCTGATTCCGGTTGCGCTCATCGGGGATCGCGTGGCGGATCTCCATCTCTTCAGCTCGGTCGCCGCCATAGAGGATTATGTTGCGGACCATGCGCACCGATATCACATCTGGCCAAGCGGCTACGACTTCGGCAGCAAGATAGACCTGGCCAGGCCCAATATGCGGCAAGTTGCCGCCTTCCACGCCCGGCACGGCCACGTTCCCGAGCTAGTGCTCAGGAAGTCCCTGCTGGCATGGGGAAGATCGTTCATGTCGAGGCACGCGCGCGGGCGGGTCCCGTTTGTCGTCCAGATACGCAACGCAGGTGCTTACAATCCGACCCGCAACTCTAGGATGGACGCCTGGCTTGCGTTGTTCCGTTTCTGCCAGGAGCGATTCCCCGTCATGTTCTTCGTTGTCTGCTCCAGGCAGGAGGTGGATGACCGCTTGAGGACTGTCGAGAACGTCGTCGTGGCCAAGGACCACGGCACGACCGTGGACCAGGACCTGGCTCTGATCTCATGCTCGGCCGCGTTCATGGGCATGTCGTCGGGCCCTTCTTCCCTCGTCTGGTTCAGCAAGAAGCCCTACAGCGTGGCCAATGTGCACGTCGATCCGTTTGCCTGCGAAGGCTGGCTGGTTCCGAGGCCCTGGGGGTTCGGCATCGT
Source organism: Phycisphaerae bacterium (assembly GCA_016935885.1). The sequence goes on along the minus strand of JAFGQA010000304.1, from coordinate 13,183 downwards.
GTTCGGCACTGAACAGCAGCGTTTCCTGACCGGTGCGGAGACAGAGGAAAGCCTGATCGGGGAGTTCCGGCGTCTGTACGCGGCCATCGATGCGGATTCCTGGGTCCGTCACGTTGCGGTGCACACGGCGGCGACGAAGGGCGCCCAGGGGAGCGGTCGGCTTCGGATCCGATGATGGCGTAGCCCGTCCCGCTGGCGTCGAAACTCGCATGGTTAGGCAACAAGAAAGGGAGGAGTACTCATGTCGAAGATCCTAGTAACGGGGAGCTTGGGGACGCTTGGGCGTCCGTTGGTTAAGAAACTGCGCGAAAACGGGCACGACATGTGGCAGTGCGATCTCCAGCATTCATCGGAGTCCCAGTATTTCCGGGCTGACATCTATCATCACCGGCAGCTCGAGCGCGTCTTCGAGCAGGGCTATGACTACGTCTATCACCTGGCCGCGGAGTTCGGCCGAATCAATGGAGAGGAATACTACGAACAGCTCTGGAAAACCAATGTCATCGGGACCCGCAACATCCTGGAGATCCAGCGGAAGAAAGGCTTTAAACTGATCTTCGCGAGCTCATCGGAAATCTACGGAGATCGGCACGAAGAGATCCTGCGGGAAGACATTCCGTTGCAGAAATCGATCATCCAGCACAACGACTATGCGACTACGAAGTGGGTCAACGAAGTGCAAATCATGAACTTCGAGCGACGCTACAATGTGCCGTGTATGCGGTGTCGCTTCTTCAACGCCTACGGTCCCGGCGAACATTATCATCACTACCGCAGCGTGATAGCGCTGTTCAGCTATCGGGCCTTGTTCGACATCCCCTACGAGGTCTACCTCGGGTACCATCGCGTCTTTATGTACATCGATGACTTCATCCCCACGCTGGCGCGAGTGAGCGAGCGGTTCGAGCCCGGGGAGGTCGTCAACATCGGCGGAACGGAATTCAGGAGTGTGAAGGATGCCAGTGACTTCATCCTCAAGTACCTGGGCAAAGACGACCGCATGGTGAAATACCAGCCCGAGGACAAGCACAACGTCCAGAACAAGCGTCCATCCATTGAGAAAGCGAGGAAGATGCTTGATCACAATCCCACCACCACGCTGGAAGAGGGATTGCCGAAAACCATTGAATGGATGAGAAAGACCTACGCCGAGAAGTGATCCGGACCTCGGTTGGGAAAAAACACGGGGCACGCCCTTTGGCTGACCGTGCCTGACGGTCGTGCTCAGGAATCCGATGCCCGAGTTCAGCATACTGGTTCCCTGCTACAACCACGCTCAGTACATCGGCGAGGCGCTGGAGAGCGTGATGGCTCAGACGTTCGAGGATTGGGAGGCCGTTGTCGTTGACGACGGTTCCACGGACGACAGTGGATCGGTAATCGACAGCTACGCGCGTCGGGATCCCAGGATACGGGCGATACACAAGCGAAACGGCGGGACCGCCTCCGCGCTCAACGCGGGCCTGCAGCATGCCCGGGGGACGTGGATCTGCTGGCTGAGTGCCGATGACCGTTTCGAGCCTGGGAAGCTCGCCGTTCATCGGGCCTGGATAGAGAGGTTCCCGGCCTGCCGTTTCTTCCACACGCATTTCCGAATCATGGCGAAATCCGGGCGGGGCGCAGAGGATCCTCCCCTGTGGAGACCGGTCCCGGATCGCGAGTGGCAGGTGCTGGAGATGCTGCGGGGGATCTTCATCCACGGAAACACGGTGTGCATACACCGGGAAGCCTTCCGCGATGGTGGCTCTTTCAATGAACGGCTCCGTCTGGGCCAGGACTACGACATGTGGCTCCGTCTTCTTTCGCGGCATCCTGCGGAATTCATTCCCGAGCGCACGCATGTCCAGAGGGTCCATGGCGAACGCGATTCACGTGTGCTTCCCGAGGCAGGCTTCTTTGACTGCGGTTGGTCGGCCATTGAGTTTCTGAATGCGCACGCGTTCGACCAGCTCTTCCCCTGTCTTGACCTGGGGAAAGGCGCCGTCGCCGTTGAGGCGGTACGGAAGGCGCTGGACGTTGCGGGAGACTCCCAGGCCCCATCCCTGTACGGGCTCGGGCCACATCCCGCGCTTCTCTGGCGTGTGCTGGAGTGGGCGTGGCGGGCCCGCACGGACGCATCTGCGGAGGTAATTAATATAGCTGTCACGGAGGGCATTGAGACGGCGCTCTCAAGCGACCGACTCTCCATGTCAGCCCGCCTCCAGTGGAAGACGGCCCACGCGGCGTTCAGCCTTCGGGAAGGCAGTCTGCGGTACAGTGCTGTCTCTCCTGCCGTTGTCGCAGAGCATCACTACTGGGCTTTACACGCCCGCAGGCGCAGGGTGGCCTCCGCTTTGTGCAGGTACATGGGAACACGCAAGTGGGCGGTGAGGAGTCCCATCGCATCCCTGGCTGCGAGAAAAAGAACCGGGGAGATCGTACTTGTCTGCCAGGAGGACGAGCGTGCGGATGCTCCGCCCGCGTGCGAGTCATCCCAGGCGTTGAGGCGGCTGGCAAAGTGTTGTTTGCGGAACGGCCGGGCCGTGGTCATCGTGGGCAGATCCGAGCAGAGACTTGGATTCACCGACGGCATTCCCTTTGCGGGTCACGAAACGGAATCAGGCCTGGAATCGTTGCTGGTTCAGTTGGCTCCGATACAGGGCCTTGTCGCGCTATCGCGCGCGGACGTATTTGAAAGGGCCGTTGCCGAGAAGCCTCTATTGTATCAGCAGCAACAGTGCCCGGCTCCTGGATGCGACTTTGTTACGACGGTGACGGCTCTTCGCATTCCGGTGGTGCTCCCGTCGCAGGATGCCCTAAGCATGCACGAGGACCATGGCATTCCGAGCGCGCTGCTGCACGTAGTGCCTAACGGTTACGACGGCGACGCCTTTCGCGGTGCAGCGGATGCGAATCGATTGCTTCACAGCCTGGTTTTCTGGGCGGACGGCGGGTCCGACAAGGGCGTTGATATCGCCGTTCGTGCTTTCGAACGGCTGCGCGCCAGTTTCCCCGACGCGCGGCTGGATGTGTATGGGCACTGCCGTCCGTGGGATGCGTCGGACGCGCACCTCTGGCAGGACGGCTGGTTGGATGACAAGGGAGTTCCAGACTGGCGATTGATCGAGAAGGCATTGCCCGGACTGAAGTACTGCGGCGAGGCGACGCCGCATGATATGGCCGGGGTGCTGCGCGCACGGTCTTGCCTTGTAAGGCCTTCCCGGATCAGGGAGGTATCCGGGGCCGTTTCTCTGGAGGCGCAGGCTTGCGGGTGCATTCCTGTGCTTCCCCGGCGCGGGGCCTTCCCGGAAACGGTGTGGGAAGGTGTCACCGGCCATCTCTACGATGACCATTCGCCGGAAGGAATGGCCGCGTGTCTTGAAGCACTGTGGAAAGAACGGCTTCCTTCGGAAGCGCAGAGAGCGACAGCGATGACCTGGGTTCGCGAGAACTTCTCCTGGCCACTTGCCGGAAGGCTTGTGCTGTCCGTCTTGGATGCCGTGCCATCCCATACTCGACGGGCCCACAAGTTGGCGCGTGCGCTATGGCGGTTGGAGCGGTGCGTTATGGGTCGTCCGTGCATCCGTGCGTGGTGTGAGCATTCGTTGCTCATGAAAAAGCTGGTGGACCTGCCGTTCCGCGCGGGGCGCGCTGTGTGCCGCCGCGTGGGAGCCCATGGCAGCGACTGATTTATCATGCCAAGCGGGACGTGAACCCGTTGGCCTTGTAGGCTTCACGCCAGGAACCACAGCTTCTGGGCACTGGCTTGATTCGGCAATGATTCATCGCGGACACCGGTGAAAGCAGAGGCAGATTGTCCTGAACGAGCATACACATCTGTGGGTTAAGCGGCTTCGCAGGCTGATCGCTGAGCCGAAACGTTTGGCGAGAGCGGCGGTGCGCTGGCTGCTTGCTGCGATCTTCAAGAAATACCCCTTGCTGGCCTCTGAACTGGTCGCTGACATAGTTGCGAGGAAGGCCGACAATCTGGCCCACGATGTGTTCTACCGACACGGGTTTCACCTCCTGCGAAAGCACTACTATCTGCCGATTCCTGATAAGGCTGATCTGGGGGATGATTTCTGGGAGAAGACATCAGATCTTCCGGGTCTGGCCCTGAACGAGACAAGGGCGCTTGATCTGCTTGACAAGGTTCTCCCCCCCTATCTTCAGGAGTTCCGGGAGCGGTTCCCTCTTCACGAGGGGGGGGCGCAACCCGACAGCTTCTTCCTGACCAATGGCACATACATGGCCGTCGACGCCCATGTCTACTATGCGTTTATAAGGCATTTCAGACCAAAGCGCATCCTCGAGATCGGCGGCGGAAGGTCTACACTTCTAGCCGTCGCAGCAGGCCTCAGGAACGCGCGCTCCAGCGGGCAAGGGCCGAGGGTGACGGTGATCGATCCGTTTCCTTCGCCCCTGATAAAGACGGGGTTTGCCGGACTGACCGAAATCATCCCGGCAAGAGTACAAGATGTGGGCTTGGATACGTTCGCTTCACTCACAGAAAACGACATGCTGTTTATTGACTCGAGCCATGTTCTGCGTGCGGGAGGCGACGTGCAGTTCGAGTATCTTGAATTGCTTCCGCGGCTTCGGCCCGGTGTGCTCGTTCATGTGCACGACGTCAGTCTTCCAAAGAACTACCCTCGCGTGTACTTCGAGCAACATCTCTATTGGAACGAGCAGTACGTTCTCCAGGCTTTCCTTGCGTTCAACTCAAGGTTCGAGGTGATCTGGCCCGGGAATTACCTGATGTGCAGGCACAGGGCGCGAATAGAGGCTGCCTTTCCCGAAATACTGGAGCAACGAAAGACGTATCCGGATTCCGAACCGACGTCATTCTGGATGCGAACGCTCGGATAGGCCGTTATTCGTGCCGATCCGCCGTATGCGCGGATAAGTTCGTTCCTCTTGGTCAATCAGTCCCAGCGCAGATGAAGAGACAAGCGTATGTCCAGAATTCACGTCACCGACTTGCCGATGCCGTTCTATGGTGCTCGGAGTGGTGCACTATGGGTGGTCCGTGCATCCGTGCGTGGCGTGAGCATTCGTTGATCATGGAGAAGCTGATTGACTTCCCGTTCCGCGCCGGGCGCGCTGTGTGCCGGCGCATGGGAGGTTATGGTAGCGACTGTTTCGTCACGCCAAGCGGGGCGTAAACCCGTTGGCTCAGCCGGCTTCCCGAGATGACACGTCCTCGTCCGATAGTCTTTGTTGCCGCGGAGCTCCTTCGGGGAGGCGCGGAGAAGGTGCTCCACGATCTGGTTCACGCTTTGGACAGAGATCGTTTTGCGCCGGTCGTAGTGTCGGCGGCCAAGACAGAGGCGCCTCCAGCGTACGATCCGGCGGTGCCGGTTCACTATCTCTCGGATATCGCACGAGAAAAAGCGTCGGGGCGCAGGCAGGCGGTGCATCTTCCAATACCACTGCATCGACGTCTCTACCAGCGCGTCAGCCCTTCGGTTCGGGAGAAGTTGAATCTCGGCACACGTTTGCGTCGCCTGTGCCGAGCGATGGGCATCTATGATGAGAGCGAAGCATCCTTGGTGCATCACTCAATGGAGGGGAGGATGCTGCCGGGACTGTTTGCGCGGTACTGGGATCGTGCCGTGGCGCTGAATCGTTTCTTCGCCTCTCTCCCCGACGACGCGATCCTGGTGCCGGTTATGGAATACATGTCGGTGCTCTCATGGTTGGCCCAGATCCCCTCGCATCGCCACTGTGTGATTTCGCTGCACACGCTGGAATCCGACTTCTTTCGCACGGCCTTTCCGGATGCGTCCCGTCACGACGCCGAGGTGTGGCTGTTCCGCTCGGCCTGCCATTGCGCCTCGAGCGTGGTCGTGCCCAGTGCGGGCTGTCGTGACGATCTTACGGATCAGCTGGGAATAAGGCCCGGCAGGATACGCGTGCTACGCAACGGTGTGGACGCCGCCATGATACGCAGGCGTTCGCGGGAGCCTGTTCCCACGGACGTGCACGGCCCCGCGAGCAGGACGATCTTCGTGCATGTCGGTCGCCTTCAGACGGAAAAGAACCACGAACTGCTCATCGACGCGTGCCGCCTGCTCAAGACGAAGTACCCCGATTTCCTCGTGATCTGTCTTGGGGATGGGCCGCGGCGTGTTGCTCTCCAGAAGAAGATCGACGCGCAGGGCCTGCAGGATCACGTCCTTCTGCTCGGGTACCGCGACAACCCGTACGCTTATATGGGCATGGCGAGGGCCGTCGTGCTGACATCCCATGTCGAAAGCTTCGCTCTCGTGCTCGTTGAAGCCATGCTCAGCGGTTCCGTCGCGCTGTCGGTGGATTGTCCGGTGGGTCCGAGAGAAGTCCTTGAAGGCGGTCGCTCCGGCCTGCTTGTGCCTCCGGACAGCCCTGCGGCATTGGCACAGGCGATGCTGCAAATCGCCCTGGATGATGACTTGCACGGCAGGTTGAAGGCCGCGGGTGCGGCTCGAGCACTGTACTACGATGTGGGTTCGGTTATCCCTGAGTGGATGCGTCTATTCGATGAACTTGTGCCTCACTCAGACTGACCGTGCGAGGAGCGACAACCGAGAGGGGGACGCTCTCGCGACCAGGTTGTCCGGTTGCCTAGTCGTTAGTATCCAGCGCGGGGATCGGCAGCAAGACAAGATCGGGCTTGTCCGATCTGTGGATTCACGGGGCACGGCGCATGCAACGCCCGGGGGCGCTACCGGCGCGCGTTCTCTCGACAACGCCAGATCGAGCGATACGGCACGGCCCTTCGCAAGGTCCTCGAAAGTTGAGGTGTGGCGGGCGAATCGGCGTTGTCCGGGATTGACGGCGCGCCACCGCAGAAGCAGGCATTCGTCTCCGGCAGTGAACGGCTGTTCAGGAACTGATTCGATGTCATCAGGAATGCAGGCATGGAGGGCGCCAGCGTGCCTGGTAGCCCTGGTCGGCTTGATCATGGCGCTTGGTGCCGGATGTGTGATGGTGAATCCGCTCGTCAAGGCGCGGGTGATCGTGATCAGGCACAGACCCTTTCTCATTGCCGAAAGCGGCACCGGGCATGGATGGGGATATCTTTCTCATCCGGTTATGACCCGCTATCCCTCCGGAATTCTGTTGGGCTACAATCTCGCGGGAGATGCAACGGGGGGGGGCGTACCAGCAGCACTTAGAGGCAAGGGGCCGGCGTTTTCCCCCGACCTTGGCAAGACGTGGAAGGTGGGTTCCGACGCCGTGCCGTCGGATGTCAAGGAGTTCGGTCTAACCTGTTTGGGGCTGATCAGCACCGAGGGGGGGTGGGTATCGTTCCAGTCCAGGACATGGAAGAATGGCAAGATGCGTGTCGGGTGGGCCGACGAGGACGGCAATCTCTCCTCTGTGGCGGAGGTGCCTGTTGACTACGGGACAAACCTGATCACCTTTTTCGACCCTCATTGGAGGGGCATCCAAATGCCCTCGGGGACGCTCCTGATTTGCGGGGAGACGCGCGCAACAGGCGAAAGCCAATGGAAAACCGTTCTCGTGGGTTCATCAGATGGGGGCAAGAGCTGGCATTACAGGTCGGTCATCGCGTGTGCCCGTCATGCACCGTGGGGAAAGGAGTTCCCGGCGGGTTTCGAGGGACCGAGTGAGCCGGCCATGGAACTCCTGCCGAACGGCGAACTTGTGTGTGTCATGCGGGTGGGGGTGAAACAGAAGAGCCGATGGGACCACGCCACGGAAGCCATGCGGATGCTGCTGGCCAGGAGCGGCGATGGTGGGTTGACGTGGAGTAGGTTTTGCCTGCCCTTCGAAGGGGTCCGCCCCAAGATCCGATTGATGACCAACGGTGCTCTGGTGATGGCTTTTGGGAGGCCCGGCAACAACCTGATATTCAGTACGGACGGCGGGCGCACGTGGGGCGCAGAGACCGTTTTGACGGCCGCAGATGTTCGAACGTCCGGCTATGTGGACATACTGGAGGTGCGCCCGGGGCGACTACTGGCCGTGTACGATCAATACAACACCGATCCGTCGGGCTTCTGGCTCTGGGAGCCGAAAGAGGTCAACGGCATGTTCGGGATGTTCGTGGACGTTAAGAAACTGTGGTAATCGGAGTGAGACTTGGAAGTGGGAATCCGAAACGTGCCGCCCTCATCACAGCCATAAACTGACGCCATGCCCTCCATCCTCGCCATCATCACGGCCCGCGGCGGATCGAAAGGGATTCGGCGGAAGAACATGGCCTCCGTAGGCGGCAAGCCGCTGGTCGCATGGACCATAGAGGCGGCGTTGAAGAGCCGGTCTGTCTCGAGGGTCGTTGTTTCCACAGACGACGCGGACATCGCCGCGGTTGCGAAGCGAATCGGAGCGGACGCACCATTCCGGCGGCCCAAGCGGCTTGCCCGGGACCGATCGGCCCACGTGCCGGTCGTAGTGCATGCCGTGCGATGGGTCGAGGCGCAGGAGAAACGCCGATACGACTACGTCCTGCTGCTTCAGCCGACGTCTCCGCTACGCACAGCCGGGGACATCGACAGCGCAATCCGCATCGCAGGGAGACACGACGCCGATGCTGTCGTGAGCGTGTGCGCCTCGCCGGTCCATCCGAACCGGATCCGGCTGCTGACGCCGTCCGGCCGCCTGCGTTCCGTTGTCGACGCTCCGAAGCGCTACACGCCGCGCCAGGCGGAGACGCCGGCAATGATGATCAATGGCGCAATCTATCTGGTGAAACGTTCGGTCTTGTTCCACAAGGGAAGTCTTTGTCCCGATGGCGCGTATGCGTACATCATGCCCGCGGAACGATCGGTGGACATTGATACGCTGCAGGACCTGCGGGCGGCGGAGCGGCTCATAGAGAAACGACGATGAAGACGATACAAATCGGCTCCCGGCTGGTCGGTGAGGGCCATCCGTGCTTCGTGATTGCGGAGGCCGGCGTGAATCACAACGGGGATGTTGCCATGGCGTTGGCGCTCGTGGACGCCGCGCGCGAGGCCGGTGCCGACGCGGTGAAGTTCCAGACGTTCCGCACCGAGCGCGTCATGACCCGGGATGCCCCCAAGGCGACCTACCAGAAGAGCGGACTAGCGGACAGACAGTCGCAATACGATCTGATCAAGGGTCTCGAGCTTCCGTCCGAAGCGTTCCGGCAAATCCGCGATCACGCGCGGGCGAAGGGCTTCATGTTCCTGTCCACGCCTTTCGATGCGTGGAGCGTCGACCTGCTGGTTGCCATGGACGTGCCTGCTTTCAAGATCCCCTCCGGCGAGATCGTGAACCCGCGGTACCTCGAGAAAGTGGCCGCCACCGGCCGCCCCGTCATCATGTCGACCGGCATGGCCACACTCGAGGAGGTCGACAACGCCGTGCGGCTGCTGGAACGACGCGGTTGCGGGTCCATGGCCTTGCTGCATTGTGTCAGCAGCTACCCGGCGGATCCACGGGACATGAACATCCGGGCCATGGATACGCTGCGCGAGACGTTCGGCTACCCCGCCGGTTTGTCGGATCACAGTGAGGGGATAGAGGTTTCGCTGGCCGCGGTGGCTCGCGGTGCCTCGGTGATAGAGAAGCACCTGACGCTCGACAAGACGCTTCCAGGTCCCGATCAGCAGGCCTCGCTGGATGCCGGCGAGTTCAAGCAACTGGTGGCCGGGATTCGGAAGGTTGAGATGGCGCTCGGGGACGGCTGCAAGCGCCCCGTCGAGAGCGAGCGGGATACAGCGGACGTGGCCCGGCGCAGCCTCGTGGCAGCGTGTGCGATTCCGGAGGGTACCACGATCACCGATGAGATGATTGATGTCCTGCGGCCGGGCACCGGTCTGCCTCCTTCCGCTCTGCCCGAGGTCCTGGGCCGGAAGGCAAGACGACCCATCGAGAAGGACGAGCTCATCCTGCCGGGGATGTTCGAATGACCAGGGCCCGGAAGCAGAGGGTTGCGGTCCTGACGACGGCGCGGACGTTTGCTGTTCGCGGTTTCGGGGCCAGGTTCTGAACGCCGTGCTCTCCTGAGAGGGGCGGGCGAATTGTGCCATGTGTGGAATCGCCGGAATCATCGGATCGAATGACGAGAGTGCGGTCGAGCGCGCGCAGGCTATGATCGATGTCCTGCGGCATCGGGGACCGGATGATCAAGGGGTCCAGCGCATCGAAACCGGAGCTCTGGGGCATGCACGGTTGAGCATCATCGACCTGGCAGGCGGACATCAACCCATGGGGAGTTGGGACGAGAAGTACTGGATCACGTTTAACGGCGAGATTTATAACTACGAGGAGCTCCGTGATGATCTCGTATCCAGGGGACACACGTTCAGGACGAAATCTGACACAGAGGTCCTCATCGAGGCGTTCCGGGCCTGGGGTGCCGAATGTGTCCATCGGCTGAACGGCATGTTCGCCTTTGCGTTGTGGGATTCACAGGAACGGTGCCTGTTCGCGGCCCGGGATCGTTTCGGCAAAAAGCCTTTCTACTATGCGACGACATCATCCGGCGCCCTTGTGTTTGCCTCGGAGCTGAAGAGCCTCGTCGCATCGCGTTTGCTGGAACTCCAATTGGATCTGACGACGGTGGATGCCTATCTGACGTTCGGCTACGTGCCGCCTGATCGCTGCATCTACGCGAATGTGCACGCGCTCCCGCCCGGCCATGTTCTCTTGTGCAGGCAGGGCTGCGTTAATCGGCGCCGATACTGGGAGCCGGTTTTTGCGGAGAATCGAATCAGCGACCACGAGGCAGCAGAAGAATTACGTCAGCGTCTGGGTGAGGCTGTGCGCAAACGTCTGACCGCATCTGACGTGCCGGTGGGGGCTTTCCTCAGCGGGGGATTAGATTCAAGCACAGTCGTTATCCTTGGCCAGCGCCAGATGCCCAACCCCATACGGACTTTCAGTGTTCACGTTGTCGGGCATCAGGATGAAACGCCGTTTGCGGAGGAAGTTTCCAACCAGGAGCGTACGGAGCATCATCACGTGGAGTTGGATGTTGATGCGGCGGAGACGATGCGCGAGATGAGCCGCGTCTATGATGAACCTTTCGCGGATCCAGCCGCCATTCCGACGTATTTGCTGGCCCGGTTTGCGGCCAGGTACAGCAAGGTTGTGCTGACGGGCGATGGCGGGGATGAAGTTTTTGGCGGGTACGACGGCATCTATCTGCCCCTGGTCCGGTCGGAACATGTTCCCAATCGCGGGTTGAGATACCATGCCCTGCGCCTTGCCGATCAGGGATGTGAGCGCTTGTTCAGGAGATGCGCTTTTCGTTCCCCGTTGCATGAACTTCGAGCTGCGGCCGATGAAGCACGGATACGGCCGGACATTATCGCGCGGCGTACGGTGTGGAGCCCGGTGGCTCCTGAGTCACGGGTGAAATGGTGGGCCGCGCAACATACCCCATACGGGATTCCTGAAGACTTGCGTTCGGCGTCGTCGTTTGGCCTCAACAGGGTGCTCGGCTTTGACATGCAGTTCCTGTTGCCTGCGGATATGATGGTCAAGACAGACCGCGCCACCATGGCGCACGGACTGGAGGCCCGCTGTCCATTTCTGGACCCGGACGTGGTGGATTTCGCCTTGTCGCTCTCGCTATCGAAGAAGATCAGCGGATTCACATGCAAGAAGATTGTCCGTGACGCATTCTCCTCTTCGTGGCCCCCTTCGCTGCGCACGCGGAAGAAGATGGGGTTCAGTGTTCCGCTGCATTTGTGGCTACGGCAACCAGCGGTTCGTGAGATGGTCCAGGATGTTCTTGCTGACCGATCAGGTGCGGCCTGGCATGTATTATCCCGCCAGCACGCGGACCAGGCCGTAAACTCGTTCTATCGGTTCGACTCGGTTCCAGCGCTTGAGGTGTGGACGGTTGCCAGTCTTCTGTTGTGGTTCCGGCAGTGGTCAGGCCAGTTTGCATTGCCGGGTCACTGATAGGGACACGAGCGAGATAATCCGGGGCGGAGCGGCTATCCGTCGTTGGAAGATGACGTCATGTCAGGTAGGTATATCGTCCTTGCCGTAGATACCTTCGAGATGGATCCGGCTCGTCCTCAGGGCCATGCGTTCTCATGTCGGGATACGTTGGCTGCGCTACTGTCAAGCGGGTATCCGGTGAAGGTCATCACGCGGAGGCGCTCCGCATCCCATGACTGGCCCGCTCCGGGCGAACCGGAGTGGTTCGAAGTCCGGGAGCTTCAGGGATGGGGCCGCCTCGGGGGAGCCTATAACAGGCTTGTCCGACGGCTTGCTCGAACGTCCATTTCTCAATTGCGGCCGCAGTTGCTGGTGGTCGAGGGGAATGTTTCACATCGCTTGATTGAGCGAGTCCGCGATTGGGATGTGCCTCACAAGGCGATCATTATGAGGGGCACGCCGGCCCAGTTCGAAGCGAAATACGGAGGGGCTGTGCCCCCGCAGCTTCCCAAGGTCTTGAGTGAACTGCGGACATATCACACACTGATCAGCCTTTCCTCTAGAGTAGCGGATAAGTGGAAGGTCTATTCCGAAGTCAGACAGATGAACGTGCGGATCATCCCGAATTGCGGAAGGGAGGAAGAAGCTTCGGTCATTGTAAATGAGGACCGCGCCGCACTGCGTGCCAGGTTGGGGTTCGGGCCGGATACGTTTGTCATCGTATGTGTTGGCAGTATCCAGCGTCGCAAAGGTCAGGATATGCTGATTGGTTTCCTGGATTCGATCGGCGAGATTGTGCCGGACTTCCGCTTGGTCCTTGTGGGGCCGATCTGCCCGGAGGCGGGAGGTGATATTGTGCTTCGTGATATTGCGGCCCATGTGCTGCGCGATCGGGTCCAGGTGTTGGGAGCCCGGCGGGATGTTCTACGTATAACGCGCGCCGCCGACCTCTTCGTCCTGCCCACGCGAGAAGAGGCCATGCCGCGCGCGGTGCTGGACGCGATGGTCTTGAGAACTCCGATCGTATCAACTTCTGTGGACGGCATTCTGGAGCTGATTGAATCCGGCGCGGAAGGATTGCTCTTCGATCCGGCACAGCCCGAAATGATGATCCACGCCATCCGTCGAATGGTGGAGGACGCTGAATTCCGGTCTTCGTGTGCAGAATGTGCGTGCAGGAAATACTGGGCCGTGTTTTCCCGGTCTCTGCAAATGCAGCGGTACAAGAGTTACGTCTCGGAGGTCATGACTTGAGGCGAGGACGGCATTCGTTTGCACTGATGATCAATGTCCTGTGGCCGGGCACCGGTCTGCCTCCTTCCGCTCTGCCCGAGGT
>JAFGQA010000303.1 GCA_016935885.1 Phycisphaerae bacterium | reverse complement strand
GGGCGCCACGGCCGGCCTGTCCGCCCGTGCGGCCTCTCTGGTGGGCGCATGGGGTATACACACTGGCAGGCAAGCTGCCAGTGGCACACGCCTAAACTGTCACGGACCGTTCGGCGTGTGGGTAGGGATGCGCCACTTGCTCGGCCGGGGACGCGGCCATATACTCTTTTGTTAACCCCAGGGCAGCGCATCTGCCGGGACGACTGGGGGGGCACTGGGAACAGACGGAGGATTGCGCATGCCGGCAAACCTGCAAGGCAAGACCATTCTCGTCGTTGACGACGATCCAGATATTCTGGCTACGGTTAAGTTGGCGTTCGAGTCGTCGGGGGCCAAGGTTACGACCGCCCGTGACGGCAACCAGGCCGTGGACATGACAAGGAAGACCGATCCCGACCTGGTCGTCCTCGACATGATGATGCCGAAGCGCAGTGGCTTCCTGGTGATGGAGAGCATCAAACCGAGCCATGTGGCTGGCACGCGCCCGTATGTCATTATGATCACCGCCAATGAGGGCAAGCGGCACGAGACGTACGCAAGGCATCTGGGCGTGGACGGCTACATGACCAAGCCGTTCAGTATTGACCGATTGTTAGAGAGGTGCTGCGAGCTCCTGGGCGGCGAGTACGTCGAACCGGAGTTGTAGGCCTGTGCGCGTTTGAGCCTTGCCAGGCGCCGTGCGACCACCATCACGACGCCGTGGGACGGCCGTGGTGGGGGTCGGGGCACGACCGCGGAGCCTGTGGGCACGGGGATCGCCGTGGCGTGCGTTCGGGTTCCGCCAGGCGGCAGGCGAGGGGCGTTCGCGGCAGCCCTGGCGTGTCGTTTGAGGGGTAGGCTTGGCTCCATTTCGTGGTCGGGAGAGGCACGGCGGCCTTAACAGCCCGTGGTAAAAAAGGGAAAACAGTGGTTCGGAAACGCCGTTCCTGACGGAGAAAACCACCGGCGAGACGCCGGTGCCACAGTTTTGCCGTGGGCTGTTAACCTCCATTTCTGGAATGAGTTAAGCGAGTCCTTGCAGAGACCGTTTCCAGCGGATATCCTGATTGTGACCTATTCCGAGGTTCCTCGGTGGCACAGCCGCCAACGGCGGTGCGAGCACAGGCCCTGCTGTCTGTGCCACGGCTTCGGGAATGGCCGTTGGGTTCGCTTGGCGGTAGACGAGCAAGCAAGGGCCAGCGGCCCAGCAACAGAGGAGATCTTGAAGCACCGTTGTGTGCACCAGGAGTGTGAGCGGATCATGGCGTTAGCGGTAGAAGACAAAGCAAACGTGGTTTCGACGTATCGTCGTCACGAGAAGGACACGGGCTCCCCTGAAGTGCAAGTCGCCCTGCTGACCGGCAGAATCCAGCAGCTCACCGAGCATCTGAAAACGCACAAGAAGGACCACGCCTCGCGACGCGGTTTGTTGAAGATGGTCGGTGCCCGATTCAGCTTGCTCAGATACCTCAACAGGATTGACCGAGAAAGGTATCAGAAGATCATTGAAAGCTTGGGGCTGCGAAAGTAATCGGCGTCGGGGGGGAGTCTCGCCCACGTTGGTCTGCGCCCTATCTCGTCAGCAGAAGCGCGTCACGTCGAGCACGGGAAACGCTGTGCGCGTGGGGGGTGAAGGTGCGCATGTCGGGGGATGGGCGATCGGATATCTGGACGAAAACTTCCGTGCGGGCGGCTGCGTGGGTTCCAGGTCCGCGAGTCTTCTTCGATGGCTCGGTCGGTTTGAGTTCGTGAGAGTAGGAGTGCGTGTGAAAGGGCGGGCGCCTCACCCGTGGTCCCGCGGTCTCGGCGGTGTCGTCACGGGCATTGGCGCCCGAGCCACACAAGAGAGGAGACCCTTTCGCACGCGCTCTGTTGTCGGTGTGAAGGTCAAGTAGGCCGTGAATGTCCTGCAAGACGAAGCAGGCGTAGGAAGTTAGGAAATAGGAAGATGAAGACGTATAGCGTAGAGGCGGAGATTGGTGGTCGAATCCTGAGGATCGAGACCGGCAAGTTGGCAAAGCAGGCGGCGGGTGCGGCCCTTGTGACGTATGGCGAGACCGTGGTTCTCTGCACGGTCGTTACGGCGGCGCCCAGGGAGGGCATCGACTTTTTTCCATTGACGGTTGACTATCGTGAGAAGATGTACGCGGCGGGCAAGTTTCCCGGTGGCTTTTTCAAGCGCGAGGCCAGGCCCACCAACAAGGAGATTCTGACCATGCGGCTGATTGATCGGCCGATCCGCCCGCTTTTTCCGGAGGGCTTCCAAGACGAAGTCCAGATTCAATGCATGGTTCTGTCTTCTGACCAGGAGAACGACGCGGACGTCCTCGCCATGTGTGGCGCCTCGGCGGCGTTGGCTGTCAGCCAGATCCCGTTTGAAGGACCCACGGCCGCGGTGCGCGTCGGGCGTGTCGAGGGCGAGTTCGTCGTCAACCCCACCATGGCGCAGCGTGCCGCCAGCGACTTCGAGGTCGTTCTCGCCGCCCATCGCGAGGCCGTGAACATGATCGAGGCTGCTGCGCTCGAGGTTCCCGAGAGGGTTGCCGTCGAGGCCATTGCGGTGGGCTTCGCGGAGTGCGAGAAGGTCGTGGCCGCAATCAAGGAACTTGCCGAGATGGTCAACGTCGAGAAGGTCTGGATGCCGCCAGAGAGGGACGCGTCGTTGCCCGGCAGGGTTCGAGACCTCTGCGACAAGTACGATCTGAAGGGCGCCAAGCGCAAGCCGATGAAGGCTGAGCGGCATGACGCAGTCAAGGAGGTCTGCGACAAGATCGTCGCCGAACTGTTGCCGGCGGGCGCCGAAGATCTCCTCTACACCGAGAAGGACGTCTTTTACGAAATCGACAAGATCGAAGAGCGTCTCTACCACCAGGGCGTCTTTGAAGAGGGCCTTCGCCCGGACGGCCGCGCCCTTGACGCGATTCGCGATATCACGTGTGAGGTTGAGGTGCTGCCCAGGACGCACGGCTCAGCGCTGTTTACGCGTGGCGAGACCCAAGCCCTGGTCGTGGCTACGTTGGGGACATCACGCGACGAGCAGAGGGTGGACGATCTGATCGAAGAATACAACAAGAAGTTTATGCTGCATTACAATTTCCCGCCGTTCTGCGTCGGCGAGGCCAGGCGCATCGGCGCGGTGAGCCGCCGCGAGATCGGCCATGGGAGCCTCGCCGAGCGATCGCTCCAGGCGGTCCTGCCCGTGCCGGAGAAGTTCGCCTACACGATCAGAATTGTCAGCGACATTCTAGAGTCGAACGGGTCCAGTTCGATGGCGTCGGTCTGCGGCGGGACGCTGGCGCTGATGGACGCGGGCGTGCCGATCAAGCACCCGGTCGCGGGGATCAGCATCGGCATGGTCCACGACGACCATCAATACAAGCTCGTGACAGACATCCTCGGCGAGGAGGACCACTTCGGGGACATGGACTTCAAGGTGGCGGGCACGCAGGTCGGCGTCACCGCGATACAGCTTGATCTGAAGGTCCGCAGCATCACGCAACAGCAAATCGCTGAGGCGTTGGAGGCGGCCAAGGTCGCCCGCATGAAGATCCTGAAGGAAATGCTGTCGTGCCTACCGAGGCCACGGACCGACATCAGCAAGTATGCCCCTCGGTTGCTGACGTTGAAGGTTGACCCCGAGAAGATCGGCAAGATCATCGGCCCCGGCGGCAAGGGCATCAAGGCCCTTGAGGCCAACACCGGCGCGACCATCAACATCGAGGACGACGGTACCGTCCAGGTCTCCTGCGTCGATGCCGCCGGTGCCCAGGCCGCCTACGAGGCGATCGAGCAGATAGCCGAAGGCGTCAAGCTCGGCAAGATTTACAACGGGCGTGTGACCTCCGTCAAGGATTTCGGCGCCTTCATCGAGGTAACTCCCGGCCAGGACGGACTGTGCCATATCAGCGAGCTGTCCGACGGCTATGTGAACAAGGTTGGCGACGTTTGCAAGATCGGTGACACCATGCGGGTCAAGGTCATCATGATTGACGATACTGGCCGCGTGAAGCTGTCGCGAAAGGCGGTCCTGTTGGAAGAGCGCGAGGCGGCAGGGGCGAAGAAGGGATAGAAGGACATCGGCTCAACCTTGGTGGTGGGGAGAGGCGCGTGGCGCCGGTGGCTTGTCCATTGGTGCGAATGGCTGGCGAGGGTAGTGCCGAGTGACGCACTGGCAGACAAGCTGCCAGTGGCACCCGTGCGTCTAGCGGCCAGGTGAACGCGGGACCGGCACTGCACGGCGGCGACCTGGAACTGACAGACCATTCTTGCCCTGCCGGTGGGAATAAGACCTGTGACTGATTCGCGACCGCCACGACCGCCGGCCTTGCCCGACTCCGCCGCCGAGCCGGTCCGCGCCCCGGTCGAGCAGCTTGTCGAACTGTCCGCCCTCACCGGTGGCTTGGCCCACGAGATCCGCAATCCGCTGTCCACGTTGAAGATGAACCTGCAACTCCTCGACGAGGACTGGCAGCAGGTCGAGTCACCGAATGCCGTTCAGGCGTGCGCCCCGCAGGAGATCGCCCGGCGCAGTCGCAGGCGGATCGCCACGCTAGTGGAGGAGGCGAATCACCTTGAGCGGATCCTCCAGGATTTCCTACAGTACGTCGGCAAGCGCGAACTGACGTGCCGCGACACTGATTTGAACGGACTGGTCGGCGATCTGGCGGACTTCTACCGCCCGCAAGCCGAGGCCCACAAGATCGATCTACGCGTCAGCCCGGCCGCCGACCCGCTCGTTTGCCACATCGATGCCAGCGTCGTGAAGCAGGCGGTCCTTAACCTGCTGATCAACGCCCAGCAGGCCATGCCTGACGGGGGCGAGGTTTATGTCCAGGTCAGCGCCCATAGCGACGCCGTGGCGCGGATCGACGTGATCGACACAGGGCCCGGCATCCCCGAGGACCAACAAGATCGCGTCTTCAAGGCGTATTACTCCACGAAGAAGGGCGGCACCGGCCTCGGCCTGGCCACGGCCCGCCAGATCGTCCGCGAACACAACGGGCGTATTCACCTCTATTCTGCGCCGGGCCAGGGGTCCTGCTTCACGATATTGCTGCCGCGTGTGAAGCAGGTCGGACCGTCGCAGAGCTAAGGAGCCACGCAGAAACAACGTAACCGGTTGATCCGCCTGCCGGCGGGCAGGTCCGCCAAACGGCAAGCCAGCCAAGCCCATCTTCGACAGCGGCATTTTGCATCTCTTGCGTTGACAAACGGTTACGTTTCTCGGTTCGGGCCTTGGCACTACGCTTCC
>JAFGQA010000302.1 GCA_016935885.1 Phycisphaerae bacterium | reverse complement strand
GTTCACCCTTGAGGAACGTCGGCAAACCGGTCATCCCCGTCGGCCACAGGGGGCCGACGCTACAACGAAGCGTCAATGGAGCATGCACACTCAAGCCTAAAACGCTCTAGTACATACTTGCTCGTGTCGGCGAGCGTATCCGTGCCGTGGATGGCGACGAACCTGCCGTTCTGGGGAATGGCGGCTTTGATCGCTCAGAGGACGACCTGTCGACCCATATCATTGCGGTCAAGCGAGTTCTTGGAGGTGACAGGAACGTGCCGGGCAAGCGAGTTCGCAATGCCGCAGCAGGCGGCTCATTCCGGCAGCCGCGTGATGTCGGCGCCGAGGAAGCCGAGGCGCTGCTCGATGCGGTCGTAGCCGCGGTCGATGTGGTAGACGCGGGCAATCTTGGTCTGACCCTTGGCGACCAGGCCGGCGAGGACCAGCGCCGCCGAGGCCCGCAGGTCGCTGGCCATCACTGGGGCACCGACCAAGTGCTTGACGCCCTCGACGATGACGGTCGGACCCTCCTTGCGGAGCTTGGCGCCCATGCGGTTCAACTCGGCGACGTGTACGAAGCGGTCGGGGAAGATCTTCTCGGTGATGATGCTGTTCCCGTCGGCCAGGCTCAGCAGGGCCATGATCTGGGCCTGGAGGTCCGTCGGGAAGCCGGGGTACGGCTGGGTCGTCACGCTGACGGGCTCCAACCGGCGCGACGAGGACACCTGCACTTCGTCCCCCTCGCGCTCGACGTTGACACCGACCGCCCGTAGTCGGTCCACCACGGCAAGCAGGTGATCCAGCCGGCAGTTGCTCAGGTGCACATCGCCGTTGGTAATGGCGGCGGCGATCATCAACGTGCCCGCCTCAATCCGGTCCGGGATGATCGTGTGCTCGCAGCCGTGGAGGTGCCGTACTCCCTCTATGGTCAGCCGCGGCGTGCCGTGGCCGGTGATTTGGGCTCCGCAGTCGCTCAGGTACTCGGCGAGGTCCACGACCTCCGGTTCGCACGCGGCGGACTCGATGACGGTCGTCCCCTCCGCCAGACACGCGGCCATCATCACGTTGGCCGTGCCCAGGACGGTCGAGCCAAACGGCCCCCCGAGGAACATCTCGGTCCCCTTGAGCCGCCTCGCCTTCAGGTGAATGTCGCCGCTGACGAGCCCGGTGTCCGCCCCCAGCGCTTCAAGGCCCTGCAAGTGGAGCCCGATCGGGCGGTCGCCGATATTGCACCCGCCCGGCAGGCTGATCTGTGCCTTGCCACGCTTGGCGAGTAGCGGCCCCATCACGCAAATGCTGGCCCGCATCTTCCGCACGAGGTCGTACTCGGCGTGGCAGTTCATCTCGTCTTCGACCTTGAGGTGCAGGTTCCGCTCCTCGTCACGCGTGACCGTAACGCCGAGCTTCTCGAGCAGGACCGACAGGTGCCGGATGTCCGCCAGTTCTGGTACGCCCTTCAGAACCGTCTCGCCCTCGGTCAGAATTGAGGCAGCCATGATGGGCAGCGCGGCGTTCTTTGCGCCGCTCACTGCCACCGTGCCACGCAATCGAATTCCGCCGTTGATCACAAAGCAGTCCACGTCAGTGACCCTACGTCGGATCGACAGATCCGACGACAGCTATCAGCCATCAGCCATCAACGATCAGTTGCCGGCAATCTGCCGTCTGCCGTGGTGGCATGGGTATCTTGACACTCGCGTCAAGGACGAACCCTTGTTCTCCAGCCGCCGGCCGATTCCCGATCGCCCCCGGCCGCACCAGCCGGCAGACGCATTACGGCTGCAATTATAGGCCGGTTCACACGGACATTAAACTTCTGCCGAAGCATGCCCTCCAAGTATCCCACAACCTGGAATGCCGGCAACCTTGGGCCCGTGGGCTGACGCCCGCCCCTGCCTGCCGGCAGGCAGGCCGTCGTGCGGCACCGGGTCCGTGACAGTCCAAGGCGGGTGTTGCCGGCAGCTTGCCTGCCGGTGTGTATGTCCCGTGCGCCCACCAGAGGGGCCGCACGGGCGGACAGGCCGCCCGTGGCACCGTAAACTGGCCCGGCGCCCTACTTCATAGTCTCGCCCAGGATCGAATGCCACCTGAAGTGTCACGGACCCTGTGGCACCTGGGCCGGAGCCGATGTTCCACTACGGGCTGTTGCGCCGGTACCGCGATTCTGGGCCGCGAGGCGTGATTCTGTCCGAAGGCTTGCATAAGGTGCCGGGCCTGCTAGGATGATCTCGTTGACAAGTGAATACTGCTCGGTGCGTGTCTCCTGCGTAGGGAGACGAAAAGGGAAGGTGGTGCGATTCCACCGCGGTCCCGCCGCTGTAATCGGGGACGAACGCCGCAATGTAGCCATTCTTGCCCTGGCGAATCATGCTCGCCGTGGCGAGGAGAAGGCGCGGTTAGTAGGACGATCCGTAAGCCAGAAAACCTGCCCGTACCGTGGTTCCGTTGAGTCGCCCCGGATCTGGGCGAGGTGACGGTGGCCGCGCACGCAGATTCGACCCCATGCCGCTGCGACACGTGCACGTGCTTCCATGCCTTCGTACCCGGTCCCGGGCGCGGAGGTTTTTTTGTGGCAACGAGAGATTGCCGCGGAAAGGAGGCGTGTTGTGTCACGCGGACGTTGCAAGGTGAAGCTGTGGGTCGGATTGGCGTGTTTGGTGATGTTGACGGCTGTAGAAGTCAGGATCGCTCGGGCGGACGCGTTCACGGACTACGGGTTGACCGAGACCTTCGGTTTGCCCGGCAGCTCCCCGGTGTTTGACGTGCTCGGTGACGGCCGGCTCGTGACGCTCGTCGATACGAACGTCTACGCCGAGACGGCGATCGGCTCGCGGAGTTTTAGCAGCATCGGGGTGCTGGACGGTGCTGACATCGGTCCCTACGGCGCGGCGTTTCTTCGCGTCTCGCCCGACGGGACGCGCTTCGCCGTGGGGAATGGCGGCGGCACGTCGTACACGAACTACGAAGTCGGCGTCTTCAACCTCGATGGTCTTGTGGGCGACTGGTTCTCCGTGGACCATTTCGACGCGGAATGGATCAATGACGTCGACCTGGCCGTCACGGCCGGCGCCGGTGGCCCGCCAGGCGTGGTGACGGCGCTTGACACGTCCAGCAGTCCCTCCAGTCCGACGAACCCGATCGTGATCACGAACATTGGCGGTTACTCGGGGGGAATCACGTTCGACGCGGCGGGCAATCTCTATACAGGCAACGGTTACGACGACACCGGCCCGAGCGATACCGGTTGGATCAAGGCCTTCTCGGACGAGCGATGGGAAGCAGCGCTATCAGGTGGCCCAGCCGTGGACTTCGAGGCGGAAGGGACGTTGATTGCGGACCTGCTGTCGGCGGCCGCGTTGGGCTTCGACGCGGAGGGCAATCTACACGTGGGCGGCGGTGACTACCTCGGCGGGGCCGAGCAGGACAACGCGGCATTGGTTCGCGGCACGGCTGTGGCGGACGCGCTGGCGGGCGGCGGCCCAGCGGATCCGGCCGACCCGCTTGAGGTGCGTCGGTTCGATCCCGATATCGCGAATCCCTACAACTATTACGACGTGAATTACAACGACGTCACCGGGGAGCTGTATTTCCGGGAAGGCGGCACCGTGTACACATACGTTGTGCCGGAGCCGGCTTCGTTGGTGCTGCTGGCGGCCGGCATGATGATCGTCGTGACGCGAAAGACCCGTAGTCGCAGATTGGCCGATTCCCGCGGAGGCGAGCGAGGAGGAGCCGCGACATTCAATCCGCGCGGCCTTTCGAGTCGGCGCGAAGCCTCGAGTCCTTGCGATGGGCTGCGCGGACCGATGGACGCGGCGCTTCGAGGTCATGGATTGTCAAGACCCGGAAGCGGTCAGATCAAGTGCATCATGCCGGCGTTTGCGGTGATTCTCTGTTCGCTATGGCCGTCGGCGACGCGTGCCGAGTCGCCGTTTGCGACTGCCGTGGTTGATTTCTCGCCGGCGCCAGGACAGTTCGTGAACGAGCCGCTGTACAACGATCCGATCAAGGTGCTGGGCGCGCCCATCGGAGGAGGGACATACAACCCGGACAACAGCAAGCTGGTCAACCTCGGCGGGTTCGGCGGGTCGATCACGCTGGCGTTCGACCACACGGTCATGGACGACGTGACCAATCCCCTCAGCCTCGACGCCATCGTCTTCGGAAACGCCACGTGGGTGGACAACAATCCAAACCGTCATTGGGCCGAGTGCGGCGTCATCGAGATCAGCCGGGACGTTAACGGCAACGGCCTGGCCGACGATCCGTGGTACTTGATCCCAGGATCGCACATCACCGACACGGCCGGGCAGTGGGAGATACAAACGTGGGACGACAACACCGGCGACCCGACATACACGCCGGACAACACAAACTGGATTCCCCCGGGTCGCACCGGCGAATGGGACACACAGGGCTATCGCCTTCCCGCGGACGTGTTCGATGTCACCATTCTGGAAAACCCCAACGGCCTCGACGCCACGGAGGAGGGAATCTTCGGCTACGCGGACTTGCACCCTGTGTTGATTCTCGGCGACCTGGATGCCGACAACGTCGTCGATGATCCAGCCATCAGCCCCGAGCACTTCTACACGACTCCCGACGATCCGTTCACGGTGGGCATCACGCCCGACTCCGGCGGGGGAGACGCCTTCGACATCGCCTGGGCGATCGATGCGGCGACCCGCGAGCCGGCAGGGCTCGACGGCTTCGACTTCATCCGCATCACCAACGGCGAGAATCACGTCGCCGGCATCTTCGGCGAGAAATCGCCCGAGATCGGCGCCGTAGCCGACGTCCTTCCCGGAGATGGCGATATGAACTGCGACGGCGCGCTCAGCGGCCTCGATGTCAGTCCCTTTGTCCTCGCGATCATCGATCCGACGGGCTATGAACAGGCCTACCCTGACTGCAACCGGCGAAACGCCGACGTCAACGACGACGGCGTCGTTGACACGTTCGACATAGACCCCTTCGTGGCTGAACTCACGGGTGTGTGACTCAAAGGGATCGATTGTTGATCCCTGTGAGAAGGATTCGAGGATTCAAGGATTCAAGGGGCCAAGGGTTTCGGAACCGAGGATTCACGGCGTGACCATGAACACTCCCGGCCATCGTGCCATGTTGGCTCGCTCACTTGAATTTTCTCGCAGCGCATTCTCGATGGATCGGTCAGATTGAGGAATGACCATGATACACCAGCGCGCGTTCACCTTGCTCGAGTTGTTGGTGGTGATCTCGATCCTCGCACTGCTGATGGGCCTCCTACTGCCCAGTTTGTCACAGAGCCGCGGTGAGGCCGAGGCGATGGTGTGCGCATCAAACATCCGGCAGATCGGCCTGGCCAACAATTTCTATGCCAACGACAATCACCAGTATTACTGCCCGGGGGCGGCCGACTTCATGCCCACGAACCTGCATCGCTGGCACGGGATGCGCGACCATCCCAGCCAGCCTTTCAACGGCGAGCGAGGTCCGCTGCTGCCGTACCTCGGTTCGGAGGGCGGCATTCGGGCCTGCCCGTCCGTGCGAATCAACCTGCCGGAAAACGACCCGCGGCGCTTCGAGAAGAACTGCGGTGGGTACGGCTATAACCTGGCCTTCCTAGGCCGGCAACTCGAGAAAGCCACCGGCGGTCACTACGTCGTCGAAACCGACCTGGTCGGGGCCAAGAATGATCGCATCCGCCATCCGGCGGAGACCGTCATGTTCACGGACTCCGTGTTCCTCAGTGGCGACCTGATCGAGTACAGCTTCGCGGAGCCACGATTCTTCCCGACGTTCGGGACCCGGCCAGATCCTTCCATCCACTTCCGCCACAACAGACAGGCCAACGTCGTCTGGTGCGATGGACACGTGGACCAGCGGAGGATGACCTTCAGTTGGACCAGCGGGTTGTACCCGGGCGACCCCGAGCACAATGACATCGGCTGGTTCGGTAATCAGGACGACAACGGCTACTTCGACCTGGAATAGCGGCTGGATTGGCTTCAGGTCGCCGATTGGCGCCACGGGCCCCGCCATGTCTGCCGGGCCGCGGGGCGACTGTTGGTTCACGACGCCCGCCGGGTTATGATGGAGTCGTGGACGAACATACGCTCGAGAAACTCGAATTCGACCGGGTCCGCCAACTGTTGGCGAAGGAGGCCCAGTGCGCCCTCGGGCGGGATCTGGCGCATCGCGTGCAGCCATCGCGCCGGAGGGCTCAGATCACCGTTTGGCTTCAGCAGGCACGGCAGTTCTCCGAGTGGATCGCCGCCCACGGCCTGCCGCCTTTTGGTGGCATCCGGGACGTGCGCGATCAGGTCCGCAGGGCGGTGCCGCCGGCGAAGCTCGAACCGGAGGAATTCGCCGAGCTGGCCTCGACACTCGAAGGCATCGGCCTGCTGCGCAAGTATCTGCACGAGCCGGGCGAGCCAGGCCGACAAGGCGATCCAGGCGAGGAATCCCATCCGGAAGGAGGCGAGCACTTCGATCTGATCGCCAAACTCGGCGAGCGGCTGGGTGATTTCCAGGTCATCGCCGACCGGATCAATCAGGCGATTGACCCCCGCGGCGCGGTTCGCGACCAGGCGAGCGATCGCCTCATGCGCCTACGACAGGAGATCGAGGAGATCCGCCGACAAACCCGGGCCGTCTTCGATCGGCTGCTCAAACAGCAGGCCATCGTTCGCTTGCTACAGTATCCCAACGCGACCTTCCATGCCGATCGGATGGTCATGCCCCTGAAGGCGGATCAGCGCGGCCGTCTGCCGGGGATCGTGCACCGCAGCAGTGACAGCGGCCAGACGGTCTTCGTCGAGCCGGCCGAGGCAGTGGAACTCAACAACACGCGGCTCAATCTGTTGCAACTGGAGCAGGAGGAGATCAACCGCATCCTCTGGGAACTGACGCATCAGGTCCATCTCAACCAACAGGGAATCCTGCGGACCCTCGAGGCTGTCGCCCTGGTGGACCTCCTGACCGCCAAGCACAAGCTCGCCAAGCGTCACGACATGCACATCCCCGAGATCATCGCCGGGGACAACCTGAAGCTGACCCGCGCCCGGAATCCCATCCTGATGGCGATGTCCGAGGAGGAAGCCGAAGCTGGACGCCCCGTCCGCGAGGTCGTCCCCATTGACGTCAGGCTGGGCGATGATTTTGACATCATGATGATCACAGGTCCGAATACCGGTGGCAAGACGGCGACGCTCAAGACCGTCGGGCTCCTCGCCCTGATGGCCCAATCCGGCTTGCCGATTCCCGCCGCGGCGGGTTCCTCGCTGCCAGTATTCGAGGACGTGTGGATCGACGTGGGCGACGAGCAAAGTCTCGAACAGTCTTTAAGCACGTTCAGTGCCCACCTGGCGCGGATCCTGGACATCATCCACCGTGCCAGGAAGCATACGCTGGTCTTGTTCGACGAACTCGGCGCCGGAACGGACCCCGATGAAGGCGCGGCGATCGGTCGGGCCATCGTGGATCGGCTGTTGGCCAGCGGCAGCCTGGCGATGGTCACCACCCACCTCGGGGCCCTTAAGGCTCTCGGTTACGAGATCGAGCGCGTCGACAACGCCGCCGTCCAGTTTGACGTGGAGACGCTTCAGCCCACCTTCAAGCTGCGGCTCGGCGAGCCGGGCAACAGCAACGCAATCGCCATCGCGTCCCGACTGGGCATGCCGCGCAAGATGGTCGTATCGGCAAAGAAACACTTGGCCGGCGGCTACCGCGCGTTGAATCGGGCCATCGCCGGAACACTCCGGACACGTCGGGAGGCAGAGCTCGCCCGTCGCGATGCCGAGAAAGCCCGTCTGGACGCTGCCCGTGAAACGCTCGCCGCCCTCGATCGGGCCAAGGCGTTGGAGGAGCAACAGAAGCTCTACGCAAGGTGGGTCGACTGCGTTCTCAAGCTCCAGCCCGGAGACAGGGTCTATGTGCGCAAGTTCGACAAGTCGGGCCGCATCGTTCGTGTTCGCCTGGAAAGGCAACAGGCCGCGGTCGATCTTGGCAACATGGAAGTGGAGGTGCCGCTGGCGGAGCTTGTATTCGTGAAGCCATGACGCCCGACAGATGTCCGTCCCATTTGGGAGTTGCGGACCGCACGCCTTGCGGCTGGGCGCACCGCTTGCGGGTCGGGTCGTCGACGCCTTACGGCTCGGCTCGTCGACGATCGCTTCATTCTGGCGCATCAAGACGCAGCGGTCTTCAGTAGCCGGCGGCGGTGTCGTCTTCGTAGCGTGTCGAGCTTTTTGTCCAAGCCGGGGTGGCGGCCATCGAATTCGATCTTCGTCGGGCTTTCCGCCAGCGCGACGAACCATTTGACCAGGTTCACGAAGTCGCGCGTGTCCACAGACTCGGGGGCAATCTTCCGATTGTCGGGGTCCATGTTGTGGTAGTTGACCATCGGCAGACAGATGCCGTTGGCCTCGTAGCCGTAATGGCAGTAGGCGGTCGATTCGCACGAGCCGCCGTCCATGAGCTTGCGTTGAAAGCGAAAGGTCTTGTCCTCCTCCGCGAGCTTCTCGGCGACGGCCCGGCAGTAGGCCGTGACGCCGGGCGTGAAGATGGTCATCTTGTCGCCGACGCGGAGGACCGGCCCGTTGCCGAGCTCGGCCACACCGGGGAGAGCCTTGCTGCACTCGACGGCAACGACGATGGCGCGTTGCGGGATCGTCCTGGCTTCAACGGCCGCCAGGGCCCCGGCAAAGCCAACCTCCTCGGCCCTGCTGAAGAAGCCATAGCACGACGTTTTGATCTTCTTGCGGCAGATCGTGTCGAGCATGCAGATGATGGCCGCGACACCGGCGAGGTCGTCGCAGACACGCGCGTGGATGCGATGCCCCCGGATCACCGCGTCTTTGATGTCCCACATACCGGGGCTGCCCGGCGGGACATGCTCACCGACCTTGGCGATGACCGCCTTGGGGGGCGAGTCGGCGCGGGACGGCCGAACACCGCCGGGGCGGGGCCGCTTGGTAGGCTTGGGCGATTTGTGGTGGATGATCTCCTCGATCGTGGCGTGGATCCACCGGCCATCGGCGAAGAACCTGATCCGTTCATCCTTGAAGTAGCGGGCCTGGACGCCGCCGCGCCATTCGGCTTGCAGGTGCTTGGCATCAATCATGTTGCGAGCGATGAAACCGGGGTGGTCCATGTGGGCGGCGAACAGGATGGGGCGACCCGTGGGTCCGGCCTTTGGTCTCGTGCGTGGAGTGTACTTGACGAGCAGGTTGCCGAACCGGTCGGCCCTGACGCGCAACTGGGGGCGTTGGGCAACGAATCCGCGGACATAGTCGATCACGTGGTCCTCCACAAACGGGGCCGTTGGGAGGTTGGCGATCTCCCTGAAGGTGTTGAGGTGAGTCTTGAACACGGCGGGCAATCTCCGAAACGTCGAGAAGTCAGAAGCCACCCATCGTCACGGCGGTACGGTAGAATCTCATCGGCCGGGCGTCAAAGGGCTCGCCCAGGGGTCCGTGACACTCACGGCGGCATTCGATTCTGGGTGCCGCGGGCGGCTTGTCCGCCCGTGCGGTCTCTCCGGTGGGCGCACGGGGCGCACACACTGGCAGACAAGCTGCCAGTGGCACCCACCGGACGTAGACAAGCTGCCAGTGGCACCCACCGGACGCAGGCAAGCAGCCGGTGGCACACACCGAACGCAGGCAAGCAGCCGGGTGACACCCGCCTAGACTGTCACGGACCCCGGTGGGGCTGCAAGGGCCGTGGGAGCTACCCATGGTCTCGACGGTACGGTAGGATGCGACCGGGCGGCCGTCAAAGGGTCTGTCCAGACATTTCCGCGAGTCTGAGCCAGGCCTTTGGCCGATAATCTGGATTGAGATGCCCGGCGTTGCCAGTACAGAAATGACCGCTCCAAGCGACGAGACACAGGGGGATGTGTTCTGCTGCGTCTCTTGCGGACACGACCAGGCCATTCCTCGGCCGGAGGTGCCGTCGGATCCCACGACGCGGCCATTCGACCTGGTTCGGTGTGCGGCGTGCGGCCTCGTACAGCAACACCCCCGCTGCTCCGACAAGCAACTCGCGACCCTCTACGACGAGGGCTATTACGTCTTCGCCGAGGACGAATCGACACGCTGGGCGCGGGCAGTGCAGCAATACGCGGTACACATCCTCCCGTGGGAAACGGCGATGTACCGACGGCTGCTGGAGGTGGGTTGCGCAGCAGGACATCTGTCGGCACTGGCCGACCGGCGGGGCTGGCGGGTCGTCGGCATCGATGTCTCGCCCGAGGCGATCAGCCGGGCAGCAGTACGCTTCGGGCTTGACTTTCGTGCCGGTCTGTTGGCGCAACATCGCCAGGCGCTGCCGCCTTGTGACCTGGTCTTCCTGGGAGACGTCCTTGAACACGTTCCGGCACCGATTGCCTTCCTGGCCGAGATTCGCAAAGTCCTGGCCCCTGATGGCGCGATGTGCATCGACACACCCAACTGGGACAGCCGATGGCGTCGGTGGGGCCGTACGCGTTGGCTCGGCCTGAACCGGTTCCATGTCAATCTGTTCGACGCCGACTCGCTGACGGGCCTTCTGGATTCGTGCGGCTTCGGCGACATCGAGACGAGAAGCTACACGCACTTTCGCTACGAATCCTGGGCCAACCGTCCGGAAATGCAGGCATATGTTCAGAAGATGCCGGGCCCGCTGGCCTGGCGGATCAACCGCTTCCTCGATCGTCGTAGCGGCCGGTCGCAGTGGGCCGTGCTCCGTGAGCATCCGCCCGCGACACTGGACGACGCACTGCGTCTCCTCGACGAACTGGCGAAGGCCCCCAGGCTGCTGGACACGTTGCGGCACGATGGCGACAACCTGGTCGCGACGGCCAAGCGGGGGTGCGTGACAGTTTAGCAGCCCGTGGCAAAACTGTGGCACCGGCGTCTCGCCGGTGGTTCTTACGGTCAGGAACGGCGTTTCCGATCCGCTGTTTTCCCTTTTACCACGGGCTGTTAGGCGGGTGCCACTGGCAGCTTGCCTGCCAGTGCGAATGCCCCCGCGCCCACCAGAGAGACCGCACGGGCGAGCAAGCCGCCCGTGGCACCCAGAATCGAATGACGCCGGAAGTGTCATGCACCCGCCAAGCTGGCCTGACCACGGCCGACCGTGATGCCGACCACGTCTGGCGGTAGGATATGGTCTTCAACTGATCGTCTTGCCCACCGACGTGCGGTGGGCATGAATGCGCAGCGGACGAATAGCATTTGGGACCATCATGCCGGAACAACTCGAATTCAGGCTCGTGGATGCCTTCGCCTTGTCGCCCTACTCGGGCAACGTCGCCGGCGTCATCCTTGACGCGAATCGCCTGACGGACAAACAGATGCAGGCCGTCGCTGCGGAGTTCAACGCAAGCGAGACGGTGTTCATTCTGCGGCCGAGCACACGTGACGCGGCGGTGCGCTTTCGATGGTTTACACCAAGCCGCGAGGTGGACTTCTGTGGTCACGCCACGCTCGGCGGCGTGCACGCGCTGTTCGAGGCCGGCCGTTTCACCCACGCGCTCAGCGAGCCGGGGACGGTCCTGCCGATCGAGACCATGGTTGGTATCCTGACCGTCCGCACCGAGAAACACCCCAATCCCGACAAGCCGTACACCATCTGGCTCGACATGCCGCACAGTGAACCGAAGCAGGGCGCGGTTGTCGTGCCCGCGATTGCCAAGCACCTTGGGCTCGCTGAGGACGCAATCGATCCGGCCATCCCCGCGATCAGGACACAGGACGACGACGTCATCCTCGCTGTTCAAAACCTCCAAGCCCTGCTGCAACTCGAGCCGCCGATGGCCGAGCTGGCTCGATACTGCCGCAAGCAGCGGATCCGCGGCGTGCTCGTGACGACCACAGATGTCTTGTCACGGGCGACGGTTGTGCAATCGCGTTTCTTCGCCCCCGCCGCCGGCGTGGATGAAGACCCGGTGACAGGTTCCGTCCACGGCCCGCTTGGTCTGCACCTGGTCAACAGTGGCGTCGTGCCGATGACGGGCGGCAAGGCGGACTTCCACTGCGCCCAAGCCAAGGCAGGCGGCCGTGCCGGACTCGTCCGTGTCGTGGTCACACAAAGTGGCGAGCACGGCGAGAAACACGTTCGCATCGGGGGAAGTTGCGTGACGACGGCCGGCGGGACGCTGCAACAGTTGCCGGCGCAATAGCCCGGTGCTGCGCTGCGTGAATCGCCAAAGCTCACGGACGCCAATCCGTGGGCCAGGCGAATCGCTCACGTGCGCCTCTTGCCAACGGTCGCAGATAGAAGCAGCGATGTCATACTGAGAAGTCACACGGGAGTAACGTGAACGGTTGATCCGCCAAACGGCAAGCCAGCAGGCCAGCCAAGCGGCACAGTCCGGTCATGTTATCCCTGCGCTACGCCTAATCCGCATCTTCCATGTCGTGCGTGTCGATATCGGGCGGTGCCTTGAGATGTTCCTCGATCTCAACCGGCGGCAGCGTGAGCACACGGTAGAGGCAGTAAGTCACCAGCGTGACCACGGCACCCACCGACAAGATCATGACCGTCCAGCCGGCCGGATTCATTGATCGTCCTCCACCGGCAGCACGGGAAACGCCGGGACGTCGTCGTCGATGCCCAGGTAGCGGCCTTGGGCCAGCCATCGTTTGCCGGCCTGGTAGATCAACAACCATAAGAACGCCAGGACCGACGCGATGAAGACCAGCGAGCCGAGGGCGACCGGGCTGGCCGCGAGCGATCTGGCGTACGCCGGCACGTTGTTCCAAAGAAAGCCGATGAAGATGACCACGAGGTAGAGAGGCGAGACGTACTTGAGCATGACCTGGACAGACCAGGGGACTCGGATGTGCGCGCCTTGGTGGACCTCGATGTGGCCTCGCCGGATGCCGAAGACCCAACCATAGACGATCGTCTGCACCATCGCAAGGACGAAGATCAGGAAGTTCCCGACCCAGAAGTCAAACGTGTCCATTGCGAGGACGCCCTTGGAGAACCACGCGACGAATCCGGCGCCCGTCAATGCGAGAATGCCGAGGAACGTGGCGGAGGCGTGCCGCTTCAGGTTGAAGCCTTCCTCCAGAAACGCGATGACCGGCTGGAGCATCGACAGGCTGCTGGTGATCGCAGCCAGAAAGAGCATAAAGAACCAAAGAAACCCGAAGAACCGTCCCGCCGGCATGGCCGCAAAGACATTCGGCAGCGTGGTGAAACCGAGCCCGAAGGTGCTGAAAGACCCAATCGCCCCGCCGAGAAAGATGAACGCCGCGGGCAGGGTAATCAGTCCGCCCAGACAGACCTCGAAGAACTCGTTCATACTGCTGGCCGTCAGCCCGCTGAGCGCAACGTCGTCCCGCTTGCGCATGTAACTCGCGTAATTGAGGATGATGCCGAATCCAACGGACAGGCTGAAGAATATCTGGCTCGATGCGGCCAGCCATGTCTGCGGGTCCCTCAGCTTGGTCATGTCGGGATTCCACATGAAGCCGAGGCCGCCGATGACGGACTGATCGGGCTTGCTCGCATCGGGCGTGCCCAATGTCAGGACGCGGACCAGCACGCACAGGGCGCACGCGATCATGATCGGCATGGCCAGCTTGCAGAAGCTCTCGATCCCTTTGCTCACCCCGCGGTAGATCAGGATGAAGTTCATCAAGAAGGCAATGGTCAGGAAGATCAAGAGCGCGCTTCCGCCCGATTGGAAGAGCGCGCCGTCCTCGGCAATGCCAACGAACCGATCGAAGAAACCTGTGTAGGCTTCGGCATCCTTGCCCAGCATGAGATCGCCGGTCAGGTAGTGGTAGGCATACCCAAGGCACCACGCCTCGATGACCACGTAGTACATGTAGATCACCAGCGGAATGAGCAGCCCCAATCCGCCGAAGTACTTCGAGACTCGGTTGCGCCAGATCACGCTGTAGATGCCCGGCGCGGAGTTGAACCCACGCGTGCCGCCGAAACGCCCCATCGTCCATTCGGCCCAACACAGCGGGATGCCGAGGATGAGCAACGAGATGAAATACGGCAGCATGAAAGCGCCGCCGCCGTTCTGCGCCGCCTGTCCCGGAAATCGCAGGAAATTGCCCAGCCCGACGGCCGAGCCGGCGACGGCCAGGATGACGCCGATTCGTGAACCCCAATGCTCGCGCGCCACGGACCACTCCTCTTGACGGCACGTTAACGGCACGTACGCCTGGCTTTCGAGTGAAGTCCGCGAAATGGTAGCGGCCGGTCATCGCAAACACAAGGCCACAAGGCAGACACGGCCCGCGACGCGTCCATGACAGTTGCGGCGGCTCGCGAATGAGCGGCGTGGCGCCTGGTTTCGCCCGCGATAAGCACTCGATCCGAGCCCCGAGCGCGAGCGAGTGGGTCTG
>JAFGQA010000301.1 GCA_016935885.1 Phycisphaerae bacterium | reverse complement strand
GGTGCGAGATTCCTATCTCGCACCTGCGCTTACAGGATTCTTATCCTGCGAGGAATCTGGGAAGTGACTCCCGTTCGAGTCGGTGCGAGAAAGGATTCTTGCACCAGCTTGTCGTTCGGCGGTCGGCACAGTGGGCGTTCGGAGGGCCGCGCGGGCTGAAGCCTGTGGCTCATCAAGCGAAATCGAGCAGAGTGATGAACCCACCATCTGAGCACGAACTACCGGTGGACTTCGCCGACCGCGTGGACATCGCCCTGGAATCGCTATGGCGGGGTGACAGCAGCGAGTTCGACCGCCTGTTGGGCTCTGACGAGGGCTCGGTTCCGGGCGTGGGCGAGATGCTCGACGGTGTCGTCGGCCACCACGCCAGGTCTGCGTCTGCCATGCCGCCGGTGGATGCCATTCCGGGCTACCAGATCATCCGCGAGATCGGGCGCGGGGGGATGGGCGTGGTCTACGAGGCCCTGCAAGAGGGCACCAAGCGCAGCGTCGCCTTGAAGGTGATGCTGGCTGGACGGTTTGCCTCGGATTCGGCGAAGCGGCGCTTCGATCGCGAGGTGGAGTTGGCCGCCCGCTTTCAGCACCCGAGCATCGTAAGGGTCTTGGAGAGCGACCGGCTCCCCACGGGGCAGCGGTACTACGCCATGGACTACGTGGAGGGCCTCACGCTGGATCGCCACCTGGCGAAAGGCAGAGACATCGAGACCACAGGACGTCAAGGTGTCGAAACCGTCCTTGGCTTGTTCCTAGAACTGTGTGAAGCTGTTGACCACGCCCACCGAGGGGGCGTGATACACCGTGATCTGAAGCCTGGCAATGTGATCGTTGACGATGAGGGCAAGCCCCACATCCTGGATTTCGGTCTGGCCAAGGCGACCGATCGCGCAGACACGGAAACGTTGGCGGCTTCGGTATCCTCTCCCGGTGAGGTCCTTGGCACGCTTCGCTATCTGTCCCCGGAGCAGGCGGCCGGCACGCCCGACGAGATTGACGCCCGTACCGATGTCTATGCGCTGGGCGTCATGCTATTCGAGGCGCTGACCGGTTCGCTGCCCTATGACACGACCGGCCATCCTTCAAAGGTCGTCGATCGCATACTGGAAGCACCGCCCACGCCTCCGTCCTCGCGATCGAGTCAAGTCGATAGGGAGCTTGAGACAATCATTCTGAAAGCGCTGGAGAAGGACAGGGCCCGCCGGTATCAGTCTGCGCGGGACATGGGCGAGGACCTCGGCAGGTACTTGAACTACGAGCCGATCCTGGCTCGGCCCCCCAGCAGCTTCTATGTGCTTCGCAAGAGGCTCTCCAAGCACCGGCTGTGGATCGCGCTGGCGGCGGCGCTCCTTGTGGTCGGGGCACTCGCGGTTTTCGGGGGTGTCTGGTGGAAGAACCGTTCGCTGGAGCAGCGGCGGGCACGCGAGTTGGCCGAGGCCCGCAGACAAGTCCTGAACGTCCAGTACTACTGCGACAGTGGGCGTGTCCAGATTGCCTGCGAGAACGCGAAGGCCCTCGCTGACCAGTATCCCGAGCTGCCGGAGGCCTTCCTTGCTTGGGCACAGGCCCGCTTCAAGGCCGCGGAGCAGCTCGGAGACGAGGGCTGGAGAGACCGCGTGATGGCCGCGCTGAGAAGTCTGCTTTCCCAGGATCCTTCTCGGTGGGAGGTCCGCGCCCTGTTGAGCGAGATATACGCTGCTATCGGTAACCCCCAGGCCGACGAGCTGATGAAGCGGGCAGAGCGTGACGCGCCCGATACGCCCGATGCGTGGTATCTTTGGTCCTTTGCGACACTGGACATGAACAAGGCCATCCAGTGCGCAGAGAGGGTGGTCGAGTGCGACCGAACGCACATCTTGGCCTGGAATCGGCTGGCACACCTCTATCTTCAGAAAGGGAGAGTTGACGACGCGCTGCGAGCGGCGAGGGAACTGATCCACCTTGGGGAGCATCGCCTCACGTGGACGGTATTCCAAGGCCGCGCGCTCATCAGATCGGGTAGATACACAGAGGCGGTGGAACGATGTGCGGAGGCGGTGGAGCTTGCGCCCAGCCACGGTTTGGCCCATCGGTTCCGCGGCACCGCCCACCTGTGCCTGAAGGACTATGGCAAGGCCATCGAGGACGACACGAAGGCCGCGGAGATCGAAGGGCCCGAGAACATCTGGCCACGCTATGCCCGCGCCACGCCGTTGTGGATCGTTGGCCGAACGGACGAGGCGGCGGCGGACTACCGTCAAGTCCGCGCGCTCCGGGGCCAGGTGAGCTACGCGGACGCGAGGCTGTATCTTGTTCTTCAAGATCACGCGCGAGCCCTCAGCGACGCGGGCCGCCTGGACGGTGCGGCGGCGGCCGCCCGCACGGAGGCAGAGGAGGTCCTCAGGGCAGCTCCTCGCGGCGTAACGCCTGGGGGGCGCCTGGAGAGGATTCTCAAATGTCTGGCCGGTGAGATCACGCCAGCGGAGTTGGCAG
The DNA here is from genome assembly GCA_016935885.1 of Phycisphaerae bacterium. Next base: position 5,970 of record JAFGQA010000301.1, on the reverse strand, counting down.
CCTCCGCCGACCCACGCAAGCCGGAGGAGGTCTGCGAGTGTTGCTATTATGCTGGCGAGGCATGCCGGCTGAACGATCAGATTGATGAAGCACGAAGGTGGTTCCGCCAGTGCGTCGAGACCGGCGTGGTGCTCGACCCAAACAGCGCCAGCCTGGACCCCATGAACGAATACCACTTGGCCCGATGGCGCCTGGAGGAGAATGGCGAATAGCGAATAGCGAATAGCGAATGGCGAAACTCCACAATCCGACATTTGCCATTCGCTATTCGCTATTCGCCATTCGCTGCGTCACGCACGGCCTTCACCATCGCCGCTACGCGCGCCGCGTCCGGCTCGTTCTCCCAGAGCCCGCCGCGCTTCAGGTAGCTGCCGACGATCAGCGCGTCCGCGTGTGGTGTCAGCGCCGTGACATTCTCAGGCGTCACGCCCGACCCAACGAACACCGCCTGATCCACCGCCTCCGCCACGGCCGCCACATCCTCTGGGCGAGTCGGCTCGCCGGTTGCCGTGCCTGTCACAACCACACCGTCCGCCCCGAAAAACACCGCCGCCCTGGCCGCTTCCGCCAAGCCAACGTCCGCCGTGACCGCGTGCGAGGCGTGTTTCTTCTTCACGTCCGCGACCACCGCTACGTCTTCAGCACCTATCATCCTGCGATACCGCAGCAGCCGACCGGCGTCCGCCTCGGCCATCAAGCCCTCGTCCGCCACGTGCGAGAAAACGAATCCCTCGCACCGCACGAACTGACACGCCGCCGCGTGCGCCACGGCGACCGCCTCGCGGTTTGCCCCCGCCAGGATTTGAACACCCAACGGTACCGCCACCGCTTCACGGACCGCGGCACAGACCGCGGTCATCGCGGCGATAATCTCCGGCCCGACGTTGCGATTCAAATACGGCACGTCGTGCATGTTCTCCAAGATCATCGCGTCGACGCCCCCGTCGGCCAGCAACGCCGCCTCCGTGACCGCCTGGCGGGTCAGTTCGCTCACCGTCTTGCAGCACCGCGGCGTCCCCGGCAGCGCGCCCACGTGGATCATCCCCACCAACGCCGGCCGCTCCAGTTTCCCAAGGAATGCCAACCCGCTGTCACCCATGTATCACCTTGTTTGCCGGACTCAGCTTGCGCCCTCGCTGAAGCCTCCAAACCCTGACGAGCCGCGGGCTTCAGCCCGCGCGGATCTTGCGACAGGAGCCTGGATACCTACTTCCGATCCGAGACCCTGCATCAGAAGCGCCGTTTCACAGCCGCGTCCGCCAGGAAGCGGTCGGTATCTGCTGGAAAACCGCTCCCTTACGGTCGCGGCTCGGATTCCCAAGACGTCTCCTCAGACACGCTGTCAGGTACCGGGCCGGCTACCCGCCTCGTCGTCTTCTTCCTCCGGCAGCAGTCGCCGCATGGGCAGTTCCGCCCCCTGCAACTCACCTATCTCTTTGCCGGTTCCTGCGCCAAGTTCCCTCAGCCTGCTCACGCCTGGCAACACTCGACTTTTCCAACTGCCGATGGCGTTGCGGTGCGCCTCCGCCGCCTTCTGGAGGCCGTCCCACACCTTGTCTACATGCCCAACAAAGACGCGTAGTCGATCATACAAATCCTGACCCGCATCAGCAATCTTCCTGGCGTTCTCCGCCATTTGCTGCTGCTGCCAGCCGTGCCGCACCGCCAGCAGCAAGGCAATCAGCGTCGTTGGTGACGCCAGCAGGACACCCTTGTCGACGCCGTCGACAAGCAAGCCGTGGTCCTGCGAGACCGCTGCCGCGAAGAATGCCTCACCAGGCATGAACATCACGACAAACTCCGGCGACGGCGAAAACTGCCGCCAGTATTCCCTCCGCCCCAGGTCCTTCATCGTGGTGCGAACGTCGCTCGCGTACTTGGCGAGATACCGCTTTCGCCGCTCCTCCTCCGTTGCGCCGACGGCATCCAGATACGCCCCGGTGTTGACCTTGGAATCGACCACGAGCGTCCGCCCGCCAGGCATTCGCACAATCAAATCTGGTCGCTGCCCGCCGTCCAGCGTCGACTGCTTCTCAAAATCGCAATGCTCGGTCATTCCCGATAGTTCTACAATGCGTTGCAGGCTGACCTCTCCCCACTTGCCCTTAGCCCCAGGCTGCCGCAGGGCCGCGACGAGTCCGTGTGTTTCCTGTTTGAGTTTGTCGCTCCGCTCTCCGAGCGCTGTCACCTTCTCATTCAATCCGCTGTACGCGCCGATCCTTGCGTCCTCCAGTGTCTTGATCTGCTTCTCATAGCGTTCGAGTTGCTCGCGCAACGGCTTCATCTTGGCTTCGGCCAGCGTGACGAACTGCTCGTTGTTGCTCTTCAGTGCCGTCGCCGACAGCGCCGCGAACGAATCCTTGACCTTCTTCTCCATCTCCTCGATCTGCCGCCGCTGCTCGGCAAAGTGCTCGCGCGCCGCATCGAGACGCTCATTCGTCTTCGCGCTGGCGACCTTCTGGGATTCGAGCTCCGCCCGCGCGGCCGCCAACGCCGCCTCCGATGCCTTCCGCACGTCGGCAAGCTCCTCCGTCTTTGCCGTGACCTGTCCTCGCACCTCCTCCAGCGAGGCCGTCAGCCGCGCCACCTCCCCCGATAGCACGCTCTTGCTCCGCAGGACGCCGATGTACCAGCCAACGGCCCCGCCAACAATCAGCCCCCCGACAATCAGAATGGCTTCATTCAACGCTTCATCCCATATACACGATCGGTTGCCAATCCGCGGCTCGGCGGTCCATCTTCACGCTGACCGCGGCCGAACCGGCGAGTAATAGTGGCCCGGACGAGGGCTCCCACGCCTCGGCCCATGATCCGGGCGTCCTGCCAACTCCGCAAGGAGTTTTTCCAACCGGCGGCTCCGTTTGGGTCCATGACAGTTCAGGCGGGGGTAGAACCGAGCCCCAAGCGCGAGCGCGGGGTCTTCGCAGGCAGACCGTTGGCTTTCAGATCTGCCTGTCGGCAGACAGGCCCACTCGCTCGCGCTCGGAGCTCGGATCGAGTGCTTGTCGCGGGCGAAACCAGGCGCCACGCCGCTCATTCGTGAGCCTCCCTAACTGTCATGAAGCCGCTCCGTTTCTCGACCCGGTGCCGTCCTTCCGTAGCCCAACGGTGTGAACGCCGGATGACGACCCGCCGGGCCTGCAGACCGCGCAGGAACGTTGGCCGAGAGCGGTGAGCAATACTGGGTCGTGGTGTGCTGGGAGGAGCGGGGGCATTGGGAGGTCTCGAAGGATGGCTGTAGCCAGCGAGCCCGTGGAGGCGGCGGCGACGGCGGTGCGGCGGCGGAACCGTCGGTACGGTTAAAGCACTTCACGGTTGGATGCACCTGTGGCACCGCCGTCTCGGCGGTGGATTCACGGGCGAGAGCCCGTGCCACAGTTGCAGGCAAGCGTGAACTGCTCCAGCCATGCTACCATGCTAAGCACGCATTTGCTCTTGAGCAGCGCCCCTCGCGGGTCGAGCGATGGTGTGCAGCACCGCTCAATCGCGGTGACAGACGCTGTACGCCGCGACTTGCCCATCAGAGCATCGGCGACAGAGCACCGGCCCGCGCACCGGACAACGCCCCTCACGTTTCTCGGCTATTCCCAGACATCTTCCTGCTGCATTTGGGGCGCGATCCTGCGCGTGGCCGTGAAGGATCTCGGACCAGCATGGCGGCCCTGAGAGGCACATTGTGCTGAACCGGGCGCGATCGCAACCCGATGAGGCTGTGTCATGAAACCCGATGATATCAGTGCGCACGCGCGCCAGTTTCGACGCCACGATACGACGTACGAGACGCGGATTGATCCCCATCCTGATCACGCGGATCAGTTTCGCCTCAGCTTCCCGGACGCGCAATCCGGTATGGCCGTGATTGACGTCAGCGAGGGCGGACTGGGGTTGCAAAGCGGCATCTATCTCCCCAGGAGCATGCGCATCACGCTGCACATTTCGGGCGTGAAGGCAGGCCGGTCCGGGCCGGCCCGGGATTTGAGTATTCGAGGTATCGTCCGCCGTTGCGTGATGTCCGACCACAAGCCGACATACCAGGTCGGCGTTCAGTTTGTTGATGCGAGCGGTCAGGATGAGCGGTTCCTAATCGGCGAGGTTGCCGGCTCGAAAAGCGATGCCGGCGAGGTTGTGTCGGTCGGAGGGGCCGGTGTCTCCTGATGTAGGCGACGAGTTGCGAGATCAGTTGCTGACCAGCGGGGTCCTCGCGCCGGCGGAGGTGGCCAAGGCCGAGCAGCAGGCCCAGGAGGAATCCACCGACCTCGAGACGGTGCTCCGCAAAAGCCGCGTCTTGACGGATAATCACCTTCTGGCCCTGCGGGCCATGCGGATCGGCGTGCCGTTCTGCAACCTGTCCGACTTCATCCCCAGGCTCCAGAACGCGGAGCTTCTCGACGAGGAGTTGGTCCGCAGGCACGTGATCTTCCCACTGTTCGACTTTGACGGCATCGTCACGTTGATCATGGAGAACCCCAGCGACCTGACGGCGATCGATCAGACACGCCGACAGACAAAACACGAGGTAGAGCCCTGCCTGGGCAGCCGGAGCGATATCCTGGGCCTGATCGAGCGGGCCTACGGGGCCAGCAAGTACCTGGAACAGTCGTCGGTTACGGATTCGCTGCTGGAAACCGGCACCGACGTCGAGGGCGATGAGACGCAGCCGGTCATCCGCCTGGTTGACGACATGATCAACAACGCCATTCGTCAGGGGGCGTCTGACATTCACATCGAGCCCGGTGACCGCGATCTCCGTGTGCGCATCCGTGTAGACGGTGTGTTGCGCGAGGTGGCGGCTCCTCCGTTGGGTCTGCATCGGGCCCTCGTTTCCCGCATCAAGGTCATATCGCGCTTGGACATCTCCCAGACCCGGGCCCCGCAGGACGGGGCGATTCACCACCGCGGCGGTGACACGGAGGCGATGATCCGCGTTTCGATCTTGCCGTCGGTGTTCGGCGAGGCGGTCGTCATGCGAATCCTCCGCAACGAGTCCGAGTCCATCTCGCTGCAGGGCCTCGGGATGGGCCCGGACATGTTGGAGCAGTTCAATGCCGTCGTCTCCAGCCCCCACGGAATGATACTCGTGTCCGGTCCGACCGGTTCTGGAAAATCGACGACGCTGTACGCTGCGATGAAAGTGATCATCTCGCCACAGAAGAACATCATCGCGATCGAGGACCCGGTCGAGTACCGCACGCCGCTGATCCGCCAGGTGCAGGTCAATCCCGACGCGGATCTGACGTTTGCCAGCGGACTTCGGTCCGTGCTGCGGCAGGACCCGGACGTGGTGATGGTCGGGGAGATCCGCGATTCCGAGACCGCTCAGATCGCCGTGCAGGCTTCCCTGACAGGCCACCTCGTGTTGAGCACGGTCCATACCAATGACTCGATCGCAGCGGTTGCCCGCCTTCGGGATCTTGGTGTGGCCGAGTACCTGATTTCATCTTCGCTGCTTGCGGTTCTGGCGCAGCGGCTTTGCCGGCGGATCTGTCCGGATTGCCGGGAGGCCGACTCGCCACCGCAGTTCTTGCTCGCCGCCTTGGGCCTCGATCCTGCGGATCTCGGTTTCCAGCCAGTACGCGGCAAGGGCTGTCGACGGTGTGCCGGCACGGGTTACCTTGGCCGCGTCGGTGTGTTCGAGTTGCTCGAGGTCAACGGGGAGTACGGCGAGATGATCGTACGCCAGGAACCCGCCGAGACGATCCGTTCGGCCGCACGAGCCAATGGCATGAAGTTCCTGGTTGACGACGGCGTGGAGAAGATACGCCAGGGGATCACAACTGTGGAAGAAGTCACGCGTGTCGTCGGCCGATGCTAGTACCGCGTTTCACAGGAAACGCGACTACGATTGCTGGACCGAGAATCCCTTCTCGGTCCTGAAGCCGGTTCGCTGGACCGAGAATCCCTTCTCGGTCCTGAAGCCGGTGCCGAGAAAGGATTCTCGGCAGAGCGTACAGTCGTTCTATTTGTGAAACG
>JAFGQA010000300.1 GCA_016935885.1 Phycisphaerae bacterium | reverse complement strand
GTTCTCCGACGCAGTTTCAGGAACGTTGGCCCTCGGAATCGCTGATTCCGGCCGAAAAACGCGGGTTGGACCCGCTAATCAATTACGCCCGAAGATGGAGTGTGGAGGAAGATGAGGTGGTAACAGGACGGGCGGTTATGCGTGTGTCGTTCCCGCCAGCCGCGATGGCGGTGCTGGTGTTGGTCGGCTTGGCAGGACCGATCAACGCGGACATGACCTCGGGGGAGTGGCTCCTCGATCAGTCCAACACGTTCGCTGATGGCGTCGATTATGGCACGGTGTCGATCACGGCGAACGACGCGACCGGACTGGTGGAGTTCTGGGTCGATGCGTCCGTCGTTGGGGACTACGGGACGCTTGGGAACAACTTCGGCATTCAGTCCTTTGGCTTCAACTTCCAGGGGATCAGTTCGACTCCGGACCAATGGAACTCGGACCTGCCCGCCAAGTGGGATCAGGCAGATGGCGGCGGGAACATGGATGGGTTCGGCGGCTTCATGGTAACGGAAGACGGCAAGGGCAATTCGCGACGGGACCCGCTGCACTTCACGCTTACGCTACCGGACGCGGGCGAAGCGGTCGTCAGCAATTTCACGGTCCTATCGACCGATGCGTACGGTCAGGGTCCGGTGTTCTTCGCGGCACACGTAGCTGGTTTTGGCGACGACGGAACTGGAACGGGTGGGTACGAGAGCCACTACATCGGTGGTTCCACGCCGGCACCGGCGCCGGTTCCGGCCCCGGACGCCACACTGCTCGGCCTTATGGGCCTCTGTCACATCGTCTGGATGAAACGCCGGTTTGCGTAGAGGAGGCGGCGGGGCCGTGGCCAACCACGGGCACGTGCGCGGTGGGATGGCGAGCGATGCTACGTCCGATAAGGCCCACCGTCTGCTGGCGATAGCAGCATCCTGGTGGCATCGAGGGCGGCAGGAAAAAGCGGGATATTCGGCTGCACGGCCTTGACAAGATGCGGGAATGGCGGATATCCTAGTACATGAGCATGCGTAACAGCGCGCGGGCAGTGCGCGTGCGTGAAGGATTGGAGAGCGTGTTCAAGAGGCAGACTCTATTCATGGCCCTTGTCGTGATGACCCTCGCGTGGGCGCAGGGAGTGCGTGCCGACTTGTCCGCGCCGCAGTCATCCTGCAACGAGGCTTCTGCCATCACCATCTCGCCGAGCGACGTCGGGCACCTCCCCGAGCAGCCGTCGCGGGCGACAGCCTCCCAGCTTCGGCAGTACCCGGCGTGCTCCAAGACGGGTGCAGCCGTCTGCGACCTGGATCTTGGGTCCTCGCAAGGTGATTGGACACCGTTTGCAGCCATTGAGGATGAAGCGTCGAACGCTTCTTCCGCCCAGGTCAGAGAGGTTCCGCCCCTTCCGAGCAGCGCGGTCCTGTTTCTGTCGGCCGTGCTCAGCGCCGGCGCGTGGCACCTGGGTCGCTCCGCAATGCACCTGCACCTGGGCGCATTGCCGGAGTGGTATCACGCGGGCGGCCCGGATCAGATCGGTCATGCCGTGCCGTTCGATTTTGACTTCAGCGCGTCGCCGCCGTGCCGCTTCGAGCAGCCGGTCGGCGAGCGTCCATTTCGGTATCGCGTCCGGCGCGAAGAAACTCCGCGCTGCGACGAGCAAGCGAATCTTACCATCGCGGCCCCGCGCGGCCCTCCTGCTCTTCCTTTCTAGTTCTGCGATGCTTGTGAAGCGTCGCGGTTCAACTTGGTGTCGCGCGCCTGTGTGCGCACGACGGTCCTTCATATTGCTCACATAACGACAAGAAGACAGGAGATACAGACTATGTTGAAACTACGCTGGACGACTTTCGTCGCTGCGGCGTTGCTGCTGGGAACTGGCGGACTCGCCATGGCAGACATCACGATGATCCACGGTTCTCAGGAGATTTATTACGCCAATGGAAGCACTTACATCAACTTCGAGCCAAGCTATGGCACAGACTACTGGGTGGGCACGCCCGGGTCCAACAGCATATGGGAGGTGACCGACAAAGCCTGGTACAACGACTGCACCGACCAGACGTTTATCAGCTACACGGTCTTCAACGATCTGTGGGATGATCAGGGTATTACGTCCCTCCACGCCCCCACGGGCGGGCTTGTGCCGACACTCATCACGGCGCCGAGCGGTTGGGTCGGCGTGTACGACGCAGTGAACGCTCAGGTCGAGTGGTCCACCACGGGAGCCGGCATCCCATTGGGTGGGAGCTTGGACACCATGTACGCGTATTTTGACGGCTACCACACCATCGGCTTTGATCAGGTTTATGTCGACCTGGACCACGGGGATCCGTTCACGATGGACAACTGGGTCGTCAGTGCGGTTCCCGCACCGGGCGCCGTGCTGCTTGGTGCGCTGGGGCTGGGCGTGATCGGTTGGCTCAAGAGGCGGCTGTGATGTCAAGACCTGGAATGGTGGAGAACGATACGGCGTCCGCCGCTGCTTGCGGCGGCGGACGCGACCTCTCCTCAGAGGGAGAACCATAATGTTGAAGCGAGTGAAACAAAGAAGCCCAATCGTTCTCGTTGCGATGGTCACCGCCGCAGTTGTGTGGGCTGCACCGGCGAACGCCGACTACTCTTCCGTACAGGCGCCCTTCCCCGGAGAACTCGGCCACGCGGACATCCTCTCAGGGATTTACTCTGGGGGCAGTTTCGCCATCCAGTCGGGTGGAAGGGATTACAGCAACGGCGCGATCACTGCCACACGCATCGATGATTTCGGCATCGGGGGAATCATGAATGTCGTGAATGGCGTTCCCGGCGCGGCCGACGATCAAGTCTTCAGCGACGGATTCGTCCAAGCCAGTGCCACGGCCAAGTACAGTGTCCTGCCCATGCAGTCGTTCGGGTGTCTTCTCGGGGAGACCGGGGACTCGTATCACAAGTTGTTCGATGTGAGAGGCTACGGCTTTGATGTTACAGGTTCCACGGACTTGATGGACGCCGCAGGACTGACCTGGCGATGGGGACATCAACGTCGCCGCATGACGGGCGGCTTTATCACGCATTCCTCCCGTCCGGCGGATGAGATGAACAAGGACAGGGACTGGATGGTCACGTACCAGATCACCGGCCTTGACGACGGTTGGACGACCTGGCTGCTGTTTTGGGAGGACCTCTTCGGTTGCGGTTGCGGGGATTACAACGACATCGTCGTTGAGGTTCGCGCCGCCCCCATCCCTGCGCCGGGCGCAGCGGTCCTTGGCGTGGTGGGCCTGGGTCTGATCGGCTGGTTCAGGCGGCGGGTCTCGTAATCACCGCCATGCCTCTAGAACGTATTCAAGCGGGCCGTCCAATTGGGCGGCCCGTTTCTTATGAGTGGGAAGCCGGCGTTGTGTCGAAGGTCGGGTAGGCCTCGACGGAGCCGCCACGATTGTTGCCGTTTTCCGACCGCTCCATTTCCTGCGGGCTTCCTCGTGCCTTGAACGACCGCTTCCGCTCGGATCGATCCCTGTCCAAGGACGCAGGGCCAATATAGAATAATCCTGTCTTGCGGCGCGATGCACGACAGACGGCCTGGCGGATGCAGGAAGCTGTGCAAGCGGGCTGTGATCGCTTAGAGTGCGCCCTGGAGCCGCCGTGACACAGGGGCAAGGCCAGTGTTTTCACCGGCGGGACGCCGGTGCCACAGAAGGTGCCACAGAAGGTGCCACAGAGAATGCCGCGGAAGATGCCACAGGACGTGCCATAAGGACATGCCACAGGGCGTTTTGGGACGCACTCACATAGGGCAGACGTCTGCAACGGTGACTCATCCTGGTACGAGCAAAGGGGCGATATGGTGAAGGCGGTACGACAACCCGGGCGAATAAACGTAAGGGCTCTGGTCATCCTGGCATTGATCGTTGTCTTGCTCGGCGGTGGCGGTGCCGTGGGCTACAAGGTCCGCAAGCGGATCATGGCCAACCGCGCGTTGGCAGCAGGGAAGGCCGCGCTGGAGAAGCAGGATTGGACGGAAGCCTGCAAACGGCTTAGGGAGTACCTCCATCGGTATCCGGACGACGAGGAGATCCTGGCCACATACGCGGAGGCGAACCTCTCGGTCCAGCCACTCGAGCCAGCGAACGTCGGCGCGGCAATAGGAGCCTACCGCCAACTGCTGCGGCACAATGCTGGTGACGACGAGCTTTGCCAGCGTCTGGCGAGGCTTTATGCCAGAGTCGGTAGCTTTGACGACGTTGTTTACATCTGTCATCAGCGTCTGCGGGCCGACCCCAACGATCCAGACGCCGCATTGTCGTTGGGTGAGGCCTTGTTCAGGCAGGGCAAACCCGAGGAAGCCGCCAACGTCATCGAGCGGCTTGTGGCGAATCGTCCGGATCAGGTCAAGGGTTACGTGCTCCTGAGTGAATTGGCAAGGCGGCGGAGCCCGGTCCCCGACACGGAGGCGGCGGCAGAGTGGCTAGATCGCTGTGTGGAAGCCAATCCGCAATCCGCCGAGGCAAGGGCACGCCGTGCCCGGTTGCGGCGGCTCACCATGAAGGACGAAGCGGCGGCACGAGAAGACCTCGAGGCGGCCGAGGCACTGCAACCGACTGATCCCGCCGTGCGGCTGCTGCTCGCCGAGGAGTGGATGCTGTGGGGAGAGCTTGATAGAGCGGAGGCCATGCTCAAGCAGACTGAGCGGGTCGACCGATCGGAACTGGATCGCCTGAACATCGATCCCGATGCCTTCACACTGAGAAGGTTCATGACAGCGGCTAAGCTGGCGATGTTGCGGGGCGATGGGCAAGGCGGCGTGGCGCTCGCCGATCAGGCGTTGGAGGTGCTCACTGACTCGCTTCGGCTGGCATTCTTGACTTCTGCGGTTGATCTCTACCTGGCCGGCGGCCGTGTCGACGCGGCACGAGAGGTTGCAGACGAGTTCCGTGAATCCGTGCAGAAGCTCAGGAAGAGCAACCCACTGCTCGCCGAGCAGGTCGACCTGGTAGCCGCTGCGGTGTCCAACGCCGAAGGCAGACCACACGCGACGATCAACCTGTTGGAGCCCCTTCTCGCCAGAAACCCGCAGAGACCACAGATATGGAAGCTACTGGGAAACGCCTACGAGAGGACAGGCCAGGACCGAAGGGCGTTGGAGGCGTGGGAGGAGTACCTGGTACGTGTACCCAGTGATTCGGAGGCGGCGCTCCAGCTTGCGGAGGGCTACATGAGCCGTGATCCCGCCAAGGCTCTGCGGTACGCGGCAAAGGCCCATCGGCTGAAGCCTGACAACCTCGATGCGAAGCTCCTGGAGATTGAGGCTCAGATCAACGCCGAGGGAACAGGCTTGATCCGGCCCGAGAAGGCTGACGAACTCCAGAAGGAACTGGTGGCCCTGCGCCGATCCAATCCAGCGTCCGCCCGAGCTCACATTCTGTCGGCCAGGATAGCTGTGGAGGAGGGGCGGTTCGAGGACGCGACGACAGATATCGAGGCCGCGATATCCGTCAGTAGCGACAAGGTCACGCCCACGATCCAACTCGCTGGATACTACAGAAGTCGGAACCTGTTGGACCCGGCGATGGATGCGTGTCGGCGAGCCATTGCGTTTGGCCCCGAGTTGGCCGCTCCGCGCATCCTCCTGGCTCAACTACAGTCCGAAGCCAATCAGCAAGATGAGGCCCGCAGCACGCTTGAAGCGGCAATCGCGGCTCTAACCGGTGACGAGCAGCTCGGCGCGCAGGTTGCCTGCGCGAGGCTGCTGCTGGCGCAAGGAGCTCGAGAAGACGGGATTACACGGCTCAGACAGCTCGCCGCCGACCACACGGAGAATGCACTGCTTCTCGTTGAGCTATTGAATCTCCCTGAGATCCAGGCGGACACGAAGGAATTGCAGAGACTCGTTGACCGGCTCAAGTACATCGAAGGCGACCGCGGTCTGATGTGGCGGCTGCAGCAGGCGAAGGTGTGGCTGCAGCGTGACGACTGGCGCGAGAGAAAACGAGAAGCCACAGATCTGCTCGGCTATTGCCTCGCTGCCGATCCCGCGTGGCCACAGCCGGCCCTCATCGTTGGACGCCTGTACGAGAGGCTGGGTGAATCGGACAAGGCCGAGGAGACGTACCGCCACCTTCTCAATGCGAGTCCGACGGACGTGGCCGTGGCCGATCGGCTGCTCACCTTGTTGGAGCAGCAGGGGCGCTTCGCCGACGCGGAGTTTCTCCTGTCGTCTGCCAAGGGCGATGCCCTCGCGTTTCGCAGACACCGGATAAACGTAGCGATCGGACGGAAGGAGTTCGATCTTGCCATCGCCGAGCTGGAATCAGCCGTTGCGTCAGACCCGAAGGATGCCGACTTGCGCGTTTTGCTTGCATTCGTACTTTATGGCGCAAAGCGGGATGTTGATCGCGCCCTTGGCCTGTTGGATGAAGCACAAGCGATCTCGCCGGCAAGGCTCGCGATCACCAGCTTGAAGACCCGCATCCTGCGATCGGCAGGTCGCAGCGATGAGGCGTTGGAGCTTCTGAACCGGGATGTGGATCTCCACAAAGATTTTCTCGCGTACATGCTGCGTGCCAGGCATTTCGCCGCCGTGGGAGACTTTGACCACGCGGAAGAGGACTACAAGCACTTGACGACGTTCGACGAGGATGCGGCCGATGGCTATCGGCTCCTCGCCCAGTTCTATGTGGAGCGGGACCGCGCGAAGGATGGCATCGCTGCTCTGGAGGCGGGCCTCAAGGTCCATCCTGAGAACTCCTCCTTGGGCGTCGAACTGGTCAGAATGCTTCTCGCCAGCACGGCCGAGCAGGATCGCGAACGCGCCCAGAGCCTCCTGGACGGCCTTCTGGCCAGGAATCCGGAGGACGCGAACGTTCTCTCGCTCCGCGCCGCCAGCCTGCTATCGAAGGACAATGATGAGGCGAGGCAAGAAGCCCGCGGGATTCTTGAGCGGATAGTCGAATCCGACGCGCGTGCGGTCAACGCATGCCTGGAATTGATCAACCTCGAACGCGCCGATGGAGACCTTGACAAGGCCGGCTACCTTGTCACTCGCGCGCTCGGCGCGAATCCCGGCGATACGTTGCTACTGCTGGCGAAGGCTGACTTGGAACTCAGCCGAGACCGGCCCGCCATCGCTCGGGAGTTGGCCCACCGAGTTCTGGACATTGATTCGAGAAGTGCCGGCGGGCTGATCCTCCTCGCTCGCGTGGACATGCGATTCAACGACCTGAAAGCGGCCCGCGCCCACAGCGAACAGGCGATGGAACTCGACCCGCACAACGAGGATGGTCAAGTGACGTATGCGGCGGTCTTGGACAGAATGGGGCAGGGCGACCAGGCGATCCGTCATCTCGAGCGCTTCCTTCAAACAGGCGCTGGAAGCCAGACGGTCAAGACGCGTCTGATGTTGGCGGACTTCAATCGACGAGCGGGCGATTTCGCGGCGGCCAAGGCGAGGCTCGATGAGGCGGCTGCCATCGCACCCGGCAACGAACAAGTCCTCCTGGCCCGCCTGGCGTTGTTGTCGGCCCAAGGGAATGGTGACGAGTTGGCGGCGGTGCTTG
>JAFGQA010000299.1 GCA_016935885.1 Phycisphaerae bacterium | reverse complement strand
CCTCCCCCCCCGGCCCCGCTTGCCCGCCGCCCCCCGGCCCAGGTACCATCCACACCACGCAACCCGAATCCGCGGACACGCCAACCGCGCGGTTGGCCCCGCCATTCTTGGGGAGGGGAGGCTCAACCATGTCACTAGTCAAACTAGCCCGACTTCTCGCCGCGTCCGCCCTCGCAGCGCTATCCGCCTCGACGCTCATCGGAGCGGAGCCCGGCGGCCAGCGCCACGCACTCGCTGTCGGCGTCAAGAGCGGCAACCAAGGCCAGGGCATCGAGACCACCCTGCACGCGATGGTGATGGCAAGGATGCTGTCGGATATGTGCGGCTATCCCCCCGAGAACGTTCACGTGCTGACCGATGCCGTCGGCGGGACAACCGACTCGCCAAACCGGGCGGCCATTCTCGACTCGGCCAAGAAAATCGCCGCCCAGGCCGCCCCCGAAGACGTGCTCATGATGTGCTTCCTCGGCGACGCCATGGAAATCGCCGGCCAAGTCTACCTCGTTCCCGCCGGCGCCCCAGACGCCGAGCCCGAGCACCTGGTGGGCCTGGAAGACCTGTGCAAGATCCTCCGCGGGTCAAAGACCAAGCGCCGTGTCCTCGTGCTCGACGTCTGCTGCGCCCCCGCACGCCCGGGCGGCGCGCAAGCCCCGACCAGTCGCCCTCTCGATGCATCCCTGGCCCCGTACGCCAAAGACCTCTATATCCTCGCTAACTGCCAACCGGGCGGACCGACCTCGAACCCCTCCGCCGATCGTATCGACTCATTCGTCAAGAACTTCCTCGGAGGCCTGACCGGCCTGGCCGATATGATGGCGCCGGGCAACAGAGACAAACGCGTCTCCCTCGAAGAGGTGTACCGGTTCGTCAAAGCCAGGACGGCCGCCGAAGGCGGTGCGGATCGCGGGACGCCGGTGCTCCTGCCCTCGACCGGCGCCGACGACGCTCAGACCCAACCGGCGCCCGCGCGGCTCTGCCTGGCCTTGCGCGGCAGCGGCCCTCGACGCCGCGCCGCCTCCCCGACGTCGCTGCCGAGCGGAAGAGCTCTATCCAGACACGCCACCCCCTCTTGGCTGAGGGACGCCCCCGACAAGCACTTCTACTGCCCCGAGTGCGACGCGGGCTTCACCGTCCCGTCCGACAAGGCCCGAGACCTCCTTCGAGCCGCCGCCAAAGCCAACCCCGGCCAGCACCCCCTGGCCCAATGCCCCAAGTGCCATAAGTACACCTGCCTCCTCGGTATGAAGTGCGAGAAATGCGGTGCATACTTCGCCATGCCCGACAGGCACAGCGGCGTCTTCCCCACCTCCTGGCGCGACCAATGCCCCAAATGCGGCCACAGCGCCCAAAAAGAGCGAGCCGTCAGAGCCGCCCTGAGAATGAAGAAAGAAGGAAGGTACGACCCCGAAAAGGTCCCCCCCTTCATCCGAGAAGCCGTCGAAGAAGCCGAAAAGAGCGGTAAGTACAAGGACTGACCCGCCGCACCGAGCCTCTCCGGTCCCGTAGGGACCGTCCGAGAGTAGCCCAGGATCTTCAGTCCTGGGAAACCGAGTCACCCGCGCGCGAATCAGTCCCGCAGGGACGGCTGAAATCTCGGCGAACGTTCGAACGAACGGCGGCAGACCTCAGTCCCAGCCGAAGCCGCCGCCTCCAGGCCGTTGTCGTTCACTTTCTCCCGCTACGAGGCCGGCGAGCCCCTCCCGCCGGACCCGTGCCGCCAAGCGATGTTCTCAGGAATCCGCTCGCGAGCCGGCAACCCCCCGGTAACACCGCCAGGCCCGAAGGGCCGACAGAGAAGCCAGGGGTGAAGTCCGCCGTCTCGGCGGACCTACCCGCCGTGGCGGCGGGCGTAACCCCTGGTAACCGCGCCCCTCCCCACGTCCCCGAGCCCTGAAGGGGCGAGATAGTCGTGCTCGCCCGCACCGCATCTCACCCCTCTTGGCCTCCGCCACGTGGGGCAAGCCGACACTCCCCCGCCTCCTCGCCCTCCAAACCGCAAGCGACCTGCGCAAACAGTTGAGCCCCCCCACGGATGACCGTTGACGCAACGCCGCACCGAACACCCTCAGTCCCGTAGGGACGGCATGACAATAGCCCAGGACCTTCAGTCCTGGGAACCGACCCGCCCGCCAGTGAATCAGTCCCGTAGGGACGGCTGAAGTCTCCGCAAACCTTCAAACGGCCCGCGGCGATCTCGTCTTGGATGACGCGGAGGTCGAACTCGACCTCCTCGCTCGCCCCGGCCCCGCTGGCGGCGCGTTTCGGCAGTCGTGTGATCAGGATCATGCCGGCGGTGATGCGTTGTCGGGCCAGCTCGGCCGAGCTCGTGGCCAGGTACGCGGCCGCGTCCTCCCACGCCTTCCAGATGGCCTCGTCGGTGCTGTCGCCGTTGAGCGTCGTCACGCCCCTAACAGACACCACACTTTCGGGGTAGGCAAAAAGATTCCGTCCGGAAGCTCCGGAAGCTTCGGAAGCTCCGGAAACTGTGGACATGCACACGTCGAAACGTCAAAAAGTCGAAATGGGGGGGGAGGGGATGGTTTGGCTATTCCCCGTCCATGGAATCATCTTCCTGCAATCGCAACGTCACGTTGTAGAGGAACATGTATAGGCCGACCAATCCCTGCTTTGCCTCATGAGCTAGCACCTCGCTGTGAACACCTTTCGAGGCCACATCGTACAGCCTATGCGCAAAAGCGGCCAAGTAGTCAAGCTCCGCTGATAGGAGGTCCTGGGAAGATGACGTCCTGAACGTTGTAGCAAGATACTCGTGTAGCCGGTTCACGTACATATCGTCGCCGAGTTGGCGCTGTTTGCCGTCGGCGCATGTAACCGGTTCCTTCCTCGCTGGATAAAAGAAATCCGCCGCTGCCTTGATGGCCCGGCGAACTTCGGTAAGCAGAAGGGACCAATCCTCGGGGTCCACGGAATCCACCAACTGTGCAGCCTTCTGAAGTTTCTTGTACACGTCCTCGCTATGGGCCTTGAAGTAGTTATTGACGTGGGTCTGAGTCTCCTTTAGGAAGCTCCGAGATTTCCTTTGCGCATCGAGCTCTCGCTCAATACGGATCGCGTAATTCAGGCAGCGGGATCTGACGCGCTGCTCGACGGTTTGCAGGGCCTTGATTCGTAGACGGATCTTGGCTTTCTCTCTGACGAACCGGTCGGTAAACGCAGCGGTATCATACTCGCCCATCCCAGAGGGTACGGTCATGTCCTCGATAGACTCTTGCCACTGCTTGAGTTCTGGAACCACCTCACCGATACCAGTCGCCAGAACATTCCGCTCCTCGTCATCATCATCGGAAAGGGTGAAGTCCAAAGTGCGAGTCGAGAGCCAGTAGTCCAACGAGGATTTCACGACGAACTGCCGGGCCTCCTCCTTCAGATGGCCGATGTCGTCGAGTAGTACGGCGTTCAGTTGGCGGCGGTCCGGATACATCTCGCGCAGGAAGATCGCGGCATGCAGGTAGTCCTTCCTGTGCCGGGCAATCCGCAAGCAGGCCATCACCGCTTTGTCGACGTGTCCCTCTTCAATGTATTCGTATAGCCGTTCCAAGGCCGCTGCATAGTCCATACTTCGACGTTCCTCCCCGAACAGTGAACAAGCGGCGCTACACTACAACTCAGGCCCCGGCATCGCTTGGTGAGCCGGTCCGTCCGCCCGCCGAGCCTCGGAGCCTTCCGCCGTCTTGTCGCGGCGCCACGGGTAGAGCTTTCGGAAGAACTCCTGGCGCTTCTGAAGAGTCGCCTCCGCCCACCTTACAGCCCTAGAGAGGACCACTGGCAAGGCTCGACCGCGGGAACTGGGTTCGTACACAAACTCCCTCATGAAAGGAAAGTCGATGTCGTAGTCGGTGACCAGAAACGATGACCCCTTGCCTTCTTGCCTCAACGTGGCGGTCACGATGCGGTTCATTGCGCACAGACGGCATTCATCAATCTGTCCCGCAGGATAGCTGTTCTCGATTACCGCGAAGCGCGAAGCATACGCAATGGCCATGACTTTCTGTTCGTTGCTCATTGAATCAATATCGCCATGGTCCTTCACCAACATCGGTCGGTAATCGCGCCGTGAGAGCAGATCCTGAATCTCTCGAAGAAGGTCGAGCCCATCGCCTGTGTCCTTTCCCAGAACCAGTACGGTCCGTTGCTTGACCAATCGAAACCAGTCGATGATCGACATCTCGGAAATAAGGTCTTCTGGGGTAACCCCCTTCACCTTTGTCTGCGCATGTAGCTCGGCGATCTCACCGATTGCGCTGGCAGCTTCTCCCGCAAGCTCGGCGCACTTACGAAACTCCCGATCGCTCACAACGGGTACACGATCGTAGGCCTTACTGAGCCTGTCCCTGACGATTCCTGTCGTCTGAGCAACGGTATCCAGCAGGCATTCAACACTACGATCTGCTGTGGAGGGTCTAGCCTGTCCAGCGAAGAGAACGCCGAGGATATCGTTCGAACCGATGATTGGTGTTCCCATCTCGTGGAGTCCCGCCCAGCAGAGATAACGCTGAGGAGCACCGGTACGAATTACCTCCTGCGCCACCAGCAAATCACATTGGGCGCACCTCATCAATCCGTGCGGGGATTCACGAACGAGCCTGCAGAATTCGCGAACAGTCGTCGGGCTCTGTGGGAGGCAGCCCGATGTCACGCTCGCCGACATGCCAGTTGCGTGGGAGAAGAGCCTCGTGATACGCTGAATAGGCTTGAGATCAACTAGACCCCCCAACTGGTTGGGCAAGGCTAACCGCCGGGCCAACCACGTCCGGCCTGTGGACCGCTTCGGAGCGGTGGTGGCGAGTTTCGTGCCTTTCGAGGGTTGTCTGGCATTGGGCCTTCTCTTGCTCATGATCGCCTCAATCATCGAAGCTCGTACACGATCCAGGCGCCGCACTGAAGTGGGAGTTGACTCCATGCGGCCCGCTCAGGTATTACATGACGAGTTTCTGAGCGAGAACCACCATTACGAGCAGCACCAGATAGAACGGCCAAATCGAGAACGAGGTTAGGCTACGGAGAGACTCCTTCACCATACTGCCCGAAGGCAGGACCAAATACAGGTCCGAGGCTACGATCTTTCTACTATGAAGCTTGTCAATAAACTGGTTGTATGAATCCCGGAACATCTTCTCAAGGGCAAGGTAGTAGACGTCCAAGGCGAAGAACAGAAACGTCGGTACTAGGGCCAGCAACGCGTACCTGGGCTTGTTCTTGTCCGCGACGACAACAAGGATGGCAGAGACCAGAGTGACGCAATAGGCTTTGCACGAGGCGCTGTTGGATGCCATTCTCTGAACTACGGATTGGGTAATCGTGAGATGTGCCTGCACGGCTTTGGAGTCTTCGCGATATGGGCTTTCTTCCTGCATGGCTCGCTCCTCAACCGGCCTTCCGGATCCGGATCGCTTCCTCAACCCAATTCTCAAGATTGGAGACGATGTGACCGTACACTAACTTGCTAGTCGAGTACGGGGGATCATACACTTGTGCGATATTAGATAGGGGTCTTCCGCCGACCGTGATTCCCTCAAACGGGTTCCGCCCTTTGGCTGACTGTCTCCCGGCACTGTCCTCCAAGTTGTGAATGTGGATTCCGACAAGCCCTTTTCCATCGTTCCAGGATTCGATGATTTCGTAGTTGATCCATTTTCGACCAGCTGTGTTTGCGCCGATTAGAACGATCGTGCAGGATCGTCCGGACATCTGCCCGGCTATCCATCGCTTGATGGCGGCTTCACCGCCGCCAGTAATCGTCTCCCAGTCATTGTCCGACGCCGGACGGTTTCCGTCGATGGCCCCGATACTCCGCACCTTTGCAGCTCGCCAGTTGTCCGGCTTGTAGTGGAAGCTGTAGAAGACTGACCTTGCCATGTTGCGCTCCTCTCAATTGTGGTCTCAACCGGCGAACACACGGATCCAGATCCTCGCGTCACCGATTTCGGCCGAGCCTCCCCCACGAGACTCCCCAGATCTCTCCCGCTACGACGTGTCGACTTATTGGCTTGTCGATGTGTCCTTTCCCGACCCAAGCACTTCAATCTCCCCGCCGCATCCGGCAGTATACGCTAACCGCATCTCCGTTGGCAGGGAAGGGGTTTCACAATGAAAGTCTTCATCACCTGGTCCGGCAGGACCAGCCCTCTACTCACCGTGCCGCTGGACTTCAGCCCGGCCCTCGAGCATTCCACCAGGAGTCATCTCCCTGGAATTGGACCTCGACTTTGCCGCGTTCCTGCAAATCGAGTTCGGTGCGCAGGTGCACGCTGCTCATGATCTCGATCCTCTTCTCGAACTTGCGAACTTCGAAGTGTTCCTTTGGGCGGATGACGACGGACCGGAGACCATCGACTTTACATCGCTTGATCTTGACCCACTCCTTGCCATTGTATTGAGACCGATCGAGTTCGCAGTCGTACTCCCCGTCGTCAAGATCCGCATAGAGCTGATCGATGTGGACGTTGAGAGTGCCGGGAACGACGTCAGCTTCTTGAACCCCCAGGACTTCCGCGACGGCACGAGGAACGTCACCTTTGCTGAAATTCTTGCTCGCGTTTCGTCTTCCTTCTCTGACTATCCCACGTACTGTGATCACCTTCTGGATCTCCAACCCGTCGAAGCGTCCTTTCCCGACCCAAGCACTTCAATCTCCCCGCCGCATCCGG
>JAFGQA010000298.1 GCA_016935885.1 Phycisphaerae bacterium | reverse complement strand
CAACTCCATAATGGTTCAGTATAGCGCCACTCTCGCTGGAATCCCAGTGGCGGAGCGGGTGTCGATCTTCGGTTGAAAGTAGGGCAAACCTTGACGCTTCTGGGGCCAACTTGCTCCATGAACGAGCGATGACCGACGATTCCAGGCTTCCTCTGCATTCGACGCATCGAAAGCAAACGCGCACTCCCTCAGGACTGTCGAATGGTAGCACTCTGCCCCGATTCGACGCCGAGTGCGCGTTGACGCCGTCACTTCTGCCGACGCAGGATATCCGCCACAGGCACTACACGGCACGTAGGGTGCGGCCTGCCACACCAACCTCGGTGGACGCGTCGGCGAATGCGAATGGTGCGTCAAGGCGTACCCTACAGACTGATCGCTGGGAGACTCCAGCCCGTTATCAGAGATCCGCGATCCGAACCCTGCGGCAGCTCGGTGGTGGGTGGATGGGTCCCGCGCAGACTTTTCCGCGATGGCCGACTAAGATTTCACGTCGGGACGCGCCGATCAGTGAGGAGAGTGCCACCTGGCCTGGCACCAAAGCCAGGAGGTCGCCGACGTCCGGCATCACCGCAAGGAGGTTGTCGTGAACGACACGTTCGACGTAGGCGACGCAGCCGCTTGAAGCCTCCCCCACGCGGATGGAGTTGCTGGATGCAGGAATCATCGAACACATCACCGGACAGTGGCAGGATCGACCGATGTCCCGGATGCATGCAACGGCTGCCGCTTCGCCACCCCCGGCCGGGCGAGGTGGCCTCGACTTGGGTGTGCACGTACTGCCGTGAGCGCCTCTTCGCGGTGCTGGACGACGGCTGCCCGCCGGACATCCTGGTCAACGCGCAGCCCGCCGGAGACGTGAATCCTCGGGTGATCGTGGCCGGCGAGACGCTGGCCACGATGCACAAGCGCGATGGCACGCGGGGGCGCGTCCTCAGCCAGCGGCGGCACCATCGGCGGCCCCACACGCATGAGGTCACCCTCACCGTGGACGACCGGCGGCTTGAGGTCGTGACGCTCGACCTCTCGGCTGGTGGTTTCAGCTATCTCGCCAGCGAAGCCATAGCCGAGGGCACCGAGCTGACGGCCCGATTTCACCATGCGCCGCAGACGCCCCCGAGCCGGTGCGTGGTCCGCCACTGCACACGCTGCGACGACGGACAGTACCGCATCGGCGTGGCCTTTGTGCCGCTGCCGTGAGCTTACCACGCAATGCCAACTGCCAGGCCAGCCCGCGGCCAGCCCGTGTCCTTGGCCTACGCGGATCGCTGCCAAGCGGACGTCGTCCGATCTGATAGCATGGCATCGGCCATCTCATAGGATTCAGATCGCCGTTCTGACAGGATCGCATTGCCACTCTCATAGGATCAGAACGCAAGTCTCACAAGGCAGGACCACCTGAGCACCTAGTACGGCGTTTCACAAATAGAACGACTGTACGCTCTGCCGAGAACCCTTTCTCGGCACCGGCTTCAGGACCGAGAAGGGATTCTCGGTCCAGCAATCGTAGTCGCGTTTCTTATGAAACGCGGTACCAGCCTGTATGAGGCCCGAGCCGGCCGACTGCGGGTATCGGGCTTGCGGATTCGAGGAACGCTGGCCGCCAACGGACGATCCTTGGCCAAGGTGACCTTTGCCTCACGCAGTTTGCTGGTGATCTGTTCCGGAGAGTAACGTCTCCGCTTCATGAGCAGCCTCCTTGCCCGCAAAACGGGCAGTAGAGCCTCGCGTAGCGACTGGCTCAAAGTCCGGGGAGCCGGCCATCGTTGGCCGAGAAGAACACCATGATCCAGTCAGACGACGGCGAGGGCAGGCCGGAGGAGGCGTGCTTGCATGGCTCGGAGCATCACGTGTTGAAGGATGCGATTGTGGCGGTGCTGATGAGCGAGGTGGGTGGGACCGAGCCGGAGGCATGCAGAACCGGTCGCTGACCGCGCTACGTCGTTCGAGGCAATCCTTGAGCAGACTCGGTGGCTCGGTGTGCTATCGCCGTGGGTGCAACGCGGCTGACGTTGCGACTGAACGGAAGAATTGGTGATGCGCGCGGGGCAACGGGCAGGGGGCTCGCGCAAAGTACGAGGAGCACGCCCCTGGGCGTCGAAGGAGGCAAGATTCACGCGATCAGCCTGTGCAAAGCCTAAGGATTCACGGCGAATCCCCGGAGGCTCGCTTGCAGTCGAACACCTGGTTTGGCTAAGATAGTCTTCGATAAGCCCAGGAAGCGAAAGACAGTTGGGTGGAGGGATGTGTCTTCGGTCAGGCGGCAAGCGTGCGTTCGGGGGGCGATTGCCGGGTTCAAGCGTTCAGTGCGGATGTCAAGCGAGCCCCACATACAGGAGGGATTCACATGCCAGGCCTTTTCTCATTTGCCTTTGTTCCATCAACAAGAGCGCGGCGCGGGTTTGCCACTTGCCTGCTCGTCGGCCTCGTAGCGCTTTTGGCAGCCGACCCGGCGAGCGGCGAGATCCACTGGCGCTCCGCTGAGGCCCAGGCCGTGCCTCTCATGACGCCGGCGTCGATCGGTCAGGCCATGCTGGAGCACGTCAGGTCAGGCGAGGCGCGCCACATGGTCGTGCAGTTCATGGGACCCGTCGGGCCGAGGATTCGCCAAACCATGAAAGAGGCCGGCGTTGAGCTGTTGTCCTACCTGGGCGACAACGCCTTTTTCGTTGGTGTGTCCACGGAGAGGTTGGACACGGCGGCGTTGAGCCGCGTCAGCTCGCTGCGCGGCGTCCAAGCGATCGAGCGGAACCATAAGCTGCATCCCATGCTGGCGGAGGGTGTCGTTCCCGGATGGGCCGTTGTCGGACAGACAGAGTCGGACGAGGCCGGGCGCTTTGAGGATATCGTGGGCGCGTACGTGGTCTTTCATCGTGACGTGGCGCTTGATGCCTCGTCCGGAGCCGATGACGGCCCGGCTCTCTGCGGCGTTGATCTTTGCCTCCGGCATGGTGCGGTTGTTCGATCGAAGGTCCGGACGGTGAACTGCCTGGTCGTGGAACTGCCATATTCCCGGATCGCGGCGCTGGCCGACGAGGACGCGGTGCAGTGGATCGAGCCACCGCTGCCGAAGATGGGCCCGGTCAACGACAGCAACCGTGCCCGTGTCGGGGCGGATACGGTTCAGGCGCCGCCCTACAACCTGAACGGATCTGGCGTGACCGTCATGGTGTACGACGGCGGAACCGCGCGGTCCACGCACGTGGATTTCCAGGGCCGACTCACCGTGCACGACAGCTCCGGCATGAACTACCATTCCACGCACGTAGCCGGCACCATCGGCGGCGCGGGAATCGGGAACGCTACCTACAAGGGCATGGCGCCCGGCGTCACGCTGCTGGCCTACGGGCTCGAACAGGAGGGCGGCTTGCAGGAGGGCTTTCTCTACACCGACCCGTGTGACATGGAAGACGACTACAGCGAGGCGATCAACACCTACGGGGCGGACATCGCAAACAACTCCATCGGAACCAACACGGCCGCCAACAACTTCCCCTGCGACTGGGAGGGCAATTACAACGTCACGTCGCAACTGATCGACACGATCGTCCGTGGCGACGGCAGCAACCCGCTGTTTACCGAGCCGTTCCGCATCGTCTGGGCCAACGGCAACGAGCGTAACTCGCCCGCCCGTTGCGGCTCTGCGTACCACACGACGGCACCGCCGGCCTGCGCCAAGAACCACATCACCGTCGGGGCGCTCAACTCGAACGACGACTCGATGACAGATTTCAGCAGTTGGGGACCTGCCGACGACGGGCGTCTCAAGCCGGATATTTCCGGGCCAGGCTGCCAGAGCAACGGCGACGGTGGCGTCACCTCGTGTGATGATGATAGCGATACCGATTACACCACGCTGTGTGGCACGTCGATGGCCTCGCCAACGGTATGCGGGATATCGGCGCTGTTGCTACAGGACTACCGCGCGCAGTTCCCCAGCAAGCCGGACTTCCGCAACTCGACCCTTAAGGTGTTGCTCGCCCACACGGCTGTGGACCTGGGCAACACCGGCCCCGATTACATGTACGGATACGGCTCGGTGAGGATCCAGCCAGCCGTCGACTTCATGCGAACGGAGAACTTCCTCGAGAACCAGGTGGACCAAGGCGAGACCTTCACCATCCTGGCGACGGTTGGCGCGGGCGAGGAGCTCAAGGTCACACTGGCGTGGGACGACGTACAGGGACCGGTGAACACGAACCCCGAGTTGGTCAACGATCTCGACCTGCGGGTGTACAGCCCGTCGGCCGTCCGGCACTACCCCTGGACGCTGGGCGGCGTGGCCAACCCGAGTGCCCCGGCCGTGCGGACCCAGGAAGACCACATCAATAACATTGAGCAGGTCCTCGTGGACGCCCCGGCGGAAGCGGGCACGTGGACCATCGAGGTTCGCGGCTACAACGTGCCGGATGGACCACAGCCATTCTCCCTGGCGGTCTCGCCGGAGATGATCACGTGTTCGTCCCGGGGCATGATTGCGCTCGATCGCTCCAAGTACGGTTGCTCCGACGTCGCGACGATCCAGGTGGTCGACTGCGATCTGAACACGAACAGCGGCCAGGTCGAGACGACGACGGTGACGATCACGTCCGATTCCGAGCCGGGCGGCGAGAGCGTGCTGCTGACCGAGACCGGCCCGGCGACGGCTGATTTCCGCGGCTCGATCGCGCTGAGTGAAACCAACAGTGCCGGCGTGTTGCAGGTGGCGCACGGCGACACCATCACGGCGACATACAACGACGCGGACGACGGCACCGGCAATCCAGCCGTCGTGCAGGACACCGCGACGACCGACTGCCAAGGGCCGGTGATCAGCAACGTCCATGTCATCAACATCGACTTCGACACGGCCACGGTCACCTTCGACACCGACGAGCCAGCCAACGGTACGGTCCGGTACGGCCTGTCGTGCGGGGCGCTGAGCGGCTCGGAGGGCGAACCGGGATACCAGGGCTCACACAGCATCGTGCTGAGCGGATTGGCCCCCATCACGCCTTATTTCTTCGCCGTCGATGCCGAGGACGAAGGGGGCAACTCCTCCACCGATGACAACGGCGGCGCGTGTTACTCGTTCACGACGCTTGACATGCCGGATGCCTGCCAGGACGCAGAGGCAGCCTGCCCGGGCACATACACGGGTTCGACGAGCGGTCTGAGCAGCGACGGCGATGCCAGTTGCGGGTCGTCCGGCTCGTCGCCCGACATCTTCTACAAGTACAAACCGGCAACCAACGGCACGCTCACGGTGGATTTGTGCGACTCGTCGTATGACACAGTCGTGTCGGTCCACACTGGGTGCCCCGCGACGACCGGGAACGAACTGGGGTGTGACGACGACCAGGGTTGGTTCGGCGAATGTGGCTGGCTCCCCACGCAGCAGTCGTATCTGGATGTCTCCGTAACGGCCGGAACGATGTACTACATCCGCGTGTCAGGTTCTGGCGGTGCCTCCGGAAACTACGTAATGGGCGTCTCCGGCCCGGCGTGTGCCCCCATGGAGAGCTGCGACGACGGCATCCAGAACCAGGGCGAGGATCGGATCGACTGCGGCGGCCCGTGCCCGCCGTGCGATTGCCTCTCGGACGAGGCGTGCGATGACAACGTGTTCTGCACGGGCGTCGAGACGTGCGACGGCTACGGCCACTGCCAGGCAGGCAGCGATCCGTGCCCCGGTCAGGAGTGCCGCGAGGAGGCCGAGGTCTGCTGTGACACGTTGCTGGCAGACGGCGACATGAACGGCCTTGACGGCTGCAACGGCGATGACATCCAGTTGTTCGTCGATGCACTGCTGGAGGGCTCAACGGATCCGTCCAAGGTGTGTCCCGGCGACTTCAGCAACAACGGTGTTGTCGATCTCGCAGACATCGATGGCATGGTGGACGCGCTGTTGAACCTGTAGTCGAAGCAGCCTCCGGCGAGTTCCCACGGCCGAACCATAGAGAAGCCCCCGGCGATGCTGTCAGGCCCACGTCAACGCCCTGCCGCGCTGTCAGCGCGGCGCGCTCAGCGCTCAGCCGATGGCCATGCTTCCCCAGCCGCCACAGGGCGTCCACACAGAACACTGGCGGGCAAGCCGCCAGTGGCACCCGGCGCTCAGCCGATGGCCATGCTTCCACCGCCGCCATAGGGCGTCCACACAGGTCTGGCAGCCCCGCCTGGGGCAGGTCCGGTGGCTCCGGGCTGCTGTGCCTCGGTCCTGAGTCTTCGCAGGTATACCCGGCGCTGTCTGCCGGGGGTTTACGTGAGACGGAGGGACGGTCGCGCGGGGGTGGCAGTGGCTGGGCGGGGGAAGTGTCACCACCGTGACACCTGTCGCCTCCGCCCCATTCGGGGCGGATATGATCTGTAAACCCCGATCCTGGCGGGCTTGGTCATCGGCCCCTTTGAGGGGCCTTCCTCATACCACCGGCTCTGCCGGTGGTCGCTGATTGGCTCGGGGCGTTGAAGGGTTCTTGGAATGCGCCGTGAGTGGATCGGGACCTAGTCGCGACCGGCACCATGTCACACTGTGATCGATCGGCCTCGTTCGATAAGATTGCGGCGCTGAATTTGTGATGAGAACGAAACGCACAACGGACGCGCGAGAAGGACGGCATGAAAGCGATGGTTGGGCCGCGAGACAACCCGCCTGATGTGTCCAGGGATTCCTCCGATACACGGACGCCCTCTGACAACGCTGTCAAGCCCCTGATAGACGTTCACATCGACAAACCGGGCCTCTCTCGGGGCTCGCTGTACTTCATGGTCATCTGCGGTGTGTCGGGTGGAGCATCCGCCTTCCTGATCTCGGGGTTGCTGTCGGGCATGACGGCACCGCTGGCCCGTGGAATGTGCACGGGTGCGTTCATCGTCCTCATCTTGGCCATCGCAATGCGCTTCGGTCAGAAACGAATGGAGCGACGACTTTCGGACTTGATCGGCCATGGATCTGATGGTGACGTCGCCTTGTTGGCGCGGAAAGTGGCCCGGCAGAGCACGGAGCTGACACGGAAGCAGCCTGTCTCGGAGATGGTCCGCCGGCTTGCACTGGTGGGGAGGGTGGGGGAGACGATTCGCCTAGCATGGTCAGGCACGCTCGAAGCCGTCGAGCCGTTGGGTGTGGCATTCGACCCCAGGCCACTGGACCAGGCGAATCCGGCATTCGAGGAGATCGACAGTGCGTTTGCACCGGTCGGAGAAGAAGACCACAGCCCGCATTCGGAGCCGCGGCCGACCCAGCGAGATGATGTCTTGGCTGTACGGCGGATCCGGAGGAACGTGTCGTTGAAGGGTGGATGGATAGCGGTGGGGATTCTGGCCGTCTTCTTCTTGGGAGCTGTCTGGGAGTCATACAAGCAACGCACAATGACGTGGGGCGTTCCGTTCTGGGGAGCGCTCCTAGTGTTGGCCTCATACGGGCCCGTGACGGGAGGCTTCTTCGGCACACAGCAGTGGTTTGTTGTGCCGGGCGGATTGGTCGTTCGCAAGGCGCGTTGGCGCGATCGTACCAGCCGGGTCCATTTGTTCGAGAGGCGAACGAGCGTGTTGTGCGTCAACCAGGTGCGAAGAAGGGTCTGGATCGTGACCGCGGCTGATGCGGATGCCTATGAGACGACCGTCGGCACGAAGAAGGAGATTGATCTTCTGCTGCGGGCCTGGCTGAGCCCATTGTCCCCGCCATCAGCAGAGCGGTTGACTGATTTGACCTGAGTGAGCACTGGCGCGCCGCAATAGGCCTGCCGACAAGAGTGCAGCGGTGATTCGACGGGCCATAATGATCTCTGCACACAGGAACTGATTGACTTCCACATCTTATCGCACCTGGAATGGCTGTGCGGTCCATGTCGGTGGGGTCGCCAGCCGGGTGGTCTCGTCGGCGCTGAGTAGTCCCGCAATCGGTCCCCTCCGAGACCCAGGATTGGCGGTTCGCTTTCTTCTGTGCGAGACCATCGGCTGCCCAACAGTCTTGGCGCATCTATGACGCCCGCAGTTGCTATTACAAAGGGGCCTTCACGGGCAGCGCCGGCCACCCGTGAAGTTGTTGGAACGCAGCACGTGCGCGGTTACTGCATGATGAACTCGTCCCAACCATTGGCAGCCGTCTCCATGGCATCGAGCCGGTAGTCGACGACGCCTTGTATGAGATCCGTGGGATCGTAGTAGCCAAAGCTGGGATAGCCATAGGACCAGCCGTTGTAGTAACCGCCGGGGAAGTCCACACCGGGCCACAGTTCGTCACAACCTGTGGCGGTCCCCAGTGAGATCAAGCCAACGAGGGCCAACAGGATCTTGGCAAGTTTGGATTGGAAGTTTCGAGTCATTTCCATGTCTCCTTTTGCGAGGACGGTTCTTTCAGTCGCTTTAAGTCGTCCCGCCGACCCGCTCGGTTCGGCGGCAGGCGTCACTGCCTGTCAAGACCATGAGCGTGGGTCTCGCCGGTCTACTCCGCGGTTACCGTGTTTTTTTGACGGGGAGGCAAGAAGAACGGGAACAGCAGGGCCCGGCACCGGGGCCATGCACTGCTTGACACCGATTACCCACTATTATCGGCCCACTGGGGCCATCTGGGATCTGCCTTTGCACGTTCGAGCAAGACCTGAGAAAAGCGATGTTCGCCGTAGAAAAAGATGCCGGTCTTGAGGGATGCCCGAAGCATGGCCAAACCTGCTTCGCGATGACCGCTGCCGAGTTCACGCAGTGCAATCAGAAAGGCGTATTCACATCGGCGGTCAGGGTTGTCTCCGGCCGCCTGCATCAAGGCAGCGGCATCACACCTCCGCGCCATGTAATCCAGCTTCGCGGCGTCTACAGGGGCCCACGGTTCTGATCCCAGGGTGTCCATGAGATGCTCGGAGCTTACGACGTCGGTGTCACGGGCATCGAGCGCGGCGACAGCAACCGCGGCCTCGTCCGTGCCTCCCAGGAATTCCATCACCGCCGCCGACATCAGCAAGCCTGTGGCGTGCAATCGTTGCAACTCCAAGGATCGGCGACAAACGGCTCGCGCCTCATCGAGTCGGCCGAGTTCGGCCAGGAGCATGGCTCGATGGAGCATCATAGAGTAGAACTCCGGCTCGGCTTCGCTTGCCGCGGCGGTCATGTCGAGCGCCGCAGCCACGTTACCTTGCGCGTGCAGCGCGATGGCCAAGGCATGTTGGAGTGCAGTGCTCGGTCGGCCCCAGCGACGCTGGTGAATGGTCAGGGCGCGATCGTAGGCCTGGGCCGATCCTTCGTAGTCGGCGATGTAGCGCAGATAGACGCCACGCGTGCAGTGGACGCGGGGATCATCGCCATGAAGGACCCGTTCGGCACGATCCAGATCGATCCGGCAGTTGTCCAGCCAAACGTCGCGCTTCTCACGCAGGTCCTCCTGTGTTTCGGCGTAAGCGGCAGCGGCCAGCCAGGCCCAGGCCCGCCAGGCGTGACAAAGCGCGGAGTTCGGCCGGAACACGACGACGGCGTCGCAGTCGCCGAGCATCGGGTTCAGGTCGGCGCGGGACCCATTGGTCAGCAGCCTGACACCCCGCCACGTTGCCCTTTCGAGAATGGCGGGCACGAAGTCGGGCTGCAGTTCGATGGCGCGGCTGTAACACGCGATGGCCTCGGTGGGCTGATGTCTGCTCCTGGCGTATCCGCGAAGGAACCAGCCCAGCGCCATGTCTGGCCGACGCGCGCCCTCAAGCTCAAACAGACGTTGCCCCATGTGGAAATGCCCCGCGTCGATACGCGCCCGAGCGAGCGCGTACCAGGCGCACAGATTGCCGGGGGCGAGCCGCTCTGCCTTCTCAAAGTGTTCGATGGCCATCTGCGGCTGCTGATTTATCAACGGGATCAACCCACGATAGAGATGTAGCTCAGGCGAATCGATGCCGAGCGACTCGGCGCGGTCCAGAAGCTCGTCGCCGCGTTCGTATTCCAGGTCCATCATGATGGCCGTGTACGCGTCGTGCAGGCAGCGTTGCCCCTGGTCGTGGCGGAGCTTCACGGCAAGGACAGATCCGGCCGCGACAAGCAGGACCGCCGCAGCCGCCGCAGTGGCGTACGCTCGATGCCTTCGAACCCAGCGCGTCGCCTTGACGTACCACGGCGTCGGTCGGGCACAAATGGGCTCGCCGGCCAGGAAGCGCCGCAGGTCCTCCGCCACCTGCGAGGCACGCTGATAACGCTCGGCGCGGTTCTTCCTCATGCACTTCCCGATGATCGTCTCGAAGTCGCGAGGAATCGAAGGCAACACCTGTCGTAGCGGCTTGGGTTCGGCGTGTATGACCTGGTGTAGAAGACTGGCCCGCGATTCCTCGTCGAACGCCGGACAGAGGGCGGCCAGCTCGTACAACGTCGCGCCAAGGGCGTAAATATCAGCCCGAGCGTCGAGTTCTCCTTTCTTGCCGCCGACCTGCTCGGGAGCCATGTAACGAAGCGTTCCGAGCATATCACCGCTCTGCGTAATGGTCGGGGCCGCTTCGACCCGGGCCAGGCCGAAATCGAAGACCCAGACATTGTCTTTCGCATCGAGCAACAGATTGGCGGGTTTGACATCGCGATGTATCACACCCTGGTCGTGCGCATAGGCCAGCGCCTCGGCCACCTGACGTCCCCACCGCGCGACGCGCCTGAAGTGATCGCGGCCCACGTTGCGCGGAGCGTCCCGGATGGTCTTCAAGTAGTGCGAGAGTGATCGGCCCTCGATGTACTGCATCGCGTAGTAGCAGATGCCGCAATCCTCGCCGACGGCGTAGATGGGAACGATATTCGTGTGGTGTAGCTTGCCGGCGGTGTGCGCCTCGCGCTGAAAGCGCTCCGCGGCGTTCTCCGACAGAATCACCTCAGCGGGCAGGACCTTCAGCGCGACGCGTCGGCCCAGCGATGTCTGTTCGGCCTCATAGACGACCCCCATGCCGCCCCGGCCGATTTCCCGGATGATACGGAACTCGCCGAGCCTGACGCCGCCCTCCAGTTTCGCGGCGTTCAACGACTTGCCCGCAGCCTCGATCAGATCGAGCGTTTTGAAGACGCTCCGCAGTTCATTCTCAAGATGCGGGTGCGCCCGGACGTATTCCGCTTGATCCGGCTGTCGGCCGTCGGCCAGCTCTTCCATGTACCGGTTGACGATGTCTTCCAGCGCATCGTGTATCGGCTGCGCGTCGCGACGCGCACTGTGATCCGAACTTGGCGGTGACTGTTCGTCGGTGCTCATCTTCCTGCCGTCGCAGTATATCAGACGATGCCGGACAACAGCTCCCGCAATCGAAGCACGGCGCGGACGCACAGGCTGCGGATGGCCCGCCCGGACCGGTCCATCTCCGCGGCGGTCTCCTCGAAGCTGAGCTGACGGAGATACCGCAGCCGAAGCACCTCGCGGTGATCCTCGCTGAGTTGATCGAGCGCGGCCTGCAACATTTGGAGCCGATCGGACCGGTCCGCCTTCGTGACCGGGCCGGATACCGAGCCAGGCAGGTGGTCCAGCAAATCAAGAACGGACGCGTCGGTCTTACCGACGTCGCCCGCTCGCAGCTCTCCGCAGCGCTTGGCCGCCTTGAACGCCTTGCGGTCCACGTCACAGATGCGATTAACCGCAATCCGCCGCAGCCAGCGAAAGAAGCTGTCGCTGCCGTGATCCTCGAACTGGTCGATGTTCCTCAGCGCATCAAGATAGACCTGCTGCATAACGTCCTGAGACTCCAATCGCTGCCGGAGTCGATTGCCGAGTTCGGCGCGGATCGACGCCAGCAGACGCTCGGTGTGGACCGTCAGGAGTTCGCCGAGTGCGGCCTCGTCACCCTGCCGGGCCCGCTCGATCAGGCTCTGCATGTCGCCCGATTCGGCCTTGTCCATTGCAGGCCTCCTGTTTACCGGAGCGTCGTTTCGGCGCAGTTGCTTCGCGAAATCACGCCGGCTGTCTGCGAATCCCAGTCTAATCCCTCTGCGTGGGGAAACCAACGTCCGGTATATCATGCTGCCGCCTGGTGGAATGCTTCCACCGGTGTGCATGAATCGCGGGCGGGTTCCACTGGCAGCTTGCCTGCCAGTGCGTATGCCCCATGTGCCCACCAGAGAGGCCGCACGGGCGGACAAGCCGCCCGTGGCACCCACAATCGAATGCCGCCGGAAGTGTCACGGGCAGGTGCTCACTGGAATGCCCCAGGCGGTTTGCGAATCGCCCAGAACAGAAAAAGTGCGATTTCCGCGGAGCAGACGTCTTCGAACCACGCTTTCTTGAGGGTGATGGAGATGGCCCCTTGCGGGCAATTTCCACTGCCACGGCCCCGATGCGTCCGCGGGGCTGATCGATGTCTCACTGATGGGAGGGCTGAATCATGGAAACGTCAAACAAGACCCGTGCGTGGACCTGCTTGAACGTCGGCGTCGCACTTCTCCTTCTGGGGCTGCCGGCTTCACATGCCGCGGCGGAGGGATTTGTTTGGACGGGCGGCTGCGGAATAAACGACGACTGGTACGCCACCTGTTTGGGCGATCCGGCGATACAGTGTTCATGGAATCCCGACAAGTGGGAAACCTGGAACAACTGGGGCCACATGGGTTGTGACTCGCCGGCCTTTCCAGGCCCGGGTGACAACGTCACCATCGGATCCGGTTTCGTCGAGTTGCGACAGGGCGATGCCACGATCCAGAACCTCACCATCGGCAGCACACTGGAAGTGAGGGAGGACCGAACGCTGACGGTCAACGGCGATCTGGTCAATTCGGGCGTCCTGTACCCGAGCGGCGGCAGCATCTGGAACAGCCTCGTCACGGTCAACGGCAACTTCACCAACACCGCGACGGGATATGTGGAGGCCCAGCATGGTGGCACGCTTGCCATTGCAGGTGGTTCCATTGTGAATCACGGCACCATCAAGCTGAGGCACAACACCGGTATGGGGCACGGACGGCTCCGTCTGGACAACGATCTCACGCTCTCGGGGACAGGCGACTTGCTTTGCGGGGCGGACATCTTCAGCGACTCGGATATAACACTGACCAACGCCGCCGGGCACACCATTCACCACGGCAGCGGCGAGATCCTCGTCGCGTTGGTCAACAACGGCCTGGTTAACGCCGACCGCGACGACGCGAACACGGTTCTTGCGATCAAGGGCGGCGAAGGCGCCAACAACGGCACGATGAAGGCCACGAACGGCTGCAGCCTTGACATCTACAGCATCGTCAACCAGGGCCCGAACGGTCTGATCTTCGCCGACGGCGGGACGGTCCGGCTGCGCGGCACAACGATCGTGGGGGGAACGCTTGACAGCACCGACAGCAGCATCATCACGACGCTCGACCAGACGCTCAACCACGTCTCGGACATCACCAACGAAGGCTATCTGCGCGTCCCAACCGATAGATCCGCGTTGGCGGTCTCCGGCACGACGCTCAACAACAACGGCACGATCGAGCTGTGTTGCGACCCGACGATGCCCGGCAAGATGAGGGTGGACAGTGACGTGACCCTCGACGGTACCGGCGAGTTGCTCCTCGGCTGGGACGTCTATACCGAGAGCGGCCACACGCTCACGAACGGGGCCAACCACACGATTCGCTACGGAAACGGCTCAATTCGCGTCCGGCTGGTAAATAACGGCACGGTCAATGCCGATCGCGATGAGCAGTTCAAGCCCCTCTCCCTGATGGACGCCGAGGTGGTGAACAACGCCGTGATGAAGGCCACCAACAATGGCTTCCTGGACATCAGCACGACGGTGAATCAGAGCCCGAACGGGCGAATCGTCGCCGACGGCGGGACCGTCCGCCTGCGCTGCGCGACGATCGTGGGCGGAACGCTCGCCAGCACCGACGGCAGCACCATCGAGACTGCAAAGCGAGCGAACAGCCTCTGTGGAACGACCTATCTGGCGAACGTCACCAACGAGGCCTACCTGAATGTTCTGAACAACGATTCCCTGCTGGTGATCTCGGGCGACTCGCTGGTCAACAACGGCACGATTGAGTTGTGGCCGAACTCGCCGATGTACGGGCCCGGCGAGATGAGGCTGGACGCCGACCTCTCACTGTCCGGAACCGGAGAGGTGTACTGCCGGTCCAGGATCTACAGCGACACCGGAAAGATGCTGACCAACGAGGCCGGGCACACCATACGCGGTACGGGCAAGATTGAGGTAGCGATGATCAACCACGGAACCGTCTGGGCCGACTACCCCGGCCACCCAATGGCCGTCAATCCGAATGAGACGGACATCACGAATGACGGCGTAATGATCGCCGATCCAGACTGCTGGCTATCGATCAAGGCTGAGCACTTCACGCAGGTTGCTGGGAAGATCATCGCCAACGGTCGCGTCACAGCGTACGGCGCTCCGCTCGATCTCCAGGGTGGCAGCCTTACAGGCGATGGCGTCGTCAGCGGGGACGTTGACAACGCCAGCGGCACGGTCTCCCCGGGCAACACCGTCGGCAAGCTCGAGATCGACGACTGGCTGTCCGCGAGCGCCTCGGACTACGTCCAGGGCGCCACCGGGACCCTGTTCATAGAGCTGGCCGGCACGACGCAGGACACCGAGTATGACCGGCTGCACGTCACAGGTACGGCGACCCTCGACGGCGAATTGCACGTCGAGCCAATTGACGGCTACTTGCCGCAGGTCGGCGATCGGTTCACGATCCTGACGGCGAACACCGTCACCGGCCAGTTCGCCACGGTCACTGGCCCAGGCGAGTACGACGTGACGTACAACGCCAACAACGTGACCATCACCGTCCTCGTGATGCCCAACACGGACTGCAACGACAACGGCGTGCCGGACGATCAGGATATCGCCGACGGCACCTCGGAGGATTGTGACGGCAACGACCTCCCGGACGAGTGCCAAACAGACTCGGATGGCGACGGCAGAATCGACCCGTGCGACGACTGTCCGAACGATCCGAGCAAGACCGAAGCCGGCACGTGCGGCTGCGGTGTGTCCGATGCAGATTCAGACGGCGACGGGACACCTGACTGCAATGATGACTGCCCGAACGACCCGAACAAGACATTCCCCGGCGACTGCGGTTGCGGTGTACCGGACGATGACACTGACGGAGATGGTACACCCGACTGTAACGAGGGCTGTCCGAATGATCCTGATAAGACCGAATCGGGCGACTGTGGCTGCGGTGTGAGCGACGTCGACTCAGACGGCGACGGCCTGCCGGATTGTAACGATGGCTGTCCGAACGATCCGAACAAGACTGAGCCCGGCGACTGTGGTTGCAGCGAAGCCAACCCGCACTCCGGCGGTGACGATGTAGCCGATTGCCCGGACGACTACCCCGTGATACACGGCACCGACCAAGCCGATGACGATGCGGACGGGATCGGCGATCCCGGGACGCCAGCTCCGACGCCGGTTCCGTTCGGATTGTGCGGCTTTGGATTCGGCGGCGCGACCGTTTCCGCGATGTTGCCGCTCGCGTGGATGGGCTTGGGCCACCTGAAACGCCGACGGCACCACTACTACCGACGCCGAACCTGATGAAGACGGACAGATGTGGAGTGCCACGCAAAGCGGCTCTTGACCCGTGAAGAGCCGCTTTGTGTGTTTTTACGGGTGTGGTCATGATGAAGAATCAAGAAGCGGGCCGGCTCGAAGTCGAGATGGTGAAGGCAATGCGCGAGGGGCACCGCGAGGAGATTTAGCGAGCCATCAACAATGTTAAGCGAACTGATTCCCTTTGACACGTCGTTGTGGCTCAGAAAGAATCGTTGAACAATGCCGGGAACAGCGGGTACTAGGCTAGAATAGAAAAACAAGCTGCTCGCGAGTATCCGGCCCATCGTTCCGATAGGTGAGAAGCGGAGGACCGGCCGCGATCAGCTTTGTCCGTCGTCCTCAGCGAGATTGATAGGAGCCATAGGATGTTCTTGATGAACCGGAAGTTGTTGGGTGTGTTCGTTCTCGGCGCGGCTTCGTACGCCAGCCTCTGCGGCTGTGGGGGCGACATGGACTTCAGGCTGCCGGACCCCGCAGTCCGCTACGTGGCGTTTGGAGACTCGGCCACGAGAGGACCGTCTGAACGGGACTACGTCGAGTTTCTCCAGGACTTGCTGGGCGAGGCTCCGGCCGCTTTCTCCAACGAGGGCAAGGGCGGTGAAACCTCGGACGAGGGCGTTGGGCGGTTGCGGTCCTTGATCTCCCGGCAGATCTTCCCGAACGCCGAGGTGCTGTTCCTTTGGGAGGGCGGCAACGACACGACCGACTTCATAAAGGACCGGGATCCGTTGCTGTTCTTCTCGCCGGACAGTTCGGTGTATCCCTATTCAGCGCAACTGACCGAGAAGTTGGACAAGATCCAGGCGAACATCGAAGAGGCGATTCGCATCGGAACGGAGGCCGGCCTGGAGGTCTTCGTCGCGACGTACTACTTCCTGCCGGAGGGCAGCCTGAATTGCGACCCGCTACTGTTGGACATTCTCCTGCCAGCCCAGGCTGTCAACGCCAACGTTTACGTGACGAAACTGAACGAGCGGCTTAGGCTAGCTGCGGCCAATCAAGGGGCAATCCTCGTAGATGTGGCTTCCGAGGACGCCGTGCTACGAGCGGATCCGGAGAACTACTTCAATTGCAACCATCTCAGCGCTCAAGGGAATGAGATTGTGGCGAGGCTGTTCTTCGATGTCCTAACCCATCACACGTCCGGCGGCTAGTACGGCGTTTCACAAGTAGAACGACTGTACGCTCTGCCGAGAATCCTTTCTCGGCACCGGCTTCAGGACCGAGAAGGGATTCT
>JAFGQA010000297.1 GCA_016935885.1 Phycisphaerae bacterium | reverse complement strand
TCTCGCGGATCACTGCGACGTCGGGCATAATAGCCGTATCGTCGCAGCAGCCCCTTTCGCTTTAGGTTATTTGTTGACAATCGCTAAAGTGGCACCGAGGGCTCCAACGCCTTGACCGCCTCGATCGTGGGTGAGCCGCGCCACTTGGCATCGTGGAAGCCCGGTCCCGCGAATCCGGACGTCTTCGGCAATTGGATGCTGTGGTCAACGGCTCGGGGAGCACGGACCACCAGGACGCCCAGGCACACGGCCGTCGCGCCAATGGCAAGGACCCTGTTGCGGCCCGCGTACTCCCACAAAGCATGGCCGCCGAGCAACGCAAGCAGGAGCCCCGGGATGAGCATCATCTGCATCAAGCGGTAGCCGCCGAAGTTGATCGCAGGATCGGCCAGCGATACGGCCAGAATCATGGACAATGGATAGACCAACAGAAACAAACCTGAGATCCAACACAAGTGGGCTCGTTGACTGGCTGGGTGTTCGGTCTCTCGAAATGCTGAAGATCGACGCGCCCAAACGGTCCCCACGGCGAAGATGATTGCCACGAGGAGCGTCAGGACGAGGCTGCTCACGTTCCCAGGGGGCGTGCGGGGGAGGATACAGGGGAACATCCAATCGGCGATGATTCGGCATCCCGCCAGCATGTTCTCGGCCGAACAGGGAAGCCAGACAATGTGCCTTCCGGCAACCGGCAGGCCGATACTCCTGTTCCTGGCCATCCAAAGGATCATGGGGAGACTCGCCAGCGTCACGGCTGTGGCGGATCGAAGCAACCTGTCACGACGACTTCCCATTCCCCACCAGAGGCTCAGCACGCCCGCGAGGACGACCGCACCACCTGCGTAACGCGTGAGCAGCGCCGATGCGAGTAGACTCGACGCGATGACAAGCGCCGAAAGGCGCCGCGTTGTCCCGTGGATCGCCACAAACCAGAATGCGGCGAGCGTCAGGAACAGAAACAGCGGTTCCGACCATGCCATGGTGTGGATGGCGAGCAAATCGAGGCTGGTCGCCAGCAGCGCCGCCCCGCACGAGGCAAGCCACAGCGAGCCCGTGGCGCGGCGCACGATGATGGAAAAGAGCAGGATTGTGCCGCCGAACAACAGGGCGTTCAGCCACCGCGCAGCAATGAGGGGTTCGAGGCCAAGCCGCTCAAGGCCGGCCAGCGCTCCGGGATAGAGCGGCGGCCAACGGGTCAGCGGCTGTGCCCTGGAGAAGCCCCACGGGACCGTCAGACCGTTGCCGGCGGCGAGTTCGCGGGCGGAACTCACGTAGTACACGGCATCGGCGTTAACGCCGATGCCATAGCGCGTCGCGTGGAGCGAGAGCGCCGAACCACCCGCTGCTGGCAGAACCAGGACAACGACACATAGCACTTTCCGCCACGTCATGGGCCGAACGATCCAAATCCAAACGTCGCGCAGATTGCGTGTAGGGCCTGTGGTTGGGCAAGAAGCTACCCACTTGAGGTTTCTATCGACGAAGCACCGTGATCTCAATGAGCGCGAACTGTTGAGGGTCAATCCGCGACGTGAGGATCGGCCCTGGCGAGTGCTCCGATGCCTGGACCGTCATCCGCGGCCCGGCTCTGCTCTTGCCGAGTCACACTTGGCAGCGTCCCTGGCCGCAGTCATTCCGGCCCGCCACCATACTCACCAAGCTGGGCTTCGTCGATGATCTCTCATTCGCGTTGGACCCCTCGGCACAGGCCGCGCTGCTGGACGCACTGCGCTTTGGCAAGGGTCCCCACGCGTTCCTAGTACCGCGTTTCACAGGAAACGCGACTACGATTGCTGGACCGAGAATCCCTTCTCGGTCCTGAAGCGGGTGCCGAGAAAGGATTCTCGGCAGAGCGTACAGTCGTTCTATTTGTGAAACGCCGTACTAGCGGCGTGACACGTATAAGGGCAGCCACAGTCGGCGGCGAAGCCTGCCCCCAGGGCAAGCGATTGACCGTGCTTCCACGGCTGACCTTCCGCGCTGCTCGTGACGCCGCTTACCCGTACACGCGCCGTGCTACTCGATCTTGACACATTTCCCGTAGATTGATGTCCCCGTGATCCAGCCGTTGATGCGGCCGCGGTTGTTGCCAATCTGAAAGCGTCTTCCCTGGATCGCTTTCACCAAGTGAAGGTACTCATTTCCGCTTACTTTGCACAAGACAATATCACCAACCTCGACGAGGTAGGGTGGAATCTTGTGGAAATTGAAAAATTGAAAAGGAGGGGGCATCCTTCTGGGAGAAAACAAAAGCCCTTTTTCCACAGGAGGTGCCCGATGGCTACTAAAACGCAGAAGCGACGGAAGGTCAAGGTCAACAACCCGGATTCGGCCGAAGGGGCCGAGGAGGTCGTGCAAGACCAACTGGAGGTCCTGGCCCGCAAGGGAGCACGGCAGGTTTTGATTGTATCAACAAACCACCGCCTCTGGCGGTGAGACTCGACAAGGCTCTGCCGTTTCAGCGTTTTGTGGCGTGCGCCGCGCGGCTGGGGTGCGCGTCCGCAGAACGTGTGTCCGCAGAACGCGTTTCTGCAGAGTGCGTCTCTGCAGAGTGCTTGTCCGCAGAGTGCGTGTCCGCAGGGTGCGGGTCAGCGGGTCAGCGGGGTGCGGGTCCGCTTCGGCCCCAACGGGGCCGGGGATCGTAGCCGGGGGTGGAGCACAGCGGAGCCCCCGGTGACCGGGCCACCGGGCCACCCCCGCCCCGAAGCGACGGAAGTGTCACCGCCGTGACACCTGTCGCCTCCGCCCCATTCGGGGCGGGTTCGACCGCTGGCCCCTTTCAGGGACCTTCCTCATACAACCGGCTCTGCCGGTGGTCGCTGATCCAGGCCGGTCAGTCTGGTCATCCGTTTGGCATCGTCGTGCTCGTAGGCGGTGGCTCCGGCGCTGCGGTACTGCCGCGATTCCCGGTTGCAGGACTGACTGGATGCGCGTCTCGGTCGTAATGAATCCCTGGGCGCTCCATTCTCCTGCCGGTTCCCGAGGCTTGTTCATCCAGCGTTACGAACGAAGCTGACACGCAAGTTGATCTCAGCCTTCCGGGTTCTCCCGGGATGACCTTGGTGCTGAAGAGGAGCCTAATGAGTTTGCCGCCGCCCATTGGGTCTCTCGCCAGGTACACGGCTATGAGGGACTCTCGCGTGTAATCGTCCTGATCGCGCCTTGTCTTCAGCCCGTTCTCCACTTCGGCGCAGAAGTCCCGCAGTCCCTCGTCCGAGGCCGGGGGTACCGCGGCAACTTCCTCACTCTGCCCGTCCTTCCTTGCCGACAACAAGCCAACGTGACTGACGTAAAACCGCTTTCTCTCGTGCTTCGCGTGAGTGTCACCGCAAGGAAGACACGGTCCAAGAGTGAAGCTCCGGCCGTGAAGGCCCATCAACTCCTGTCCCCCGCGATAGCACAGCTCGTTCTGAGCGAGCAAGTAAACGGCCCCGCGCGATACTATCTGGTACTTCAGTTCCGGAAAAGAGAATCGAGGCTCAGGAGAAAAAAGGCGGAATTCTGGAAGTTCATCGCCGAGAGAATCAGACTCGGTACTCTTAGGTACGTTCTGGACCCCATCGTGGCTGCAGGACACCAGGAGAATGAGCATCATCAGGTTGACATAGTTGGCATACTTCATTGGGCCACTCCGCTACGCGCTACCACACTTCATGCATACGCCATCCAGCAGCTTCCCCACGAATAGATCGTAGGTCCCCCATGCCGTAATGTCACAGCCATATGCTGTGAAAAAGGTCTGGAAACTCAATGTAGTGCGTCGCCCAGCCCATGTTTGCCTACCGCTTGATGCTTCGCAGGAACTCCTGCACCTCCGGGATGGCCCCCTGGAAGATCAGGTAACCGTTGTACGGCTCTCGATCGGTGATCTCGTCGCAGACCGGCGTCAACATGATCCGCTTCACTTCGTCGTGGTCGTCCGTCTGACCAAGTGCCCAGCACAGCTTCACGTAGGCTACCTCCGGCAGCATGTTGGCCGCCGGCACAACGCCAAGTTCCATCATCTCCCGGCCGGTCTCATAAACATACATCTGCACATAGCCCCATATTGTCTGCACCGTCATGTAGACGTGCACACCCGCATCGGCGGCACGCTTCAGGGCTGGGTACAGCGGCTTGTTGACATGGCCCAGGCCCGTGCCGGCAATGACGATGCCGCGATAGCCCCTCTCGATAATGGCATCAACGATGTCCGGCATCATGTTCGGGTAGTAGTACAAGATTGTTACTTTCTCCTCGAAGGCGGTGTTGATCTTCACCTCCCGATCTGTCCGGCGCGGCTTGTAGTCCTCACGCAAGTACGTGATCTTCTGTGGATCGATCATGGCAAGTGGAATGTCACCAATCGTGCGAAATGTCGACCGGTAGCTCGAGTGCATCTTCCGGACGCGCGTGCCACGGTGCAGCAAGCAGTATTGATCGGAGGTCGGGCCGAACATGCACACCTGGGTCTCCGCGATGTTACATTCTGCCGCCGCCTTAACAGCGTTGATCAAATTGATGGCCGCGTCAGATGACGGCCGGTCGGAGGAC
This sequence comes from Phycisphaerae bacterium, assembly GCA_016935885.1. The sequence continues at coordinate 9,032 of JAFGQA010000297.1, read as the reverse complement.
CGCTGGGAGCCGACCATCACAATCGGCACGGGCGAATCCTGGACCATGAAGCTGATGATGGCTGACGTATGGTGCATCGTGTCGGTGCCATGGCCGATGACGATGCCGTCCACACCGGCGGCGATCTCCTCGCCGATCCGCTTCGCCAGTCGGATGTACTGCTCGGGCCCCATGTTCTCGCTGAAGACGCCGTACAGCTTCTCCGTCCGCAGGTTGCAGATATCAGCCAACTCCGGCACCGAACCGTACAACTCGCCCGGCGAGAATGCGGGGATGACCGCACCGGTCCGGTAGTCCAACCGGCTGGCAATCGTCCCACCTGTGCCAAACAGAATGATGTTCGGCTTCGCCGGATCGGTCGGGAACTCCTTCTCTGGAATCTTGTAGTGCGCCTCGCGCCGCCCTCTCTGCGCGATCATCGTGATCGTTGCCGCGGCAATCCCCACGTTGTAGCCGCTGGCAAGCTTCAGGACGATGTGCTTGTCGTCGGCGGTCTCGCTACGCGGCAGGATGATACCCTTGAACCGGCCGTGTCCGGACTCGATTTCCACGTCGCTCCATATACCGACTTCGTGCCTCTCTAGCACGGCCCTAGCGACACCCCGGTAGCCCTTCAGTGCATCATCGTTCATGTCAGTTTACAGTCGTTGATTCTCATGTGTTGGGGTGGCACGGGCCAACTTGCTGGCCCCCGCGTCTTTGCCGAGGGCCCACGGCAGATAGCTGACAGCTTCTGTAAAGCATCTCCGCGATGCGGCGGCCTTCGGCCCGGCCGACCATGTCTCTCATCAACACGCCCATCAAGTAGCGACCCTTCTTCAACGTGGTTGCGAACCGTGAATCGTCCACGCTGTTGATTGCCGCTGCGATCCGGGCTTCGATCTCGCCGTCGTCCATATGTGTACCTCTAATCGCCTTCAGCACGGAGGCCACGCGAGGTGCGGCGATCTCGGTCCTTTCTTGAAGTACCTGGGCAAGAACCTCGATGACACCCTCCCGAGCCAGCCGGCCATCAGAGTATGCCTCGAACACCTCCTGGATCTCATCATCGCTGAGCGCCTCGGGATGCAGCCCCTCGCGCCGCAGCGCCTTGAACCGTTGCACCAGGATCACGGCGGCAAACGTCGGATTCACCTTCAGTTCGTCCACGAGCCGGTCAAACACAGCAACCCTCCGAGAGATGCAGAGCGGCCCAATCACGTCGTCCGGCAGGCCCATCTCCCGGTACCGGGCTTCCCGATCCCAAACAGGCATCGGCAATCGTGCCCTGACCCTCTCCAGCCGGCTCTCCGGAATGGCCATCGGCGGCAGGTCCGTGTCTGGATACATCCGGTCTGCTCCAGGCAACACGCGCTCGAAACCGTTCGTGCCATCCTTCAAGGCCTGGCGCGTATCGTTCGGGATGCCCTGCGTCGCCTCCCGTCCACGGATGGCAATCTCATTACAGGCCGTTCGCGTGTCCTCCTCGCTTCCCCAAACTAGGACCAGCGCGTCCCGTTCTTCTGCCCGCAGGCGCTTACGAAGTCCCTTCCAGTCCATCGCGGTCAGCGAATCTGACTCCATATCCGAATGGACGATGTTGGGCAGTTGTGTGAGGCAGGCGATCACGCGAACCCGGTCGGAGAACTCCTTGGCGAATGTCGTGTGTTCCTGCGTCGTCAGGTTCAGAACCCCTGCAAAACCCCTCAGGAGAACACACTTGGCGCGCAGCCCCGCTTCCACGGCGTCGCGCACGGGCTGATAAATCGTCTTCGCCATGCTCCGCGTCACGTCGCGCGACCACGACTTGAACGTCTTCTCCGTGACGCCTCGCTGTTTCAGCAGATCGCGTATCTGAAGCAGCGACCATTGCCGCCTTGCCTCGTTGTACACCAACAGCGGAATCCTGGTGATCTGCGGCACGCCCTTGACCTCCACCCGCGTCCCACCACGGACACTGACGTTGACGTCTTCCCGGGCCGCGCCGTAGCCGGTACGGACCTTGCCCGTGCTGCGGCAGAGCATGCGGATGAGTTGACAAACCTCGGCGATCTCCTGCGGCGTCCGCATGTCGGGCTCAGTCACGATCTCGACCAGCGGCATGCCCAGACGATCCGTCAGGTAGACCCGGTCGTGACCAACGTCCGACACCTCCCGGCAGGCGTCCTCCTCCAACGAGAGCTGGCGGATACCGACCTTGCGGTCGGTTTCACCAAGCCGCTCAGGCTGAAACCTGCGACGCTTCTGCGGATATGGTATCCAACCGTCAACGCCCAGAATCGCCGTGCGCTGAAAGCCGGTCGGAATCGATCCGTCGAGGTACTGTTTCCGCGCAATGTGTATCTCGCTGACCATGTTCAGATTGCACAGCAGCGAGATCTCCAGCGAGATATCAAGTGCCGTTTCATCGGGGAAAAACGGCGGCGTGTCGTCGAACTCGTAGGTGCAGACCGTGTCGTGGTGGATGCGGTAGTAGATGTTCTTCTTCGTCTTTTTCTCCATCAGCGCCGTGCCGTCGTACTCGCCGAGTTCCGACAACGTCGGCCGCATGTGCCGCAAGACCTCGGCGTCGTAGTCGCAGGTGTACCGCCCGGCGGGACAACGGCAGAACAGCTTGCGCTCAGTCAGAAGCTGCTGGTGAACCTCCAACCCGCACTTGAGGCCTATGCTGTCATAGTCCTCCGGCGTCATCTCGTGAAACGGCTTGAACTTCAACGGCATGGTTCCTTTCGTCTCCTGTGGTCGCACTAAACCACGAGTTTACGTGGGCGATCGGCGATCGGCAATCGGAAGGAAGCTGTCGTACGGATTCCACCTCCCGATTGCCGATTAGGAGTTCGCCCCCCTTGATCCTGGCATCATCAGGGCGGGCGGCCCGCCGCTTCAGCGGTAGAAGCACGCCTTACACATCCATGTAGAGATGATACTCGCGCGGATGCGGGTAGATAGCGATCTCGTCGGTCTCGTCTCGGCGTTTGGTGTCGATCCAGTTCTTGATAAACGCCTCCGAAAAGACCTCGCCGTCGAGCAGGAACTCGTGGTCCCTGCCCAATGCCTCCATCGCATCGTACAAGGAACGCGGCAGCGGGATGATCTTGCTCAGGAATGCCTCGTCCTGTTTGGCAATGTCCACGTCAAACGGGCCGAAATGATGCGCCGCCACGTCGGTCTTCGACTGGATGCCGTCCAGTCCGGCCATCAACATGCCGGCCAACGCCAGATAGACATTGCAGGTGAAATCAGGCGGCCTGTATTCGATCCGCTTGTCTTTCGGCTTGACGGCGTACTTGGGTACGCGAATCGCCGCGGAGCGGTTGGCCAGTGAGAAAAACAGATTCACCGGTGCCTCGTGACCCGCCTCCAGCCGCTTAAACGAATTGGTGGACGGGTTGGTCAAGCCCGCCAGCGCGCAGCCATGTTGGAGCAGGCCGCCGATGTAGTGCAAGGCCAAGTCACTCAGGTTGGCGTAGTTCCTCTCCTTCGCGTCGTAGAACAGGGGCTCGCCGCCTTTGTCGAGCTTCTGGTGTACGTGCATGCCGTTGCCGGCCTCGCCGAAGACGGGCTTCGGCATGAATGTCGCGATCTTGCCGTGACGCCGGGCCACGTTCTTGACGACGTACTTGATCAGCATCGTCCGATCGGCCGCCTCCACCAGCGGGGCCAAATCGACCTCGATCTCGCACTGCCCCGGCGCCCCAACTTCGTGGTGGTGATACCGCACGGCAATGCCCATCTCTTGCAGGATCAGTGCTATTTCGCTGCGCACGTTGTGTAGCCGATCGGCCGGCGGCAAGGCGAGGTAGCCCCGGTTCGGCCTGATCGCCGGCGAGACCCCGTCCGGCTCAACCTCTCCGCATTGGATCCTGACGACGGTCTCGTATGGAGTGATGTTCGCCTCCAGGCGGTCGAACACGTAAAACTCGAACTCCGGCCCCATCATCGCTGCGTCGGCCACGCCAGACCGTTCCATGTGGGCGACGGCCTGTGTGGCGATGGTCCGTGGATCACTGGGAAGCGGGGCCTTCGTGTCCGCCGTCACGGTGTTGCAGATGAAACTGATCGTCGGCTTCTCCCAAAAGGGATCCAGGAAGGCGGTGGCCGGCTCCGGCTTGGCGGCAACGTCTCCGCTCTCGACGGTGCTGAAGCCCGATCCAGACGAGCCGTCATAGCCAATCCCCTCTTCGAAGGGCTGCTGCGTAAAGTTCCTCGCGGGGATGGTGATGTGCATCCACTGACCAGCGACGCCGGCGACCTTCAGGTCTACCATCGCTATGTCCCGATCCGAAAGATACTTGAGAGCCTCACCGGCGGATGCGAACAATGGGTGACCTCCGATCGACGGAGGGGGACGGTATCCACGTCTCAGCCGATTGTCAACGGTTCCCAAGACCGGACAGCCTGTCGGAAAAGGTGGAACGGAAATTGCGTTCATAAGGTTACGATTGTTGTGATTCTCGTAACTCCTTATTCTACGTTCCAGACCCCCGGCTTTTGGGGGCTTTTCCGACAGGCTGCGGAGTCTCGGTGGGAGCGTGACGGGGGACGGGGGACGCGGGACCGGTGACGGGGCACCGGTGGCGGGGGACCGTCATCTCCGTACGTAAAGACGACGCTGGGCCGAGAATCCCTTCTCGGCCCCTTGTGTCGAGGTGTGGGAAAGACTGCCGCCGGTAGTGGGTGCGAGAAGGGATTCTCGCACCAGGTATCATGGTCGCGTCGCTCACCATCATGGATGAAAATGGGCCGCCCTCGCGGCGGATCATCATCCCATAAAACGAGCGACGGTGGGCCGTGAATTCTATTCTCAGAGTAGCAGAAAGACCGCACGGGCGGACAAGCCGCACGGGCGGTCTCTCCGGAGGGCGCATGGGGCATGCACACTGGCAGGCAATCTGCCAGTGCCACGCGCCGACCTCGCGATTGCCCTGCCCGTGATGACCACCCAGGACGCCGGCCCTTGACCGCTTTTCGCGGATTGCAGTAGATTGTGTCCCCTACGTCCTGACAAGGCCCGCCAGGGGAACGATGCTTCGGTCTGTCGGCAGACCGTCGTGTCCTGGCGGGGAATCCGCCGACGATGGGACATCGGTTCACCGTGATCGTTGACTGTCACACCCACGTTTGGCAATCCGCGGAGGAACTCGGCAGCATCTGGCCGAATGCCAGCTGCCGCCACGGCCCGGTTTCGCCGATGTGTAAGGCCGGTTTGCCCGACGCCTCGACCGAGCAACACCTCCTCGCCAGCGAACCCGTGGACAGGAGCTTCGTCCTCGGTTTCAAGAGCCGCTATCTAGGCGCCGAGATCCCCAGCACCTTCGTGTCCGATTACGTCCGCCAGCACCCGGACAAGCTCATCGGTTGCGCCGGCATCGATCCCACAAGTCTGTCCGAGGCGCTCGACGACATCCGCCTGGCCCACGACGAACTCGGCATGAAGGCCATCACCGCCTCACCCGCGGCCCAGGATTTCCACCCTGCCGACAGCCGTGCCATGCAGGTCTTCGCCGAGGCCGCCCGATTAAAGATGCCTGTCTTTCTTCACCCGGGCCTCCGGTTCAGCGTTGCCAGCAAGATGGACTTTGCCCGCCCAGCCCTCCTTGACGAGGTGGCCCGCGAATTGCCCGACCTGAAGGTGGTGATTGCACACATGGGCTATCCCTGGATCGAGGAGTGCGTGGTCCTTCTGGGGAAGCATCCCAATGTCTTTGCGGATATCAGTTCCCTGCTGCATCGACCCTGGCACGCATACAACGCGTTGCTCTCCGCGTACCAATACGGCGTCATGGACAAGCTGCTCTTTGGCAGTGACTTCCCCCACACCTCAGCGACCTCTGCCATCGAGTCTATCTACCGCATCAACCAGCTCGTCACCGGCACGAACCTGCCGACCGTACCCAGGCCGCATCTCGCCGCCATCGTCGAGCGAGACGCGCTCACGCTCCTCGACATCGAGTCTTCGCCTCTACGTGCATCCAACAACAGCACCGCACTCCTCGATGGCAATGACTCTTGAGCACATATCCAGAGGCCGTGGTGCATGCGTCGCGCCGTACGTGGTTCGAGCGCGTGGTCGGACCCCTGTACTACTGACGATTGGAATCTTCGCGTCTCGCGAAGAAACATGTGGCCCCGGCGTCTCGCCGGTGGTGTCACGAGCGGCGCGCCCGCACGTCCGCCGCCTGTACGACGGTGCAGCAAGGGTTTCAGGATGCAGCCTTGGCAGGTCCTCCGCAGGGCACGCCAAACACGCCCTCTCGCCTGCGCCACGGACGCGCCGGGCCATCCGTGCTGCCGTCGCAGCGGTCCTGGCAGGCGCGGTCTTGCTCCCGTGCGCGAGCGCCTGCCGCAAGACCGAGACCCGCTTCGACATTCTGTCCTTCAAGAATCCGCCAGGCACGGAATGCTTCAGTGAGCAGTTTGATCCCGGGTCCTTCGCCGTCAACGCCCACAACAACTGGGACATTGTCTTTGAAATCCCCGCCACGCCACTGGCCGTTGAATTGCCTGACGATCCGACCACGACAACCTCGGCGCCGGCCACTGAGGCGCCGGGCCACCGGAACGGGGACGGGATCTGGATGTCGCAACTCATCCACATCAACATGTTCTGGCGGCCCGTTCCCGGCACGACCTATGCCGAGAGTTCACAGACGAACGCCACCATCCTGTATTGCCTGATCACAGGCCCCAGCGTCATCGCCTACGAGGGGGCGGGCTTTGTCTATTTCAGCAGATCTCGTGACGGCAAGACCATCGTGGGACGGATCGAATCGTCGGACCTTGTCCCGACGACGTACGTCAACGAGCCCGTGGACCTGTTCGGCCCTTGTCGCCTTCAGGGCGCGTTCAAGGCCCACCAGGACCGCAAGCACGTCGTGTCGGTCCTGCAACAGCTTCGCACGAGGCTCCCGCCGCCACGCGAATCGACGCCCCTCAGCAGCGGCGGTACCGTCGCAAACGGGTGAACGCGCGTCCCGGGTCCATGATCGCGCCGCATCAACGCAGGGTCCATGATACTTCCGGCGGCATTCGATTCCGGGTGCCACGGGGGGCTTGCCCGCCCGTGCGGTCTCTCCGGTGGGAGCATGGGGCGTGCACACTGGCAGGCAAGCTGCCAGTGCCACCCGTCCGCGCGCGACTGGTATCCTTTCCCGAGTCTTGATACATTGACACCGGCATGAGCGAGTTCCACGAGAACCTCTGGGCGCCCTGGCGAATGGAGTACATCCGCTCGCTGGCCGACGAAGACAAGGAAGGTTGTTTCCTGTGCAGCTATCGTGACAGCCCGGAGAAGGATGCCGCCAACCACGTGCTGTGGCGGACACGGCACGCCCTCGTCGTGATGAACCGGTTCCCCTACACAAACGGCCATCTCCTCATCTCCCCATACGGGCACAAGGAAGACCTCGCCGATCTCGATGAGGAAACGTTCAGCGACCTGTGGCGCCAGACCCGCGACGCCAAGGCGGTTCTGGGCCATGCCGTGCATCCCAACGGATTCAACATCGGCATCAACCTCGGCCTCTGCGCGGGCGCGGGCCTCCCGGGACATCTCCACGTGCACGTCGTGCCCCGCTGGACCGGCGACACGAATTTCATGGCGGTCCTCGGCGACGTCCGCGTCGTTCCCGAGTCCCTGCGGAGGACGTACGAAGCCCTGCGCGAAGTCTGCGTGAAGCTGGGCATCCCGCCAAACCGGAACGAACCATCAACATGACGGGCTCGAATCCCCAATCCCCAATTCCCAATCGGCAATCCGGGCTGGCTCCCTACGCCGTAGCCGACCAGGCCTCGCGAGGACGCGTCCATCCGGAGACACTGCCTGCCGACGAATCGCCCTTCGAGCTGGATCGCTCGCGCATCCTCAACTGCATGGCTTTCCGGCGGCTCATGCACAAGACACAGGTCTTCGTGACCGAAAGCGGGGATCATTTTCGGACCCGCTTGACCCACACGATTGAGGTCGCTGCCCAGGCCCAGCGCCTCGCCCGGCCGCTTGGTCTTAACGCCCGCCTCGCATGCGCCATCGCACTGGCCCACGACCTGGGCCATCCCCCCTTCGGGCACGCTGGAGAGGCCGCCCTGGCGGCCCTGATGAAAGACCACGGCGGCTTCGAACACAACATCCAATCACTGCGCGTCGTGGACTACCTTGAGCATCCCTACCCCCCGTTTCGCGGCTTGAACCTCACCTTCGAAGTCCGTGAATCGCTCATCAAGCATCACACGCTCCATGACAGGCCAGACCCGAGCGCGGCGATCGACGAGCAGGCCCGCCTCCTCCTGGACGCCGGCCCCATGCCGCCACTGGAGGGTCAAGTCGTCAGTCTCGCCGACACGATTGCCTATACGCTTCACGACATCGAAGACGGGCTGGTCGAGTGTGGCTTAACCGAGGAGGCCTTGAGCTGCTGCGCCGTATGGCGCGAGGCCGCTCAGCCAGTCCGAGAAAAACACGCATCGGGACCCGTCCATGCCATCCGCCGGCCGATCCTGGACAACATCGCCAGGCGACTCGCTGAAGACGCCGTCGCCGAGAGCCGTCGCCGGCTGGACGCGGCACACGCCGCCGACCCCAACGCCGTCCGCCGCAACAACACGGAGCTTGTCGCCTTCTCCGACAAGGTCCGCACAGGCATCGAGGAGCTACAGGCCCTACTGGCGGAATCCGTGTATGGCAACCATCGCGTGGTCAGGATGGACTCGAAGGCCCGGCGGCTGATCCGCCAGATCTTCGAGGCCTACCTTGCCGAGCCCGAGCTTCTGCCTCAACGCTTCGGGGCCCGCATTCAAGACCAGGGCCGTCACCGGGTCATCTGCGACTACATCGCGGGCATGACCGACCGCTTCTGCCAGCAGGAGCACTGCCGGCTCCATGCCCCTTTTGAGTTCGGTTAATCTTGCCGAATCGCTCGGCAGTCCCGGTGTTCCCCCGTGCACCGGCTGCCAGCGGGCCCCTGGCCGTTTAGCAGCCTGTGGCAAAACTGTGGCACCGGCGTCTCGCCGGTGGTTTTCACGGTCAGGAACGGCGTTTCCGAACCGCTGTTTTCCCT
>JAFGQA010000296.1 GCA_016935885.1 Phycisphaerae bacterium | reverse complement strand
GACGATCTCGGGCGTGACCTACGACACCGCCGAAACCGGCGTGGTGCTTACCGCCACGGCCAGCGGCGGCGACGCGCTGACGGCCGCCGACTCGAACGCCTTCGAGGTCATAGACCGCACACCCACCAAACTGTCCTTCACGACCATTTCCAACCAGGGCAAGGACGTGCCCTTCGACGTCGTCGTCAACGTCCTCGACGGCACGGACACTGCGGCGAACACCACGCAGGACACGACCGTAACCCTGACCGTGAAGACTGGCACGGGCACACTCGGCGGCACGACCACAGGCACGGTCTCGAGCGGCACCAGCTCGGTGACGATCTCGGGTGTTACGTACGACACGTACGAGACGGGCGTCGTGCTGACCGCCACCGCCAGCGGCGGCGATTCGCTCACCGCGGCCGATTCCAATACGTTTGACGTCGCCACGGCTCCGGCCCAGATGACAACGCCCGCCAATAGCGGCGACAGGCTTACCGGCGCTTCCTACACCTTCCAGTGGGGTGCCGGCTCGGGCGTAACACAGTACCGCCTGTGGGTCGGCACCACTGCCGGCGGCACCGACATCTACAACCAGTCCACCGGAACAACGCAGTCCGCCACCGTAACCGGCCTGCCCAGCGACGGCAGCACGGTCTACGTCCGACTGAATTCGTACATAGGCAGCAGTTGGCAGTACAACGACTACACGTACCTTGCAGCAGAGACCGGCCTGGCAACTACCCTGTCCGTCGGCACCATTAGTGGTCAAGCGGCGGGCGTCGCCTTTGACGTGGTCATAAACGCGAAGGATGTCTTCGGTACATCAGCAAGCGTTACGCAGAATACGGGCGTAACGCTCAGCCTGAAGACCGGCACCGGCATCCTCGGCGGCACGGTCTCCGGCACCATCACGAGCGGGACCAACACCGTCACGATCTCCGGCGTCACCTATGACACCGCCGAGTCCGGCGTCGTACTGACCGCCACCAGAACCAGCGGCGACAGCCTGTCGTCCGCTGACTCCAACGCCTTCGCCGTCAGTTCCGGCGCGGCCACCGACCTCGCCTTCCAGACGATCGGAACGCAGGGAGCCGGTGTCGCGTTCAGCGTAACGGTCTATGTCAAGGACGCGAATGGCAACAACGCCACCGTCTCACAAAACACCGGCGTTTCGCTGACCAAGAAGACCGGCACCGGTACACTCGGCGGGACCACGACCGGCACGATCACATCGGGCACCGGCAGCGTCACCATCTCCGGCGTCACCTACAACACCAAGGAGAATGGTGTTGAGCTGACTGTGGCGAGAACAAGCGGCGACGTGCTCAACTCCGCCGACTCCAGCGCGTTCAACGTCACGGAGGGTACAGCCGATCGTCTGGCAGTCACCGCGATCGGCGGCCAGGTGGCCGGCACCGGGTTCAACGTCACCGTAAGCTCGACGGACCAATACGACAACGCGGCGAACGTCACGGCCGACACGCTGATCACGCTGACGGTCAAGACGGGTACGGGCACCGTCAGCGGCACCACGACCGGTACGATATCCGCCGGGACCAGCAGCGTGACGATCTCGGGCACCATCTACGACGTAGCCGAAAGCGGCGTCGTCCTGACAGCCACCGCGAGCGGGGGTGATTCGCTGACGGCCGAGGATTCCGCGTCGTTCACCGTCTCCGCAGGCGCGCTGTCCAAACTGACGATCTCGACAATCGCTGACCAGGCTGCCGGCGAGACCTTCAACGTCCTCGTGAAGTCCACCGACTCCTGCGGCAATCCGGTTGTGACAACGCAGGACACCGCCGTCACCCTGTCTGTGGGCACCGGCACCGGTACACTCGGCGGGACCACGTCTGGAACGATCACCGGCGGGACAAGCTCGAAGACGGTATCCGGCGTGACCTACGACACGATGGAGACCGGTGTCAGCCTCACCGCCACGCGCACGAGCGGTGACGTGTTATCCGCCGGCACGTCCAACACGTTCACCGTAGGCGCCGGCAGCGCGAACGATCTGACCGTCGCGACGATCAGCCAACAGCGCCTCGGTGTCGCGTTCGATGTAACGCTCAACGTCGTCGATCAGTATGGCAACAGCACGACGGTATCGGGAGATACCGGCGTGGCGCTCGCCAAGAAGACCGGCACCGGCGCGATCGGTGGCACCACCACCGGCACCATCACGTCCGGTACGAGCACCGTTACGATTTCTGGCGTGACCTGGGATACCGAGGAGAGTGGCGTCTCGCTGACCGCCAGCAGGACCAGTGGTGACACGCTCAACTCCGCCGACTCGAACACATTCAACGTCATCGAAGGTGTGGCGAGCAAGCTGGCCGTCACCACCGTCACCGCGCGGCAAGCCGGCGAGGCCTTCAGCGTGACCGTCAACGCCACCGACTCGGCCGGCAACGCGTCCACCATCACGCAGGACACGACGATTACGCTGTCGGTCAAGACCGGTACCGCTGGCGCACTGGACGATGGAACGACGACCGGCACGATGACGGCCGGGACCAGTTCCGTCACGATCTCCGGCGTGATCTGGAACACCAAGGAGAACGGCGTCGTCTTCACCGCCACCGCCACCGGCGGAGACACCCTCACCGCGGCAGACTCGAACTCGTTTAACGTCACCGCGGGACCGGCCTGCAAACTCGCCATCACGACCATCGCCGGTCAGACGGCAGGCACGGCCTTCAATGTGGCCGTCACGGCACAAGACCAATACGGCAACGACTCCAACCTGCTCGTGGATTCGCTGGTTACCCTGTCGCTGGCCACTGGTACTGGGAGCCTGGGCGGCACGCTCTCGGGCACGATGACGTCCGGCACCAGCTCGAAGACCATCTCCGGTGTGACGTACAATGTCGCCGAATCCGGCGTTAGCCTGACCGCCACGGAAAGCGGTGGCTTCCCGTTGACGGCGGCCACGTCCAACACCTTCACCGTCAGTGCGAATTCGCTGACCAAGCTGACCGTCAACACCGTCGCCAGCCAGGTGGCAGGGACGGCGTTCAACGTGACCGTGAAATCCACCGACACCTACGGCAACCCGGTCGTCACGACGCAGGACACGGGCGTTTCGCTCAGCGTCAACACCGGCAGCGGCAGCCTCGGCGGCACCACCACCGGCACGATCACCGGCGGTACCAGCAGCGTTACCATCTCCGGCGTCACCTATGACACGGCCGAGTCCGGCGTCAGCTTGACGGCCACGCGCACCAGCGGTGACAGCCTCACCGCAGCCAACTCCAACCTGTTCGCTGTCGCGGCCGGCACCGCTTCCAAGCTCGCCGCCGCCACCATTGCTACGCAAGGCGAAGACATCCCGTTCAACGTCACGGTGACCTCCACCGACAGCGTCGGCAACGCGGCGAACGTCACGGCGACCACGACGGTGACGCTGACCGTGAAGACGGGCACCGGTACCTTGGGCGGGACCGTCGCGGGGACGATCACCGCCGGGACGAGCAGCGTCACCATCTCCGGCGTGACGTATGACACGGCGGAGACCGGTGTCGTGCTCACCGCGACGGCCAGCGGCGGAGATACGTTAACGGCGATCGACTCCAACGCGTTCAACGTCGAGAGCCGGCCGCCGGACCACCTGACGTTCACGACCGTCAGCCAGCAGGTTAAGAGCATCGCCTTCAGCGTGACCGTGAACGTCGAAGACGCATCCAACGACACCGCCTTCGCTACGCAGGACACGACGGTGACACTCACGCTGAACACCGGCACGGGCAACCTTGGCGGGACCTTGTCCGGCACGATCACGGCGGGCACCAGCAGCGTGACCATTTCCGGCGTGACCTACGACAAGGTTGAGACCGGCGTCATACTGACCGCGACCGCCAGCGGCGGCGACAGCCTGACCGCGGCAACGTCGGGTGCATTCAACGTCATCGACACCGCCGCGGCCACGATGACAACGCCGGCCAGCGGCGGGGCGACCCTGACCGGGGCGAGCTTCACGTTCCAATGGAACAGCGGCGCCGGCGTGGCGCAATATCGACTGTGGGTCGGCACAAGCCAGGGCGCCAAGGACATCTACAATCAGTCCACGGGCACGACGCAACAGGCGACCGTAACCGGCCTGCCGACCGACGGCAGCGCGGTGTACGTGCGGCTCAACTCATACATCAACAGCGTGTGGGAGTACAACGAGTACCAGTACGTCGCCTACACGGAGACCGCGCCCCCGCCTGATGATGGACTGCCGGTCGATCCCGAGGAAGACCTGCCGTCTGACAAGCCGGTCGCGGCGTCCAATGACGCCGGGGACGTCAGCGACGCTGCCTCGATGGCCGAACCGGCCGCGCCCACGGACCTCGTCGTGCCGGGGGCCAATGGCGGCATGTGCGGTGCTGGTGCCAGTATGTCTACGATGCTGTGCGCACTGTCGCTATGCGGCGTCGGCATGGGCATAAGACGCAGGCGGCGCCCGACGCGGAGATAGGACCCTCAGGAGCCTGTCCCAGAATCAGCAACCACCGGCAGGGCCGGTGGTATGAGGAAGGCCCCTGAAAGGGGCCGGTGACGAAGCCCGCCAGGATTGGAGTTTACCGATCATATCCGCCCCGAATGGGGCGGAGGATCGTTGCCACGGGTGGAGCGAAGCGGAACCCGTGGGTACGGATCGTACCTCTCAACCTTCCGCCCCGACGGGGCGGAGGCAGGTGTCACGCGCAGGGCACTTCCGCCGCCCGGGGCGGGAGTAAACAGACGACATGGTGACCAGGGATTCCGCTTCGCTCCACCCCTGGCTACAAGCCGCGGCCCATCGGGGGCCGAAGTGCTCAAACCCCGCGGGCGACATCACGTTTCTGCGAACGACATCGCGGCAACGGGAACGCCAAACCGGTAAAACCTTGTCAATTCTCACCGCCAGAGGCGGTGGTTTGTTGATAAAACCAAATCAGAAACCCCGTATGCGCGGCGCACGCGGTCTAGATAGTGCAGGTCCTTGCGGTAGATCTGCCGCACGAAGATCAACTCGCTCAACAGTTGCCGCGTGCGCTCCCGTCTGTAGGGGTCGATCTGACGATCCAGCGTCAGGCCCTCGACACTGTCCGCCTCGAATAGGACGTCAAGGCCCGTCGCCAAACCAACGCCCACAGAATGCGTCGGTTTGTCCCAGGCCAGCGATTCAAGCAGCACCGTCGAGTTTATCCCGACCACCGCATCCGCGTGCTTGATCCAGCCGTGCAGCGAGCCGTCGCAACGAACCTCGACGTTGGGATGCGGCGTCAGCGGCGCCTCGGCAAAATGGGGATGCGGCCGGACGATGAATCGCGTCGACGGGAACTTGCCCGCCAACGCGGTAACGAAGGCGTCCATCGTCGCGTACGGCGAGGCCAGCGTGATGTTCACGTCCCGTTCATCCTGCAACGGCACGAAAACGTAACCCCTGCGATCCGGATCCGTCATCTCCTGATCCGACCGCCACCTTTCAAGCCACTCATCCAGCCTCGGGTCCACACGGACGGACGACAGATCCAACCGGCGGATCGAGCTGCGGGCGTTGGTGCCCTCGGTGTCAAAGTGCAACGTCGTAGACTGTGGGAACCAGCCAAGTTCACCGAATCGGCATGGGATGCCGCGCTCGTCGGCGAACCGTCGCGTCATCAGGTCTCCGTCGGAGGCCCCGTTCCAAATGAAGACGGCGTCCGGCTTGATGCGGTCGAGCAAGTCCCCGAAATCCGAATGGTCCTCGCGAACGATGCTCCTGCCACACAAGACGCGTTGAAGTGGCTTTGCCGCGGCGGGATGACAGACGTACCAACTGTCCACGCCGATCTCGCGCAAGGTGTTGCCCATCGTCGCAAAGAACCGACTGATGGCGTGCCATCGGGCCGGACGGTCGGTGATGCCGACGGCAACGGCGAACAGGAGCGTCAATCTCGTCGGTACGTCCGTCCGCCGCCCGATCGGCCGGGCCGGACTGCCGGCGACGGTCGTCGCCCTGTCCACGTCGCGATTGACGAAACTGTTGGCCCCGATCACCGCGTGATCGTCGATCCGCACACCAGCGGCGATCGTCGCGTTTGCCCCGATCCAAACGTCTCGCCCGATGACGATCGGCCGCTTGGACAGCGGCTGCCCGCGAATCGGCAACGCCAGATCCATCTGATGGTGTGTGCTGGTCAGCACGACGCCCGGTCCCAGGATGGTGTCCTCCCCGATGGTCACATCGCCGTTGCCCTGAATCCAGTTATTCACGCCGATCACGGCGGCCCGACCCACGGAGACAACGCCCTCGTCGTACACCTCAAAATGCGCGCCGTCACGAACCTCGCAGCCGGCGGCCAGCAACACCTTGCCGCCGTCACCAACATCAAACCGCGCCGTCGAGGCGACCTTCGCATCCGGGTGCTTCTCTACGCCTGCGTCCATTCCGTTCGCTTCGCATCAATACGGATATAGCATCTCGTTCAACGGCACGGCCCGCCAGCGATCGGCGTCACGGTTCAATGCGTCCCGCACGGCCTGCCGGCCCTCGTTCGTCCAATGGGCGCCGTCACAAAACAGATCGACGAGCCCGTCGCCTAGCCGTTGTCGAAGAACCGCCATCACGTCGTCGTTCCGTGCCTGAACCTCCTGCCTCCTGTACCCTTCGATGTCATCTTCACGGCGGATGTAGTTGTAATCGCCTTCGCCTCCTATGAATCGCCTGCAGGTCTGGCAGAACAACCACTCGTTCGGATCGTCGTCGGATCGTCGACGGCGATCGAGCCTTCCGCCGCAGGACGGGCAGGCGTTGGGTGCCACATCGCGCGAGCCGCTCAGACCCAACTCGTCCAGCAGGCTCTTGTGACGATCAATCAACCCGCGCTCGTGGAAGGCGATCGTGGCCCGTGGCAATCGCCAGGTCAGCGCGAACAACTCGACCATCTCCCTGGCGAGCTGCTGGGGCTCAAGCCATCGTACCCGCTGCGGCTTTGTTCTTCGCACGTACGCCAGGCGACTGCGATGAATCATCAGCGGGTTCCGCAACAGCACGACCGTCTTGCTGTTGCCGTCGGCAGCCAGGAATCGGCCCCACGCCTCCGGGTAAACAACGAGCGTGTAGTTGACCTTGTTGAGCGAAACGATGCTCGCCCGTTCGAGCGGCTTGACCGGCTTCAGCACGCCCGCCTGGAATGCCTCCGACGTAACGATCTGTCGCTCGGGCCTTCGCGTCGGATGGACCAATCGACTGATGCCTTCTGTGAATCCGACGACGCCGTCGCACGCGTGAACGACCTGGGCCAAATGGTTCGTGCCGCCCTTGGACAGACCGAGTATCACCACCATCTGGCGTTCGCCTAACATTTGGCGCCCTCCAGGTTGGGAACGTACACGGTGGGGAACAACCGCCTCATATTCGGGCCGGCGAGCCTGCGAGGCGAGGCCGTCAGCCAACGTTCGACAAACAAATCCCGATTGCGCTTCTGGAAGTTGCCGTACTGTGCGGCCAACTCGGCTTGTTTGATCCCGGTGGTGGACTTCTCGCTGCCAAGATCGTGGTGCCGATGCGGGACGTCACACAACGCGATGCGCCACCCCGTCGCCTTGGCACGGAAGGTCAGATCCGTGTCCTCGTAGTAGCCGGGCGTGAACGCCTCGTCGAACAAGCCGATCTGCTCGATCATGCGTTGGCGGATGACGCAAACCGAGCCTGATATGGCGTCGAACCGACGTTCCTTCATCTCCTCGGCCGTGGCAAGTCGGCACCAGCCCAACCTGTGCGGCGGAACCCGTTCGTACGTCACTCCGGTCGGTCCCGCGATCCCCACGTCGGCATTGACGTCCATGAAATCCACAAGCGTGTCCAGCCATGACGGGTCGTCGAAGACCACGTCGCTGTTGATCGTGACCAGATACCGGCTATCGAACCGCTCGGCAGCGATACGGTGTAGTCGATTGTGCCCCGCCGGGTAGCCGATGTTGCCGCCGATACGATCCAACGTCACCGCCGGCCCCATCCGCGCGGCGAAGTCCGACAGCATGGTGGCCGTTGGCTCGGCCGAGCCCTGATCGAGAATCAGCAGATGCCACGACGCGCGCCTCGACACGCCTTCCTTCACACATTCACACAGCCGTGAGGTCGCTTCATGGGCATCCCAGACCAATAGCGTGATCACGGCGTCGACTGCAACTCGTGGTGACATGGTTTCTCGATGGCCTTGTCTGTCTCGGGCGATCCATACATCCGCAAGACGCGAAGGCCGGCCGCTTCCAGGACGTGCCGGCGCTGCCAAATCGCTGACTCGTGCATCCACGAACTGATCAGGACCGATTGCGCACCTGTTGCCACTGCGTCGTCTGGCCCGACGATGGGCCAACCCCACAGGCGATGTCCGCGCCGGCCTGGATCGTCGTCGATCACGGCGACGATGTCGACCGGTGACGTCGCCCACACCTCAGCGAGCGCCACGGTGTGACCACCGCCGCCGTAGATGGCAATGGGGCCGCCACCCTGTTCCGCGACCTCGCGCAGCGTTGCCGCCAGCCGCTGGGGCGCATCACTGGGGACCGTCGCGCGGCACGTGCCATCGCGGTGGTTCATGTCAATGGGCCTTCCGGACGGCCAGGCGCGGTCCGGATCGGCCGACGCCTCGTCCAGCACGGCCGCCGTTCGCCTCAGGAAGCTGTCGTAGCCGCAGCAACGAGCGACCGTCTCCCGTGCCGCTTTCGACATCCGTTTCATTGCGGACTCGTTGCCCGCGAGCCACGCGATACGGTCGGCCATGGTCTCGACGTCGCCCGGCTGGAACGTGAACCCGTTTTCGCCGTCCGTGACCATTTCCTCGGCCCCGCTCGCCACCCGGCTGACGACGGGCACGCAACCGCATGCCATGGCTTCGATCATCTGCAGGCTGAGTCCCTCGTGCGTGGAGGTGAGCACCGAAACGTCCGCCTCGCGCCACTGATCCTGCACGCGGTGCGGCAGGATCGGCGGCTCGCGTCTGATGATGCTGGCGGCGGCTTGCAATCGTTCGTTCAACACACGGGCGGCTCGGTCAAGCTGAACCGACTGCGGCCCGTCGCCGATCAGCGCCATTTCAAAGCGTATGCCCCGCTCGTGCAGCAGCTCAGCGAGCCGGACGAGATCCATCACGCGTTTGACGAGTTGCTCCATGCGCCCGGCGTAGACGAGCCGGATTCCGCGGCCCACCAGCGAACGGCGCTCGACCGCTGGTGGGATCCGCACGCCGTGCGGGATGTGCGTGATCTCCTCACAGCGGGTCGGCAGACGGTCACGAAGCTGGTGTTCACACTGGATCGTGTTGACGACGTAGCGATGAATGATCGGCTCGTAGTAGCCAAGGCACGCATAGTCGTACGGGTTATCCGAATGGTTCCAGCCGGCGACCCGAATACCGTCGGCGTACACCGTGGCCAACGCCGCCGCGATGGCATAGCTTTCCGCCAACACACTTGGCAGTAGGATGGTCGGCAGCAGCTCCCTGTACACCCGGAGGCAATCCTGTCTCGCGGTCCGGGCTGTCAGCGATGGCGCACGCACCACGCGGACCTCAGACAACTCGGGCTGCGCGCTCCAGTCCATGCCGTCGTGGCCCTCAGCGGCGTGATGGCTGACGAGTCGGACGTCGCGGCCCGCGCTGGCGAGCGCGCCCGCAAGTTGCACAGCCCAGGTTGTGATGCCGCCGATCGTCAGCCCGTGCGGTAACGAGAATGTCACGGGCCAGTCGTGCATCCGCGGGGATTCCTGTAACGCACAGCACGGCAGGGGGGTGGTGCCGCGTGCAACGTCCGATATTAGATCGGCAAGCCGTGCTGCCAGACTCCAGATCACCGCCGTGGGAGCCCGATAACTCACATACGAGCAGGCGCCCACACCGGGAGAGGCGGCCCAGGACCGGCCCGTGGGCTTGAAACCCGAACGGACGCAGGCGGAGAACCGACCCGTGGTCGAACAACTCCTGAGCGCGAGCCCAAGCCGGAACGCCCTAATGGCCTTGAGTCAGGCTGGCGACGTAGCGAAGTTCCTGACGTTGGCCGATCGTACGCTCGCCGAAGTGCCGGACGATGTGGACCTGCGGATGCTGCTCGTGCGGCGGCTGGCCGAGCAGGGCTTGTTGCATCGGGCGGCACAGACGGCCGAGGGCTTCCCACCGGCGATGCAGGCGAACGCCGAATTCGCGGACCTGCTGCATCAGTTACGCTCGCCGCACAACAACGGTCTGGCCTCTTGGCAGCGGTTGGCGAGCCGGTTCGCCGCCAACATTGCCTCGCTCCGCAAGCGGTACGACTGGGCCGACGATGTCGCCGCCGTCTGGCAAGCCGAGCACGGTCACCTGGAACTGCATCGCACGACCACGCATCTTTGGCAGGTGTTCGATAGGCGCCCGGGCAACACAGGCGGCTGGCGGCCCTGCTTCGGCGACCTTCGGCCACGGGAGACGATCGACGAAATAGCCGCCCATGTAGCGAACACGTTGCTCTCACCCATCTTGATCGACGGCCTGGACCTGGGTTATGCCCTGCCACACATGCGTGCGGCGACGAGGAACACCTTCCTAGGCGCCTGCCCCGTGATCATTCAGATCGAACCATGCCTGCTTGCGCTCGCCGTGGCGCTCCATCTGAATGATTGGCGGGATGCCATCACCGACGAGCGGGTCAGGCTGTACGTCGGCGATGACGCCTATGACCGATTCGCCCGCGATCTGGAGGCCGACCCCTGGCTCGCTGTGCCGCAAACAGTCTCCAGGACGGTGCCTTGGAATCCGGATACCGTTGGCATTGCCGAGCGACACCTCGCCGAGATCACGCAGCGTTCCGAGGCTCGGCTTGCGGACATCCGCGACCGGATTTCATCGCAGTACAGGGATAGGGACGGCACGTACTGGCGCCATCGGTATGCGAAGGCCCTTTCCGGCGAAGGTCCACCCCTCCGCATCCTCGGCCTCACGAGCAGGTTCACGACCGTGCTTCAGTACTCAATGCGCGACGCGCTGCGGGCATTCGCCGCGCGGGGCTGTGAAACACGGCTGCTGATCGAGCGGAACAACCACAGCATCCTCACGCCACTGAAGAAGATCGAGACCATCCAGGAGTTTCAGCCGGACCTGGTCTTCATCATCGATCACACGCGGGCAAGTCAGGCTGTGGGGATGGTCCCCGATTTGCCTGTTTTGACATGGGTGCAGGACCGGCTGCCGTGGTTGTTCGACCAGGCCACCGGTCAAGCGATGGGACCGCTGGATTTCTGCATGGGCTTTGCACGCAGGGAGCTTGTCGAGAACTGCGGCTACCCTGCGGACAGGTTCTTCGAGTGCGACATGGCCACTGACCCCGCGGTATTCTATCCCCACGATGAAGAAGACAGCGAAGGCGGCGGCCTCTGGCAACCGGGGCAGGATCGGGAACCCGACGACGCGCGGTTTGACTGCGACGTCGCCTATGCGACGCACGCCTCACAGACGCCGGCGGAGCTGCACGAAGACTGCCTGCGTCTGTCCGAAGGCGGCGAGGTCCGGCGTCTCATCGACGCCATCTACGATGAACTCGTTTCGCTGACGAGGCGCTGCCAACTGAACGGTGCCCTGCAATTCGACGTCTTCCTCGCCAGGATGGAACGCGCGACCGCGCTGGAGGTCGCGGCCGACAGGCGCAACGACCTGATCGCAAACTTCATCCGTCCCATGGTGGACCGTCTTCTCCGCCACCAGACGATCGCCTGGACCGCGAACTGGGCGGACGCCACGGGGCGATGCTTCCACCTGTATGGGGCCGGCTGGGACAAACACCCCCGGTACGGCAAGCACGCACGAGGAAAGATCGAACACGGGCTCGAACTCGGCAGGGCCTTCCGGCGCGCCGCGGTCAATCTCCACGCCGGGTGCAACACCGGCTTGCATCAACGTGTGTTGGACGGCCTGTCCGCGGGCGGCTTCTTCCTGATTCGGCGCCACGCGATTGACATCCGATACCGGGTCTCGTGCGCGATCTACGAGCTTGTGAAACGAAACGGCTTCCGACCGGGAACCACCATGACCTGGAAGGACCTGCCGTCTCCGCTGGACGAGGAGTTCGTCGCGCTGCGACGGATGCAGGGGATGGACCCGCACACGCCCGTCGTGTTCGCCGACGAGGAGTCCTTCCGGAATCTGCGGGCGGTTCACGAAGAGCGGAGTCTCGTCCTCGCCTCCGCATTGTGGCCCGAGTTCGAGAACATCACGTTTGGCACGGAGGGCGAACTCGTTGATCGCCTGGAATGGTATTTGGCGAATGCCGAGGAGCGCAACGCTATCGCCGCCTCGATGCGCGATCGGTCGCTTGAGCGCTTCGGCTACAAGACCCTGATGGGCAAAGTGCTGTCCTGGATGGTGGACACACTCGGGCAGCCCGATGGGGAAGCCAGGCCTACGAGATAGGTGCGGGCTCAACCAGGTAATTCTCGGCGAATAGCCGAACGACCTCGTCGCGCACGAACTCCGCACGGACGTGTCGACCGTCCGGTTCGCCCGTCGGGTGGCGGCCCCGCCAGACCTGCTCCCGCGGTCTGAGGGTCGCCAATTCGTAACTCGGAAAGTAGTCGATGGCCGCAGTGCTCGAACGGGCAGCCGTTTCGATCGCTTCGGTCGCGACCGAGCGCAGTGTGGACTTGCTGTACGCGTTCGCAACCAACACGTCGGCCTCGAAAAACGTCGCCAGCAGGGGCACCGGCGAAACCGTACAGACAATCCGGACGTCGGGATTCACACCGCGAAGGACCTCGAAGACTCCGAGAAGAGCCCTCAGATTCTCGGCGTGACTCGTCCGGTGAACGGAGAACCGGTCCTCGAAGTTGCTGATCAGGCGTTGCGGCGGCGTGCCGTTCAGCCATGTGCCCGTCAGGTTGTCTCGCCAGACCTCAACAAGTCCGAGCGTGATGATGACGACGTCGCAGGCCCGCAGCATCTCGCCGGCTCGTCGCAACGGTCCAACGTGCCCATCGATGGCGGCTTGGAGGTTGTCATGGTGAATGAACGGGTGGCGATGCCCGTCGAACCACTTGCCGCCGTCCAGGTTGACGATCAGGTGTTCGCCGAAGCCGCCTTCGAGAGCCCACCGGAGCGATTGCAGCGTGCTGAACGTGTTGTACTTGTTGCCCAGACCAGCGTCGGCCGCGTCGAAGCCGCGAGCGGTCAACGCGGCGTGGATCTCCCGGGCAAAGCAGCTTCCGATGACGAAGATGCGGTCCGTTGGGTCAATATGAAACGAGGGTGTCAGGCACAGACCGAGATCTGCCAGGCCGAACCGACCCGGATCGAAAAGGGCCGCATTGCGAAACGCATAGTGCCGGATGTTGTGGCTGTTTCCGATCGGCCGATCCTCCACAACAGGTCGTTCATAGGGCATGATCGGCCGGCGGTGGGTGTCAGGGCCCAATGTTTTTGCGAAGATAGCAACGATCTCCGCACGGCGGTATCGTGGTCGGCGAGGAGGGCGCCTCCATCCGTGTACGAGACTGAACAACTCCCACTGTTGAGGAGGTTCCTTGCCGAGGAGGAGGTAGGTACGGTCGTGGACATGGGAGCCGGCCTGGGTCACCACACCGGCCAGATGCTCGAAAGCGGCCGGAAGGTGATCGCGATCGATCTCGCTATAACGGATTCTCTATGTCGCATTTCCAAGACAGCCACGGATCGCTGCCGGCTGCTCCGGGCCGACATGACGCGACCGCCGTTTGCCGCTTGCGCGGTGGAAGCAATCTGGGCGTCACATTGCCTGGAGCACGTGCTGGATCCCCTGTCGGTCCTGGCCGAATGGCGGCGTCTCCTCCGTCCCGATGGATTGCTCGCCGTCATCGTTCCACCGTTCAAGACCCAAGTGGTCGGCCGACATGTGCACACCGGCTGGACCGTGGGGCAGCTCATGCTTGCCCTGTTCCGGGCCGGCTTCGACGTTCGCAATGGCGCTTATGCCCGGCATCTGTATAACGTCTGCGCGATCGTACGCCGCTGCGGAGACCCGCCCGAACTGGGACTCAACGACGAAATCCTCTGCCGTTATCACGACCGATTCCCACCCTCGATCGAGGCTGAGATCATCCGCAACCGACGGACGAACACGTTCAATGAAACGATCAGTTGTTTCGAGGGAGACATCGACCGGTTGGGTTGGTAATCGAGATAAGACCAAGGTAGCAGTTCTGTCGATCGATCGGGCCAACGCCTCGCCTCGGATTCGGTGGCGAGGTCAGACCACCGCAGGTCTCCGCCGCCGGGTGCCTGGACCTGTTGCGTACGGATGTGGGGCGGTATCCGATTTCCGATTTCCCTTACCGGCGTCGTGCGGCCGCGCCGGTGGACGCGAGGCCCCCCGGGCAGCGGGCTCCCTCACACTTCCGGCGGGGTTCGATGATGCGTGACACCCCCGGTGGCATTCGATTCTGCGTGTCACGCGCGGCTTGTCCGCCCGTGCGCGTTCGATTCTGGGTGCCACGGGCGGCTTGTCCGCTCGTGCGGTCTCTGTGGCGGTCTCGCGGGGCGATAGACACTGGCAGGCGAGCTGCCAGTGCCACCCTCCCGCGCCGGTGGACGCGAGGCCCCGGTGCAACGCTTGGGATCAGGGTCGCTCGGCGTGGATGACGTTCCCATTGGCGTCGGTCACCTGCCAGACGGCCTGCCTCCGGTGGACGTTGATCGAATCGCCGCTCCGATCGAGCACCGACACGAGGATGCTGCCGCCGGCGACATACTCCCACTGCGTCACCCTGCCATCCTGGTCCAGCCACCACTCCGGCACACTGTCGAAGCCGGTGTTGCAGAGCGAACCCTGGATCCGCATGGCCTCCACGGGTTTGCCGGTCCGCTTGAGTGGTCCGTTGTGGGAGTCTTCTTCGTAGTACACGAACCCGCGTTGCGTACACGGATCGCCCTGGGATGGGCCGCCGACGCAGATGAAATCGGCGTTGGAGTCGTTTGTCCCAAACACAATGGTCTCGGGCAAAGGAAGCGAGGAGCTGAGCTGGAGCATGTCGCCGGGCGCGACCTCATTCAGCTCCCCCGCACTGACGCCGAAGCCGAGCGTCAACACCCGGGTCCCACCGCGAAGCCTGAGCGTGTCGCACCCAATCCGGATCGTGTCGTCGCTGCCCGGCAAGAAGGGCGCATCACGGTAGCCCGCGCCGAGATACGTGGCAATCTCCGAATCACAGACGAATCCTCCCGGGCCGGCCGACGCGACGAACGTTATCGCATAACGAACGTAGTACCGCGACCGATTGGCGACTGTAAGGGAAAGGACCCGCAGGCCGGCCGGCAGATCGCAGACAGAAGCGAACGCGCCGGTCCCACCACAGGCGTCGCCCACCCCGTCGCCATCGGAATCCTGCTGGTCCGGGTTCGACGTGTTCGGACAGTTGTCGCACACATCGCCGACGCCATCGCCGTCGGCATCGGCTTGGTTGGCGTTCGGCGCATCTGGGCAGTTATCATCGCCATCGGGTGTGCCGTCACCGTCGCGGTCATCCCGGCAGGCATCACCGACGCCATCGCGATCGGCATCGATCTGGTCGACGTTCGGCGTGTACAGGCAGTTGTCACTGTTGTTCGGAACGCCGTCACCGTCCAGATCGCTGTCGCAGGCATCGCCCACGCGGTCGCCGTCCGTGTCAGTCTGATCGGCGTTCGGCGTGCTGGGACAGTTGTCCGTGCTGTTGGGTACGCCGTCATTGTCGTCGTCGCCGGCTCCGCCTATCACGTACGGGCTTGTGGTCCCTCGCTCCCTACAGCCGACCACCACCGCGGCCGCGCTTGCCAGAACACTGACAACAGCGAGGAAGCCCATGACTCGATGCAAGCGGGAACGCATGACAACACCTCCTGGTGGGCCGAGCCATCCATCGGCAGGGGTGACGCGTCAATCCGTCAATCGGACGTCTCCCTGCCTGCCGGGATGCGCCGTCGGACTCGCACGGAACACCTCCAATATACAGTCGTGGACGTTATGATCCAACCAAGAGACCGTCTCAAAGCGCCACAGAGCGGGCGTCCGTCACGAGCGTGGGTGGACCATCGGGGCCGTCTGAAGCCGGGGGCTCGGGTGCATGACAGCTTAGGCGGGTGCCACTGGCAGCTTGCCTGCCAGTGTGTATGCCCCACGCGCCCACCGGAGAGACCGCACGGGCGGACAAGCCGCCCG
>JAFGQA010000295.1 GCA_016935885.1 Phycisphaerae bacterium | reverse complement strand
ACGCTTGATACCCCATGCCTGGGTCGCGTTCCTTGTGACGAAGCACACACCATGGCGAAGCGCCTCGATAGCCTGATGTTCGTTCGTGAGTTGGGTCTCGGAGCCGGCACCCAGGTCTGCCTGATGCGAGACGTGAAGGACGGCAGGCAGTACTGCAAGAAGTATGTCTCCGTGAGCGCCCCGAATTGGCAGTCTCAAGTCCGGCAGCTCAAGAACGAGTTCGACGTCGGCGTCAGCAACAACCACCCCGTCCTACGAAAGTCCTTCGAGTACGGCATCGTCAAGCGGAAGCTCCGCGCCATCGAGGCGTATAACCTCCTGGCCTACGTCGAGGGCATCCCGTTGGACAAGTTCGCGGAGAACGCCCCGGTCCCCCTCTTGGTCAAGATCTTCTGGCACGTCGCCGACGGTTTGCAGGACCTCCATAATCGCGGCTTTGTACACGCCGACCTGAAGCCGGGGAATATCCTCTGCGCCAAGAACGGCCGGCCCACCATCATCGACTTCGGCCAGGCCTGCCCCCTGCTCACACGCAAGCAGCGGATCCAGGGCACGAAGGACTTCATCGCCAAGGAGCAGGTCGAGCGCCGGCCCCTCGACCAGCGAACCGACGTCTTCGGACTCGGCGCCACCATGCACCGCATCTTCCTTGGCACCTCCGCCGACACGGAATTGAACACCACGAGCGTCGGCAAGACCGGCATCAATCTCGATCGCTGGCGCAACGCCAAGCTCGACCAGACTAACGAACTCGACGCCACCGTGCTGAAGCTCATCGAGCACTGCTGCCAGTCGGAGCGAGGCGACAGACCAGACAATATGCAGCTCGTCAAAGACCGCCTGGAAATGAGCTTCGACCGTCTCGGCAAGACGGCCTAAGGCGTCGCGCGAAAATAACATGACCGATTGTGCCGCTTGGCTGGCCTGCTGGCTTGCCGTTTGGCGGACCTGCCCGCGGGAAGGCGGGTCAACCGTTTACGTTGTCTGTGCGCGGCTCCCAAAAACGGGACGCCCGCTCGACGCGGCAGGATGACCCGCGCACAGGCCCGCCGCTCGGCGAACCACTCGCCTGCTACGAATACCGCTCGTCCACAATCTTGTCGATTCCGACCCGAAGCGCCCGCGCCTCCGCACGCAGTGTGTCCGCCGCGCCCCTGAGTTCCGCCCGCTTGCGCTCGTCGGTGATCCCCGGCAGGTTAATCATCACGTTTAGCCGGGCGCCTTCCAACGCCGCGTGCGCCACGAACGCCGCGACGCCCGCATCGGACAGGCAGTTCGTCTTCGACCTCTCCAGGCCGACACGAGCCAGCTTCATCACGTCGAACGCCGTTGCCATGATCGTCAGCGGCGTCTCCGTCGCGGCGATCGTGCGTTTCTCCATCTCGGTCGCCTTGTTTGGATCGTCGTCAGGCAGCCGCCAGGCGTCCATCAGCCCGCTGAAGGCCTCCACGTCTTCTCGCACCAGCGCGCTGAGCCGATCCAGCAACCCGTCCGCTGCCTCAATGGTATCGTGCAGCTTGCCAGGCGTGCCGTCCTTCTTGTCGTTAAGCCGCCCGACCATGCCGCACAATGCCGCACCGATGGCACCAACGTACGCGCTGGCACTGCCACCGCCGGGCGTGGGTGCGCGCGAAGACAGGTCCCGCAGGAAACTCGATCCGCACTCAGCCATGCTCACGAGCCTTCCCTCCCTATTTCCACTCGAACGTCACGGCGGACGTCCCACTCACACCACCATAACGGTCGTCATTCTTGACATACAGCTTGTACAAGCCGCGAGGCAGGGACGCCGGGAAGAACACCTGAATCGAGTTCTCGGTCAGGCAGACCACGTCGGTCGCGGGGACGTTCGGTCCGCCGGCCACGGGGACGGCCTGAACGTCGGGAGGCCCGGCGTGGGGGCGGCCCACGCCGGCGTTGCGAGCGCCGGGAAAGATGCCGCCGCCGAAGACGGTAATCGTGATCAGATTCGAGAACTGCATACGCGTCGGCGGCAGAATCGCGTCGATGCTCACGGCCGGGGCGTTCACCGGGACGTCCAAGGCGGAGTACATGACGACGTTCCCCGCACCGCCCTCATTCTGGGCCGACATCTGGACGGTCGCGGTGGTGGTCACTCCGTCTTTGCGTTGTACGGGGATGAACACTTCCGGCTTCGGGTAGGAGAAGAGCGGCGCCCCGACGGGTCCGCCGTCGACGAAGATGGTCGCGTGGTCCAGGCCCTCGCCTTCGACCACAACCGATTCGAGCGGTTGTTTGCCGGTGGGCGTGATGGTCCTGATCGTGGGTCCGCAGGCGGAGACGTATAGGAGACAAATCGCCGACATCGCCCAAATGTTCCGAATCATGGTATTCCTCACAATGACCAGACCGTTGATGTGACACACAGCGCCGCCCCTGGACGAACAACGGCTCCAGATCGCCCGCGCTACTCGACGCGGATTCTACTGAGGCGGCACGAGCCGTCAAATCTTGGGGGGCCACCGCCTCCTATCGCCTCGCTTCCAAACTCGCGAAACCTGCTGACCGTGCGAGGCAGCGGCGATCCACCGCACACAGCCGCCATCGAATGCACACGGGCGTTGCAGGAAACACCGAAACCCACGGGAGGAGAAACAGACCGCCTCACACGCCACCGGAGGACACCGCGGATCGCCGCCGTGGCTATCCGGGCCGAATCTCCCTCGCCACGCGGCTGATGGGATGGCCCTTGGCCTTGATCTCCAGCGTGTTGAACCACCCAAACGGCGTACGGAAGACGCAAAAGCCGTCATCGCGGAGCTTCGCCTCGACACCTTTGAGAACGTCCAGCGCCATCTGGGGCGATGCGAGATCGACGAACAGGTGGGCAAAGGAGTGGACAACCACCGTGGACACCTTCAGTTGTCGAGCCAGCTTGGCTACTTCCGCGGCGGTTTGCTCGATGACCACGGCGGGATCCGGCTCGTCCTGCTTCTCGCACGCAGCGTACACAAGCAGACACTCGGCCACCTTGATCGTCCGCTCGCCCACGTCTTCCCGTAACGGCGAGCGGCCCTTCTCGGTGAGCTCCGATCCGAACGAATCGCAGTGCCACATCAGAATCCGCATGGCAGGCCCTCTTTGGCGAACGCCTCGTGAAGAACCTATCCCACGACTGTGGCACCGGGCACCGGCGTCCCGCCGGTGTTTCATCACAAACGAAAGGCCCGTGCCACAGGAGGTTCTGCGATAGGCTCCAACTCGAAGCCCTGTTCATCTTGCATTCTGTCCCAGGATGGTAGCACCGTCTCCCCGCGCGTCTCTCGCGTATCCCTATGAAGCGGGTCCCAGTTGGCTGATGACTTCTTCGGGCTCGGGGAATCGACCGGTCTGGAACTTGCTGAAGACCTTCCTGCCGTCAACGACGACGTCGAAGATGCCGCCGCCACCTCTGATCAGCTTGGCCTTGACGCCGACTTCCTGCCTGATTCTCTCCGCCAGACTGGCGGCAAGCGGTTCATAGTTTCACTCGCCGCAATACGTGATAGAGATAGTCATGTTTTCACGTCCTCCACAACCACGCGGCGACAACGCCCGGACGACATCCTGCTCAGCGCCTGTCCCGAGACCTTCGCGTGGCACTACCGCAAAAGCAGTGTCGCCACAGACTTCGGCGCCCGTGCCACAAGGCCGAGCCCGCGCCACAGCTTGCGGATGGGCTCCTACTTGGCTCCAGGTGGCTTGATGAAGCCAGATCCGCAACCACTGGTGGAATATGATAATCGGAAGCCCGGCCGTGAAGCGAGGCGGTGCGGGCCTCGCGATCCGCCGGGGACGAGCGTGCCACCGGTTGAGAGCTTGCTGCCAGTCAGCCCCGCGGAGAGACCGCTACGCGGCCGTACATTGGCGTGCTACGATATGCAGGCTGCGTTAAGACCCTATTCCAAGACTGCGGCGACTGCGGCACCGGCGTCCCGCCGATGTTCCATCAGGGGCCGGGAGCCCGTGCCACGGGCGGCCTTGGATAGGTCTTAAGGTGGCGCCGGCGGCGTGCGGGCTGCCGGACGCAGTGTTTGATCGTTAGAAAGGACCTACGGTGTCTCAGTCGCAGCAGACAGCTCGCCCATCAAGGAAGCCCACTGCCGGAGCAGTGGCGGTCGTGGTGGTCCTGATCGTGGCATGGTATTGGTGGACGTCTCGCCCTGTGGAGACGCGCGTGGAATGGAGGGGTGACTTCGACGCGGCGGTCGCGGCGGCGAATGATCAAGACGCCCTGTTGCTGCTTGATTTCTGGGCCGACTGGTGTGGGCCGTGCAGGTCGCTGGACGCGCACGTCTTTGATTCCGAGGAGGTCTGGGCGGCCATCGCCGGCAGGTTCGTCCCCGTGCGCATCGACGTGAGCCGTCAGCCGCCGCCCGAGCAGCAGGCCAAACTGGCCTTCAGGTATCGGGACCCGGTGACCGGCCAGTTGTCCTTGCCCACTGTGTTGATTGTCGATCCGAGTGACGGTTCCGTCGTAGGAAGGGCCTCCGACTCGGACCTCTCCTCGCCAGCCGCCATGATTGAGTTCCTGTCGCGGAACTCGGCGAGGCGCTGATGCCACCCCCCCGATGCGAAGCGTTGATGCCCGCCCGACGCGAGGTCCGTGACAGGTCAGGTGGGTGCCACTGGCAGCTTGCCTGCCAGTGTGGATGCCCCATGCACGCACAACAGAGACCGCACGGGCGGACAAGCCGCCCGTGGCACCCGGAATTGAATGCCGTCGGCAGTGGCACGCAGAATCGAATGCCGCCGGAAGTGTCGCGGAGCCCCCGGGGCGCGGTGCAGGTCCGCCATGTTTGCCCACTGCCGCCGAATCGCCGACATTACCAACATGGATGACGCGCGGTCTCGCGGTTGGCCCGTGGTTTGGAAACACTGCCTCGCACTGGTCGTCTTGGCCGTTGCCGTTCGCGGCGTCGGGCTGGACTTCGGCCTGCCGTACGCCGTGGCCCGGCCGGACGAGGAGGCCCTCGTCGGCAACGCCTTGCGGCTCGAAGAGGTCGGCAACTGGAACCCGAGCTTCTTCTCTTACCCATCGTTGATGATCTACGCGGCCTATGGGAGCTTCAAGCTGCTCTTGTGGGAGATGCAGTCTGTCGGGGCGACGGACGTCAAAACGATCAACGACTTGTTCTTCGAGGACCCGGCGCCCTTTCATCTGGTCCTGCGGGCCATCAGCGTGATCTGCGGATCTCTGACCGCCGCGGTGGTCTACCTCACGGCCCGACAGCTATTTGGCGGGCGCACGGCGCTGCTGGCGGGCTTGGTGATATGTCTGTGCTATCTGCACGCTCGCGATTCGCACTTCGGTGTCACGGATGTGCCGTGCGTGTTCCTCGTCTGCCTGTCGTTCTGGCAGTTGGCCAAGCTGTACCGCTGGGGGCGGACGAAGCACCTGATATGGGCATCCGTCCTGGCGGGGCTGGCGATCGGGACGAAGTACACGGGGGCGTGGCTATGCTGGCCGTTTGCAGTGGCCATCGTTGGGTCGCAGTATCGACGGAACAGGCGCGATCCCCTGTTTTCCAGCGTGGCGGCGTCGCTCCTGGCGATCGGCTTGACGATCGCCTCCTTCGCGGCGACGTCGCCGTACTTCTTCCTCGATTCTGAGAAGGCGGTGGACCACTTCACCGTGGAAATGCTGCTCTTGAATGCGGAGCAACCGCTTGCGGAGGGCATCAGCGGCTACGTCGATCATTTCCGCGTATCCTTGGCCTACGGGCTCGGCTGGCCGGTGCTCCTCGTGGCGCTGGTGGCCGGCGTGTGGATGGCGTTTCGCCACCGTGGCAAGGCGTTGATGCTATGGTCGCTGCCGGTCCTGTTCTACCTATTCACGGGACGGAGCAACCGCGTCTTTATCCGGTACATGGATATCGTGTTGCCGTTCATGGCGATCGCCTGCGCATGGGGCGTCCGATCGGCGTACGTAGCCCTGCGATGTCGACGTCGAACGGCCTGTCGCCGGGTGCAGGGATCGTCACGCAGGGGCGCCAGACACGAGATACGATTGGCAGCCTTGCCGGTGGTGATCACGGTTGTACTGCTGATTCCGAGCATACTTCGGATCTGGGCGTTTGACCGTATCATCGGCAGGACGGATACCCGATCGGACCTGCGTGCATGGATGTTGGCGAACATCCCGCCGCAGGACGTCGTTCTGTGGTCGGGCGGCTGGTCGGCGATGCCCTACATGATCCACCACCGCCCGATCCGGATGCTCGACGCCACCGAGAAGCTGAGACCGGTCCTGTTGCGAGACCCCAACGTCCTGTTTCGATACAGGTGGATTGTGCTGGTTGACTGGCCGCGAGCGTACTACCTATTTGGAAAGAACACCGGTGAGCGGGCCTTCCTGGCATCGCTCATGGCAGGCCGTTACGAACTGGTACACCGCATCGACACGTACAAGGCCGGACTGCCCCCCGAGTTGTTCTCGCTGCTGGACCATTTTTACATGTCCTACCAGCAGCCGGACATCATCGACCGGCCAGGACCGGGCTTCCGTGTCTACCGGCGACTCGATTGAACCGTAGGGCATCGCGCACGAATGACATGAGGGATTGTGCCGCTTGGCTGGCCTGCTGGCTTGCCGTTTGGCGGACCTGCCGGCTTGTTGGCTTGCCGTTTGGCGGACCCGCCCGCAGGCAGGCGGTTCAACCGTTTACGTCACTCCTGCGCAACGCTCCACCGGCTGTTTCGTGTGCTACCGAATCAGGCCCCGCGATTCGACTTCACGGCCTTCGACGCGGCCCAGCACCGAAGTCCGGGTTCACGTACGACCCGCCCTCCGCTTGACGCCGAGCCTCGGCGCCCCGGCCGAGCGTCTCCCTCAGACCCTGCAACGTCTCCATGTTCGGCGGCGAGATGCGCTCCACGTTGCCGATCAGCTTGGCTAAGATCAGGACACGACAGTAGGTGTCGAGCATCTCGGTGTGCCAGTAGGCCTGCTCGAGCGTCGGGGCCCAGCTCACCGTGCCGTGGTTGCTCAGCACCACCGTGTTCGCCTTGCCGATGAATGGCCGAATCGACGCGGCGAATTCGCTGGTGCCGGGCGTCTTGTACTCGGCCCTCGGCACTACGCCTAGAAACAGCTCAATCTCAGGTAAAACGCCCGACGGGATCTCCTCGTGGGTGATCGCAAATGCAGTCGCGTGGGGCGGGTGCGCGTGGACAACGGCCTTCGCGTCCTGGTTACCGCGGTAGATCTCGAGGTGCAGGAGGATCTCGCTCGTGCGTCTGCGTCGGCCGAAAAGCTGGTGGCCATCGAGGTCCACTGTGCAAAGATCATCGGTGGTCATGAAACCCTTGCAGATCAACGTAGGCGTACAAACCACGAGGTCGTCCGACAAGCGGTACGAGATATTGCCGTCATTACCGGCCGCAAAACCGCGGGCGTACACGCGCCGCCCGATCTCGCAGATCTCATTCCTTATCTTCCGCTCGGCATAGATCATGCACTGCACCGTCAATCGGCCAGGTAGCGCCTATCAGCCCGTGGTAAAAGGGAAAACAGCGTTTCGGAAACGCCGTTTCTGACCGTGAAAACCACCGGCGAGACGCCGGTGCCACAGTTTT
>JAFGQA010000028.1 GCA_016935885.1 Phycisphaerae bacterium | reverse complement strand
GTAAGCGGAGCCGCCAGCGGCGGCGGAGCTTACCCGTGGGCATCCATTCCAGCCTGTCCTCACGGGTAATGAACGACCCGCCCCCGTAGGGCGCGTCGTTCGTTACCCACCCCGTTCGAACGCTAAACACGTACAAGCCGCCCGTGGCACCCGGAATCGAATCGTACCGGAACTGTCACGGCTGCCAAACCGATCTGCCCGATAACCGGTGGCGATTGACCCATCCTTCGCCAGGCCTTAAACTTATACTGGTGGGGGTTTCGGGCGGGGATCCGCCATGATGCCCCGTCTTGAACGACTCATCATCGAAGGTGCAAAGATGATCCGCACAGGCTTATCGTCTCTGTTGGCCGGGCTGTTGCTCGTCGCAGTCGGCTGCCAGAAGGCAGAAGAAGAACCACAGCACGCCGTGATCGCCAAGGACGCACTGATGCCGCCCGCAGACCCCAGCTTCGAGGCCTCCTACGTGGCCGATCAGAAGCAGGTGAAGCTCGTGGACCGCGACGTCTCCTTTGAGCCGCTCGATTCCTTCCGCAGCCAAGCCGCCGGAGAGGACGAAGAGCTCACCTCCGCCAAGAAACCGGACAAGCCCAAGAGCCCGAAGGACACAAAGAAGAAGGGCCTGTTCGGTCGGCTCGTGGGCAAGCTGTCCGATACCGTTAGCACGGCAACGGCTGGGGTCGGGACGATGGTGGGCGGCGGAGGTCCTTCCCGGGACACGGCAAGCACCGGCGTCGATGACGACAAAGACGACGATTGGGACCTGGACGACGATGACGACGACGGTGATGACGATTGGGACCTGGATGACGACGACGAGTGAGCCCGATTCCCACCTGCAACTGCCAATAAGCTAGACCAGTCAACGAACAAATGTGGCGCCGGGGCTTGTCCCTCGCACGCTGGTGAGCGATTCAGTGTTTGGGGCCTTCTTCGCTCGCCGACATCTCGCCTGCGGGCAGCGTCACGCTGAAGCCCCGCTGTAGTGCCGAAGCCCGAACAGCCAGAACCAGCCGGAGATCAGCAGCATGACCGCGGCAATTCCAAACGCCCACACCGGCGCGGCGGAAACGGCGCCGCCTTCGCCCAGTAGACTCGGGTCGCCGATGAACGACACGGCCGGAAACGTCGTGATGAACGCCAGCGGTACCACAAACGTCAGCAGCCACCGCACCGACGGGCGGTAGATCACGATTGGAAATCGGCCGGCCTCGAAGACGTTCCAGAAGATCATCTCGATGTTCTGAATGCGAACGAACCAGAAACACAGCGTCGCGAGCATGAGCCAGACGCTGTAAACGATGGCAAAGCCTGCCGTCAACATCAGGACAAACGTCACCGCCGCCCCAAGCGGAACATGACCGACCAACTTCACACAGCCGTAGACCGCGAGGCACACACCGAGGACGACGTCCGCCACCCTCCAGATGACGAACTCCCGGATGCTGACCAGAAGCTGCGAATGCACCGGTCGCATCAAGACGAAGTCGAGCGTCCCTTCGCGGATGTCCTCCAGGACCTTCCGCATATTCGGCATGATCGACATGTGAATGCCCCCGGAAATGATCCGATACACACCGACCAACACCAGCATGTGCTGCCACCGCCAGCCGGCCAGCACCTGCGTGTTTGTGAAGATGATCCAGACGCCCAACAGTTCCGCCCCAACGTGCATCAGCGAGACGATGGTTCGGGCGATCAAATCGAACCGGTATGCCGCGACGTTCTGGACGCTCACTCGGACAAACAGCAACATCAGTCTGAATGCACGGACCACGATGACGTCACCCACCAACCGCCGCGTACCGCTTCACCGCCGCCGCCCACAACACACGGAATGCAACGAGCGCGACGCCAAGCCAGATCACCTGACACGCAATACCCGCCAGCCCGTCGGCCGGCCGCGCTGTCTTGCCCGTCAGAAGCTCCGTCGGGAAGGCGTACATCCATCGAAACGGCAGCACCGCCGCAACCGAGTGCAATGGCTCCTTCAAGGCCGCCAACGGGGCGAACCGGCCTCCGAGAAACATACCAAGCCCGAAGTACACCTCGCCTGCGGCGTCCAGCTTCGTTACCCAAAACGCAACCAGCGCCACGGTGTATCCCAGAATGAAATTCAATGCCGCACTGAGCACCAGCGCGACCGCGCCCAACCCGAGCTGCCAAATCGCTGTGTGCAAGGTGGGCTTCACCAACCAGGCAAACAGGCACCACATCGGCACGGTGAACATCAGCGTGGATGCCTTGTACGCCACATTGTCCGCCAGCGCCTTCCAGATAGGCAGGATGGGCCGCAAGAGTAGCGGCGACATCTTTCCCGTGCGGATCAGGTATCCGATCTCGTAGACGTCCCACGCCGTGGTGAAATGCCCGACAATCATAATGATGAAGTAGTAGGCCGCGAATCCCCCGCGATCGAAGCCTGCGACCGTTGCATCGGTGTTGCCTTCCGCCGCCGAACTCCACATCGCGTAAAGTACGGCCGGATTCACGAGCCCCCAGATCGTCCACAGGAAGATCTCCCCCCGATACTGAAACATCACCCCAACGCCCGCCCGGAGATACGCCAGAAACGCACGGACGACGCACATTACGATCCCCCGTCCTCGCCGTCGCTGCCGTCGGGCGCCGCCACCTTGTTCGCGAACGCCCGGGCGATCACATCCTCTATCGGCGGGTCTTCGATCGTGAGGTCCAGGACCGGCAGATCCGCGAGCAACCGCCCCGTGACCGTCGCCGCTTCTCCTTTCGCCACGCGCAGCAAGACCTTCCGCCCATCGCGAGCCAGCACATGTCCGTACACAGTGAAATCGTATCCGTCCAACTCGCGCGTCAGGTCGATCTTGATCACCTTGAACGGCGCCACGCGGGCCGATAGGGCATCCAACGCCCCGTCGAATAGGATGTGACCGTGGTCGATGACGATGATCCGTTTGCACAATGCCGTCACGTCCGCCATGTAATGGCTCGTCAGGATGATCGTCGCCCCATGTCGTTTGTTATAGTCAGCGATGAATCCCCGAATCCTCGCTTGCATGGTGATGTCAACGCCGATCGTCGGCTCGTCGAGGAACAGCACGGCCGGTCGATGCAACAGCGACACGCAGATTTCGCACTTCATCCGCTCACCAAGCGACAGCGTGCGAACCTGCTTCTTTAGGATGCCCTCGATGTCGAGCAGGTCGACCAGCTCGTCCAACGTCTTTTGGTAGTCGGGCTTCGGGATTCCATAAACAGCCCCGTGAACCAGAAACGAATCAATGACAGGCAAGTCCCACTGCGTTTGCGAGCGCTGGCCCATCAACATGCTGATCCGCCGGAGGTAGGCCGACTCCCGCCGCCACGGGAGGTGTCCAAGCACGCGCGCGGTGCCCGCCGTCGGGTGCAACAGCCCCGATAGCATCTTGAGCGTCGTGGTCTTGCCCGCGCCGTTGGGCCCCAGGAAGCCGACGATCTCCCCGGCCTCCACCGAGAAGCCGACGTGATCGACCGCCCGGACATCCCGGAACGTCCGGCGGAAGATGCTGCGAACCGAGGCCCAGAACCCCCCCTCCCGCTCCGGCACGCGGAAGGTCTTGCACAAGCTGTCGACTTCGATTTGGGCCATGGCACCCTCGAACAGTCCCGCCCGTGCATCCTACATGAACGCAGACTTCCACGCACCCGGGTTCGCGCTGTCGGGCAAGTCCATCCGTGTAAACAACCGACGGTCGTACCGTGTCTCACACGTCTCACGACCCAGGCGCGATTGGAAGACGTGAAGAGCCGCGGGCCTCGTACGTGTTCGGCGTTCAAATGGTGTGGCATGGGCAACGAGCGACGCGCCCCACCGGAGCGGGTCGCTCATTACCCGCGGGAACAGGCTGGAATGGACCGGCTTCAGCCCACACGGCGCCCCCGAAGACAGGGGCGTTGCCGTCAAGCACGATGCTGCGCGAGGCGCACCGCGTTCGCGGTTTGGCGTAGCGATCAAGCTGTCCGGCTCGGGTCGGGCACGCGACCGTACGCTTGTCATCGACGTCGAATCCAATAGACTTGTCCATCAAGAGCCCACCCTACCCTTGGGTCATTCAGCATCGGATTCTACCTGTTGTCCGGAGGCTGCGGTACCACAATCTCCGTCGCCCGAGAGGAGATGCAAATGCTCTTGAAATGTGTGAGTAGTAAGGGTGATTTCGAGAAGGGAGCAACGTACGACGTTGTCGAGATTCTCGAGATGCCCTGGCACTTCATGGCTCGGCGACCGGGCGATGCCGGCTGGCCGCGCCCCGGCGATCCGTTCTTCGGCTGGCATCCGGATCATGAAGTGTTCGAGCTGGTGCAACAGCCGATCGAGATACTCTCCTGCGGGTACAGCGTTACTTCCCTAGATGACTTCTACGGCGTGATTCTGGATGCTGCGGAGGACATCGCGCTCCTGCAAAAATGGGAGGAGCTTGATCCGCTGGAGACCGATCAAGGCTTCGCGGAATGGCTCGCGAAACACACCATACGAGTTCGCGAAGGTGCGGAGGCACAAGCGGTCAAAGCGGTGAAAGCGCTGTACATGTACCTCCACGATCCCGACCCCAGCCCCAACGTCGTCGTTTATGAGGACATCGTGTATCCGCACGACTTGAAGCCGTTTGCTGCGGTGGGCTATTATGCAGGGACTATGCTTCGCAAGGACATTGACAAAGCCTCGGCGACCGAACAGATTGCCGTGTTCCTCCAAACCCTTGCCATCAAGGCTCCGCCACCCCAGATACATGATATCGTGTTTTGGCAAGGTGACGGATCGCCGCGGCTGATCAACGCAGATCGGATATACGAGATCGAAGAATGAGATGCCCCGTTGGCCGAGCGCTCACTGCTGTGGGCCGCATGTCACCGTTCGACAGCCCCCAAGGCACCACCACGCGCTACTGCGAGGCGAAGGATCGCAGGTACGCCTTCGTTGCGTCAACGATTTCACTGATCGCCTGTTCCATGGTCCTGTCGCGCAGGCGGACGCCGGCCGACTGTTTGTGCCCGCCGCCGCCGAACTGTTGCGCAATGTCCAGGACGGCGATCCTCCCCTCGCCGCGGAAGTTCACCCGGATGACGCCAGGCTCACCTTCCGAGAAGAGCAGCGCGACCTGTACGTTCTTCAGGGCCCGAGGAATCGACACCTGATCGTCAATGTCCTCCGCCGTGCAACCGGACTCGGTGATGTCCTGATAAGTCAAGTGGCTGTAGGCGATGTGTCCATCATCCGTGACGGTCGTGTGGTCGTAAACGCGGCGGAGCAGTTCGAATTCGGACTTGCCCTGCGAGCGGCAAAGCTGCTCGCCGATGTGCGTGACGTCAGCCCCGGCCTCGACAAGGTCTCCAGCGGTGTGCAACGACGCTGCGCTGCTTGTGGACAAGCTGAAGCCGATGGTATCGCCGTGTATGCCTGCATAGAGCAATGAGGCCACGTTGGGCCTGATCTTCCAGCCAAGTTCCCGCAGTAATCGAGCAATCAACTCACACGTGCTGCTGGCGTGGGGATCAACCCAGTTGTGGAGACCGAAATCGGTGTTGGTGATGTGGTGATCGATGTTGAAGATCGGAATATCGCCATCGAAGTCTGGCATCGGGTCGATGTTGATCCGCTTTCCAGCCGCTGTGTCCAGGACGAGCAGGGAGTCGTGCCTACCGTCGGATTGCCACTCGGTCGCGCAGGGCACGTCGGGGGCGAGATCGAACATGAACCGCAGCTTCATGCCGACGGCATCGACCGTCAGGCCGGCAATCGCATCGACACCGTGCTCGCGAAGGGTGGCCGCCAACCCAAGGACGGCGCCGATGGCGTCTGCGTCAGGCGTGACGTGCGCTACAATAAACGGTCGCTCCACCGCCCGAAGCGCGTCAAGGAAGTCGGCCGTTGGCTGGCGGTCCTCGTCGGCAGGGCATGACGGGCTGTTGACGCTCATTGCCTCTTCTTCCTTAAGGCGTCCCGTATCCACGTACGCCGCGAGGCGTTTGCGGCCCGCGCGCCAACGCCTATATGAGGACACCGCCTTCCGTGGCGGTCCCACAAGGGGCTTCACGACGCATTCTCAGCATAAGGTACGCGAGGTGCCACAAAACCACCAGCCGACTGGCGCACAAGGACGCGACATAGGGTCCATGACGCTTCCGGCGGCATGGGATTCTGGGTGCCACGGGCGGCTTGCCCGCCCGTGCAGTCTCTCCGGTTGGCGCATGGGGCATGCACACTGGCCGGCAAGCTGCCAGTGGCACCCGCCCAAACTGTCACGCACCCCGCGACATAGGGTCATCTGATCGTCAGAACCGGCATAATCGGAGCCACGGCCCGCGCGGTGGCCTGGGCAGCCTATTCCATGCCTTGCGGGCTGCGCAGAAGAAGGGCCAGGGTCCGGGTGCGTGCTGGGGGGGAACACGCGGGGCGCCGAAGCCCTGGCCAGGACGTCTAGCATATCCGACGGTCGATCCGATGCAAGTATAAAAAAACGAGGGGCTTGATCGCGTGCTCACGCGCGGAGAGTTGGCTAACGTAACATCCTTACTGTCTTGTCGTTAGGAGGCCCGATGACTTGATGCACGTCCGCTTCGTCGCAGGTCGCGTCCGATGGCGCGAGTGATGCGGACCAGGCGGAGGACGCGGGATCACCCATCCACGCTTGTCCACGTTCTTCCAGAAGACCACGATTCGCGTGCTGTTGCTGACGAGTTGAACCACGGCGTGCAGCGGGACAGCCTGGCCGTAGGGCAAGAAGCAGAACATCGTTGCCAGCAGCAGCATCCCACCGCCCATACCGATGATGCCGCTGAGGGTGGCCGTCAGGAGCGCGGCAAGGGCGAGAATCGGTATCATTGCATCATCATCGATCACCGTGGAGGGGCGGGACGCTGTCTGAGGCCGGCTACTGCCCCAACTCCGCCCACAGTCTGAAGAACTCGGGGAAGGTCTTGCTGACGCAATCCGGGTCGCGAATCACGACCCCGTCAAGGCGCAAGCCGGCCAGCGCGAAGCTCATGGCCATGCGGTGATCCTGATAGGTGTTGATCACTGTCGCGACAGGCGACCTGCCGGGCCGTATCGTGATGCCGTCTTCGTAGACCTCCGTCTCGATGCCGAGACGGCCCAGCTCCGTCGCCGTGGCGGAAAGGCGATCGGTCTCCTTGATGCGCAGACTGGCGACGTTGCGGATTCGCGTTGGGCCGTCCGCGAAGGCGGCCAGCACCGCCAGTGTTTGAGCCACGTCCGGCGTGTCGTTCAGATCAACGTCCACGCCAACCAGCGCGCCATGCGGCGGCCCCCAAACAGTCGTCGAATCCTCAGCGCGCTCGACACGGCAGCCCATTCTTGACAGGACTTCGACGAAGGCGGCGTCGCCTTGGCAGCTAGTGAGGCCCAGCCCGTCAACGGTGATGCGGCCGCCGGTGATTGCCGCGGCGGCGAAGAAGTAGGACGCGGCCGAGGCATCGGGCTCGACTTGATACCGCGTCGGGCGGTACGTCTGGCCGCAGGGGATGATGAACTTCCGCATCCGGTCTTCCACGGCCGTGACGCCGAACGCATCCATGACGCGCAGCGTCATCCGGACATACGGCGCGCTCGGCAGCGGGCCGGCGATGTCGATCATCACGTCGCTCGCGGCACGCGGCGCGGCCATCAGCAACGCCGAGATGAACTGGCTGGAAGGCGGGTCGTCGAACCGAACCACGCCACCGCGCAGGCCGCGGGCGGACACGGTCAACGGGCAGAATCCTTCCTGCTCCTCGTACCCGATCATCGCGCCCAGGTCCCGCAGGGCTTCGACGAGGTCGCCGATCGGCCGAGCGCGCATTCGGGCCACGCCGTCCAACCGGTAGTCGCCATGGCCGATGGAGCAGGCGGCCGCCAAAAAGCGAATGACCGTGCCGGCATTGCCACAGAAGATGTCTGCCTCGGCACTAGGCCAGTAGCCTCCACGACCGTGCACGGTGGCCTGGCGACGGTCTTCGTCGACACGTATGCCGATGCCGAGCGCCCGGAGGCCGTCGATCATGAGGCGCGTATCGTCGGCCAGCAGCAGGCCCTCAAGCCGCGAGTCGCCGCTTGCCAAGGCGGCCGCCAACAGCGCGCGGTTGGTCAGGCTTTTGCTGCCGGGCAGGCGGACGGTCTGATCAACCGGTCGAGCTATCGGTCGTAGCCTGATTTGCTCCGGGGCACTCATTGGGGTCATGCTACCGGACTCGCGCTCGCGTTGCACGCTCTCCCCCGGGAGGCTTGGGGGGGCATGGGCACGCCAGGCCGCTGTCACACGATGGAAGGCCGGGTGCGTCACAGTCTCGGCGGGTGCCACTGGCAGCTTGCCTGCCAGTGTGCATACCCCATGCGCCCACCAGAGAGGCCGCACGGGCGGACAACCCGCCCGTGGCACCCAGAATCGAATGCAGCCGGAAATGTCATGGACCCAGGATGGCCCCGTAAGATGCATCTTCCTTGATTTGGGGATTGGGCCGGATACGATTAAGAGGGCACCCCGAGACTCCTGTGGCACGGGCGCAGAAGCTCGCGATGACACTGCCTTTCGCTCGACGCGACAGGGGCTCGATGGTGCATGGCTAGATCAGAGGGGACCAAGGCCTTCTTCTTGCGTGTTATCCCCTAATCAGGAAGCGGGTTCGTAGGTTTTGACCATGGATCGTCCCTCGCCACCAAGACAACCCGTGCGCGACAGGAAGTCCACCACACCTCGCGTGCTGCGCGTGC
This sequence comes from Phycisphaerae bacterium, assembly GCA_016935885.1. Next base: position 8,351 of record JAFGQA010000028.1, on the reverse strand, counting down.
TGGCAGCGGTCGTCGCGTTGCTGTTCGTGGCCGCGGGGGCGATTCGTTTGATTCAGCGCTCCGTGGATTCGGTGTCTGCTGGCACCGCGACGATCGGGGAATTCGGGATTCTCCTGGGGACGGGCCTTGCGTGCGGTGGACTCCTTCTTGGGCTTTCCATCGTCTTGCGACTCGTCCGCGACCTGCGAGATTCCTTGATCCGAATGGAGCAATTCCAGTATGAGCAGCACCAGCACGGCCAGTCCGTCAGGCCGCTCGAAACAGACAGGCCGACGGCGTTCACGACCGGGCCTGCGAGTGATCCGGGGGCAGACGAAAGCGGCGCGCCGCTGGACGGCTCCGCGCAAGAAATCGTTCGCCTGCTGGAGGACATACGAGACAACTCGTTGCTGTCCGAGGCGGAGCGACACGAGAAGCGGCAGCGCGTCGCTGAGGAGGAGATCCAAGAAGCGCAAGGTCTGATCCGATCGTTGACTTCCGAGGGGGACTTCGTCCAGGCCAGCCAGGTTGCGGACAAGATCCGGCGCAAATATCCCAATGACAAGCGGGCGGTGGCGTTGACGAACCGCGTGGAGACGGCCCGGGAACGTCGTGAATCCGAGGACGTCAACGCGTATGGCAGGCAGGTGGACGACCTGATCAGCATCTCCGCTTGGCATCGGGCGAGGGAAGTCGCCCAGGAGTTGCAGGAGCGTCACCCGGATTCGGCCGGGGCCCGGCAACTGTTGTTCCGCATCGAGCGCGACTTCAGGGCTTTCCAGGACGAGCAGCGTCGTCGAATGCGTGCGGAGATTCAACGATATGTCACGCGCCGTCGCTGGAGAGAAGCGCTCAAGGCCGCGCAGATCTTCATCGAGCGGTTCCCCAACTGCGAGGAGTCGGAAGGCCTGCGGCTCGAACTGCCGACGTTGGAGACGAACGCGGAGATCGAGGACCGACAGAAGCGCGAGGCCGAGATCATGGATTACGCCAAGCACGGTCGATATATGGAGGCGGTCAAGAAGGCGGAGGAGTTGATTGACAAGTACCCCAACTCCCCGCAGGCGGAGGCCTTGCGGTCACAACTTCCACGTTTGAAGGAGTTGGCAAACGACCCGAAAGCGCTGCCGGCCCGCAAGCTGTCGAACGACTGACCCCCCGGGGCGGGGCGGCGCCCCGACCGGATTGGCATGACGTCTCCCCGCAACAGGTTTGACACATCCTCATCAAGGCCCACGATGGGTCCGCACCGTGCGGACGCGCCGACGCCGCGTTGGATTCGCAGGGTCGGCTGCGTAACCACCAGCCGAGCCGACGCCGGCATCTACCGTCCGCTGCTACGGGCGCTGGCCAGCGAAACCGATTGGCAAACCGTCTGCTTCGCCGGAGGCACGCACCACGCCGCACGGTTCGGACGGACCATCGGCGAACTTGCGGACCTTCCGGACGTTGACCTGATTGCCGTCGATCACCTGGTCGCCGGCGACGGCCCGAATGATGTGGCAGAGACGGCGGGCCGGGCGACAGGGCGATTCTCGCGGGCCTTCTCGGCGAAAGAAGTGGATCTTGTCTTCGTGCTCGGCGATCGCACAGAGATGCTGGCCGCCACGCTGGCGGCGGTAATCCATCGGCTGCCGATTGCCCACTTGCACGGCGGCGACATGACGGAGGGGGCCTACGACGACGCGTGCCGCCATGCGATCACGAAGCTTTCCCATCTTCATTTCCCAGCCCTGCCGCAGCACGCCGAACGCATTCGGTCGATGGGAGAGGAAGCCTGGCGCGTGCACACGGTCGGCGCGCTCGCATTGGACGCCCTCAGCGATTTCACGCCGGAGCCGCTCGACAAGCTGAACGCCCTGATTGGCCTCGATCTGTCCCGACCGACGGTCGTGGTCGCCTTCCACCCCGAGACGTTGTCCGCCTTGACGCCGAGGCAGCAGGTCGAGGAACTCCTCGCCGCGCTGGCCCCGCTGGACGTGAATCTGCTGCTGATAGGGCCGAACGCCGACGTCGGGCACGGCATCATTAACGAAGGCCTGTCAGGTTTTGCCGCGTCGAGACCAGGGGCCGTCCTGGTTGCGTCGCTGGGGCAGCGGCAATTCTGGACATGTCTGTCGTGCGCTCGGCTGCTGATCGGCAATTCCAGCGCCGGCATCCTGGAGGCGGCGACGTTTCGTCTACCGGTCGTCAACGTCGGCGATCGACAGACCGGACGGATGCGCCCCGCCAACGTCATCGATGCGCCGTGGAATCGGGCCGAGATCACCGCCGCTATCGAGACGGCGATGGAGCCCGGCTTCAAGGCCCGGCTGGTCGATCTGGTCAACCCCTATGGTGACGGCCGTGCGGCAGGTCGCATCCTAGCGGCGTTGCGGAGCCTGCCGGACCGGCAGACGCTGCTGCAAAAGCGATGGACTGGTCCGTCCCGCCCGTGAGCCGCCTCATTGATTCGCCAAGGACTTATCCCAAGAGTGCGGCACGGGTGCGTGACGGTTTAGGCGGGTGCCACTGGCACAGCTTGGGCGGGTGCCACTGGCAGCTTGCCTGCCAGTGTGTATGCCCCGTGCGCCCGCCAGGGGGGACCGCACGGGCGGACAAGCCTGCCTGTCGGCAGACAGGCCGCCCGTGGCACCCAGAATCTAATACCGCCGGGAATGTCATGGACCCCCGCCGCCTCGACGGTGTTTCATAACGGACTGAAGGCCCTTGTCTCTGCCTTGTGTGGGATGGAATCCAGAGCATCGCGCGAAAACAACATGATCGATTGCGCCGCTTGGCTGGCCTCCTGGCTTGCCGTTTGGCGGATCAACCGCTTACGTTGTTTCTGCGCGGCTCCTAAGCCGTGCGTGGCAACTCCAACACGCCGTCCAGATCTGGTGGCTGGAAGAACTCCGCCCCTGCCATGGGGCCGCCATACGTTCGGATCGTCTGCTTGGAAGTCGCCTCCGCCTCGACAATCGCGTCCTTCAGGGCCTGGCGTGCCCACTCATCGTCGCGCATCAGGACCACAAGTTCGCCGCCTTCGCCCCCGGCCGTCACCTTGGCTCCGAACAAGCCCACCTCCGGCCCGTGTGCGCGAATGGCGTTTACCAGTTGATCCGCCTCGACACCACCGATGCCGCAGCGTTGACTATGACTCCAGTGAGACGCGTACATCAATTGGCCGGCGCGGACGAGCGCCTCGGCCGATGCGCTCCGCCGTGCCCGCGCGATGCCTGCGGCAAACTCTTGAACCCGGTAATTCTCGTAAATGTAGTGCTCGGCCCTGGATCGCACCTTGTATGTGCCGCGCGGGCTCGGACTGCCGTTGAGCCCGCGGAGTGTGCCGAACCTGGCGATGAAGCCCTTGCCCGTGATCTTGGAAGGCAGGCGGTCTCGATACCGCCCAACGTAGTCGGCCGGCGTAATGGCTGCAAGACGGTCGGCGGCGGGACCGCCACCCATGCCGTCAAGCTGCTTCAACTCCGCGATCATGTGGCGGCCCATCTCCGCACACACGCGCGTATCGATCAGCCGTTGTCGTGTCGTCGGCCGGGTCAATCGGGTCTTGGCGACCTTGATCACCACACCGGGCGGAAGCTCCAACGTTTCGCACTGGGCCTTTGGGTAGAATCGAAGCTGAAGCAACGCGCCGTCCGGCGGCCCGCACAAGGCCGTCATCGGCGTGCGAAGGTTGTGCAAGCCAGTCAGCAGCACCATGGCCTCGGCGCACACACGGCTTTTCTGCAACCGCTCGGCGTGCGGGCTGGACAGCCGGCAGAGCCCGTCGATCGTCGCTGCCGCCTGGACCCAGTGGTTGCCGAGATCCGCGTCCGGCGGGAATTCCGAATGCAGCAGGATCATCAAGCCGCCATCGGGCTTCGGGATCACGCCGTCCGCAATCGCCTGCCGCAACGTCAGGCACGTGGGCGCCGCCCACTCGCAACCCGCCTCGCGACATCTCGCCAAGACAGCCTCCGCTCCGCCCACGGAAACATCGAAGGCCGTAATCGGCAGGCTGAACTGCCGCACGGAGCCGTCGCCCGCGTCCGTGGTCATGTGCACACGTACCTGATCGCCGGCGACACGCCAAATCGCGGACGTCATGGCAAGCGCCAAGGTGGTCGTCAAGACCAGCGAGCCGCCGTCCTCCACGATGCCACCCATCACGTCGGCCGAGCCGGGCGTGCGAGCCAGGACAACCGTACCTCGCACGCAAGGATTCGACGCCAGCGTGCCCTTACAAGAATTGATGATGCAAGAATGTGACGGACAGGAATCGCCTGGATGATGAGTCATTACGATCCCAACCTGGGTATCTGTACCCGCGAACGACTGCCAATCTGCGCCTAGGGTTGGCAGACCTCCCGCAGAACATGCTCGCTTACAAAGACCGGTGTATCACTCGCAACGCCCAGGGCGATTGCGTCCGAAGGTCGCGAATCGACCTCGACAATCTTCCCGTTGGCGCGCAAAACCAGTTTCGCGTAGAAAGTATGGTTTATCAAGTCGTTGATGATGATCCTCTCGAGTTCCGCGCCGAGCCGCTCGATGACGTCGGCCAACAGGTCGTGAGTCATCGGGCGGGTCTTCTTGTAACCCTTCAGGCGGCGATCGATGGCCATTGCCTCGGCGTCACCAATGACAATCGGAAATTCTCGCTCGCCGTTCGACTCGCGCAAGAAGATGATCTGTTGTTCGCTCGTCTCCTGGATGACAATCCGAGCAAGATTCATCCGCACGTCCATCAGCAGACACCTCCGCCAAGACCTGCGTGCAGAGCGTACTGGCGTCGCCCACGAAATGCAACTCCACAAAAAACACGGATTCTGATGGCCCTACTCCAAATCCGCAAGGTGCTGCTCAGTCAGCCGAATCTGGCCTGACAGATCCTCCGCCCGCTGTCTCGTTTGGGCCACCACGGCCGGATCCGCCCGCCTTGCAAAGTTCTCGTTGGCAAGCTGCTTCTCGGCACGCTCCTTCGCCTTGCGAAGCTCGCCCAGCTTGGCTCCCTCCGTCCGTCGGACCTCATCCAGATCGGTCAGGCCGTCGACCGGGACGTACACCTCGAGGTTGCCCTCCACGCGGCTCATCGCGCCCCTGGGTTTTGCAGCATCCGGCCCGGCGTGGAGCGAGTCGCATCCCGCCAACGGCATCACGAACGCGCGATAGGTGTCAACGAGCTGGCACTTGGCGGCCTCCGCGCGGATGATCACGGCCGGCAGCGTTCGCATTGAAGGATGCTTGTTCCGGCTGCGGTGAGTGTTCACATCCGCCCGGATTTCACGTACGCTCTTGATGATCGTGTGCAGGCAGGCCATCTCGGATTCGACCCGTGCGTCGCGCAGCGCCGCATCCGCCTCAGGCCATGCCGCCACCGTCAGTGCCCGCTCGCCATCCATCATCGTGCGCAGGCCCCGCCGCGGCGCCGCGGCATTCAGCTTCTCCCAAACCGCCTCCGTCACGAACGGCACAAACGGGTGCAGCATTCGGAGCAGTTGATCCAGCACGAAAACCAACACTTGCTGAGCCGACGCCCGGTCGCTCCCAGACAGGCGCGACTTGCTCATCTCGACGTACCAACTGCAATACTCGTCCCACATGAAACGGTACAGGATCTTCATCGCCTCGCTGAAGCGGTAACGCTCCATCACGCCGTTCAGGTCCTCGATGCACGCCGTCATCCGCGATAGAATCCACCGGTCCTCCAACCGCAGCGCCGGCGCGTCGAGCGGCTCAGGCGAATAGCCGTCCAGGTTCGGTATGACGAAGCCGGTCGCCACCTGCCACAGCTTGTTGCAGAAGTTCCGCCCCTTCTCGAATTTCTCGCTGATGTTGATCGTCCGCCCGTCGGGCAGCTTCTTCGGCTCGACGGGCAGACGGATGTCCTGCGTCTCCGTAGCCAGATCGGCCAGCGTGAACCGCAGCGCGTCGGCGCCGTATTCGTCAATGATGTCCTGCGGGTCGACGCCGTTACCCAGCGTCTTGCTCATCTTCCGCCCCTGGCCGTCCTGGATGACCGAATGGATGATCACGTCGCTGAACGGAATGTCCCCGATGTTGTACAGCCCGGTCATCACCATCCGCGCCACCCACAGCGTGATGATCTCCCGCGCGGTGATCAGCACGTTCCCCGGATAGAAGTAACCCAGCAGGCTCGTCTCGTCGTTCGGGTCTTCGTCCGGCCAGTTCAGCGTGGAATGCGGCCACAGGGCGGAGCTAAACCAGGTGTCGAGCACGTCGGGGTCTTGCTCGAAACCGGCATCCGCCAACAGAGCCAACACATCCTTCTCGTCATGCTGGAGGCAGGCGTGAATGACATAGTCGCCTTCGGTTTCAGGAACAACGGGGTTGAACGTGTTCTTCCAGTCCGCAACGACGTTGCCTCTGGTCGAATCAACAATCTGAACCGCCTGGTTGCCCTTGGAAGCCCACTTGCCCTCTAGTAGACTATCGATGCCCTTGGGCATCAGTTCATCAATCCAGTTATCCTCCGTTAGATGCAGCCGCTTCGTCCACACCGGTATCCGGTGCCCCCACCAAAGCTGTCGACTGATGCACCAGTCGCGTTTCTCGGTGAGCCAGTCCATGTACGTCTTCTCGTACCGCGGAGGGAAAAACCGTACCTCCCCCCGCTTCACCGCGTCCATCGCGATCTGGCACAGACCGGGGTATTCCCTGGCGTGTTGCGGCCCTTCACCAGTGCGAACGGCCGCGCGGGCTGAAGCCCGCGGCTCCGGCAGGTTCTTCGTTTTCCAATAGTTCTTGAAGTACGAGCTCTGCACCGTAGCGGCCTCCGCCTCCGTCAGGTCGCCCATCCGCACGAACCACTGGTCGCTCAAGAACGGCTCGATCGCCGTCTTGCTCCGGTCGCTGTGGCCGATCTCCACAACGTGGTCTTCGATCCGCTCGACCAGGCCCAGCGCCTCCAAATCCGCAACGACCCTCTTGCGGCCCTCGGTGGCAAACGTCAGGCCCTCGTACTTCTCCGAGTTCGGATTCACCGACCCATCCGGCTCGATGATCCGCGCGATCTTCCCGTCCTCCGTCATGACGTTGATCATCGCCAGGTCGTGCCGCTGGCCCACGTCGTAGTCGTTTGCATCGTGCGCCGGCGTGATCTTCACACACCCACTGCCCATCTCCGGCTTGGCCCATTCGTCGCAGATCAACGGAATCGGCCGATCCACCAGCGGCAGCGTCACCTTCCGGCCGTCCTTTGCCATGTCCCGGAGCTTCAGCAGCGTCGGCAGGAGCGTCTGACGCCGTCCGGCCAGATCGTCCAACGCCGCTTGAACATCGGGTTTCTCCTTCTCCGAAGCCCCGGCGAGCTTCGCCCTCCACTCCGCCTCGACGCGATTCAGCTCCACGTCCGGCTCCGGGTGCACCGCCACGGCCGTGTCCCCCAGCATCGTCTCCGGCCGCGTGGTCGCGATGTGCACGAACGCCGGCTCGCCAGGCCGCGGATCGATCACCGGGTATTTGAAGTGCCAGAAATGCCCCTGGATCGTCTCGTGATACACCTCGTCGTCCGCGACGGCCGTGTGCAACTGCGTGTCCCAGTTCACCAGCCGCTTGCCACGGTAGATCAGCCCGTCGCGAAACAGCTTGAAGAACGTGTGACGCACTGCCTTTGCGCAACCTTCGTCCAGCGTAAACCGCTCGCGCTTATAGTCGCCCGAGCAGCCCATCAGCTTGAGCTGCTCGATGATCCGCCCTCCGAATCTGTGCTTCCAATCCCATATCCGCCGGACCAATTCCTCGCGGCCCAGGTCATGCCGGTTCTTGCCCTCCCGCTCGAAGATCGCCTTCTCGACTGTCGCCTGCGTGGCGATACCGGCATGGTCCGTCCCCATCATCCACAGCGTGTTGCATCCCTGCATTCGCTTCAGCCGGGTCAGGATGTCTTGCAGCGTGTTATTGAGCGCGTGACCCAGGTGCAGGGCCGCCGTGACGTTCGGCAGCGGGATCATGATGCAAAACCGCTTGTCCCGCCCCCGCTCATCAGGCGTCGGGTGGAAGTACCCACCCTTCTCCCAGAATTCCCAGATCCGCTTCTCCGTGGAAGCGGGGTCGTACGATTTCGATCCGGTTTTGGACATAGGTCGCGCTCTTCCCTGTGCACTAGAACTCGTGAGGAACCTCGCATTATCGACCAGCCGTGCTGCCCCTTCAAGCACCGGAATCCCCCAAACGGCAAGCCGAACAGGGCAAGCCGAACAGGGCAAGCCGAATGCGAGTTTGCCTCCGACGCAACGGATCCGCCGGCAGTCAGCTCCGCCGTTTGGCGGATGCCCGCCTATCAGCCTGTGGCAAAACTGTGGCACCGGCGTCTCGCCGGTGGTTTTCACGGTCAGGAACGGCTTTTCCGAACGGCTGTTCTCCCTTTT
>JAFGQA010000294.1 GCA_016935885.1 Phycisphaerae bacterium | reverse complement strand
CTGGTGCGAGAATCCTTTCTCCCGCTGGTGCGAGAATCCTTTCTCCCGCTGGTGCGAGAATCCTTTCTCCCGCTGGTGCGAGAATCCCTTCTCGCACTCGCACGCGGCCAGGAGCCGCGGGCTTCAGCCCGTGCGGCCTTTCAGGCAGCGCGGAGGCATGAACCGCGCTTGTGGCATCGCGCGGACGAAAACCCGGGGCTCGTTTGAGGATGAAGCGCATGGAGAAACTGACAGTTCTTTCGCTTGAGCAGGCGCTCTCGCTTTCGTACGCCACGTCGCGCTTTGTCCACTTGGGCTGGCGGGTGATCCGTATCGAGGCCACACCGTCGGGCGACCGGCTGCCAGGCGACCCCAACCGGTACGTGGGCAAAGAGGGAGAGCGGCCCGACCAGCACGCGTACTTCATCGGCCCAAACGTGGGCAAGGAGTCCATCAGCCTGAACTTGAAGGAGGAGAAAGGGCGGGCTGTGCTGAAGCGCCTGATCACCGAGTTGTCTGTGGACATCTTCGCCAGCAACACGCTGCCCAAACGGTACCGGGAACTCGGCATCGATTACGAAACGTTGAGCGCCGCCAGCCCCGGATTGATATGGGCGGGGCTGTCCGCGATGGGCCCGGACTACCCCGGCGCGCCGGGCTACGACCCGGCCATCCAGGCCATCACCGGCTACATGGATCTGACCGGCGACCCCGATGGCCCGCCGACGCTTTGTGGCGTGCCGTTCGTTGATCTGAAGGCCGGCGACGAGGTCTTCGCCAACGTCTGCCTGGCTCTGGCCGAGAGGGCAAGCACCGGCAAGGGCACCCGGATCGATGTCTCGATGGCCCAGGCCGCGGCGTCATGGCTGGTCACGACGATTCCGCTCCTCGACCTCGGCTACGAGCCCCACGAGGTGCAGCGCAGCGGAAACGAACACCGCGAGTTCGTGCCGGTGAACGTGTATCCGACATCGGACGGCTACATCTACCTGGCCATCGGCAACGACGTGCAATGGGCCAGGCTGATATCCATCAAGGCGTTCGCCAGCATCGGCTCCCCGACGCGCGAGACAAACGCGGGCCGCCGGCAGGAGCGGGCGTCGATCCACAAGGACGTCGGCGCGGTCACGCGCGACTTCAAGACCGCGGAGTTGGTGGAGCTTCTCGGCGCCAAAGGCTTGGTGGCCGCCCCGATCCACACGGTGCCGCAGGTGATCGACTATCCGCCTATCCGCGACGCGTTGCTCGAAACCAGGACGCCGTCCGGAAGGCCCGTCCGCCTGCCGCCGCCATCGGTGGAGCGCGTGTACCTCGCCTCCACGGAAAGGCACCTTCGATATGCGCCAAGCTACGGCCAGGATACCGTCATGGTCTTGGAAGAAGCGGGGTTTTCCCATAAGGAGATCGCCGACTTGCGGGAATCCGGGATGATCCCATAGGGTTGTGGGTTCGAGACGTCCAATGCGAAGCCGAAAGGAAACAGCCTGGCGTAAGAACCGTAAGCTCGGCGATGTCCACGGCGGACGCAACTCTCCAAAGGTGTAAGGATAAGACATTCAACGGCGCTCATCCCCTCAATCTTCCCTCCGAGGGACAAGAAACTTCGATCGTCATGACGGACAAGCGTGAACTGCTCTGGCACATTGCGTGGATCGGCAGATTCGTCATTGGAGCAACGCGAGCGGGAAGAAGGCTGAAGAATTCGCAGATCAGTATGCTGTTGAATGGACGGCTCGAATGAAGCAGGCCTATGAACAGAGTCAATTCCTGGGGGAAGCACACATTCCGGGCACGGCCGACGTCTGTAGGCGCGAGAGCGTCCAGCGATCCTGGCTCCGGGTGGATCTTCGACCCGAGTGTTGCTTTCGGTCACGTCCGGCGGGTAATCCGCGGGGCCATCCACGGCAGTCCTCCCACGGAAACGTCCCGCCTTTTCACGAAACCATCGACCGCACGTACCCGACGTAGCCAACAGAACCTGGCAATATTGCCGTGGACTCCAAAAACACTGGTGTTTTTGCTTGTGCTGACCCGGAAACGTGGTTAGATTTCCCGCCGGTGGGCCGTGGCGTGGCGGCCCGAGACAACTCTGTTTCATGGAGGTAGGAGTCACAATGACCAAATCAAAATCGATGAGCAAGTCTGCGCTGATCACTCACTTGGCGGAGTCCAACGACATGACGCGCAAACAGGTCGTTGCGTTCATGGAGTCACTGGTCGAGACCGCGTACAAGCAGGCCAAGCATGGTTTCACGATTCCGGGCGTGGGCAAGCTGGTTCTCGTCAAGCGCAAGGCGCGGATGGGACGCAATCCCGCGACCGGCGAGAAGATCAAGATCCCGGCCAAGAAAGTGGTGAAATTCCGTATTGCCAAGGCCGCCAAGGATGCCATCCTGCCCGGCAAGAAGTAGGTGGCACCAGGATTGAGAAGGGACGTGACAAGGTCCTGTCTCCGGCGGCAACGCCATGATGCTTGAGCAGCCTTGACCCAGCCCTTCAGCGTGAACCAAAAGCGCCCACGGTTCGGTAGTCATCGGAGTTCGGGGAACGACGAAATGCCCGTCGGCTTGATGTGTCGACGGGCGTTTTCTTGCCTTCTGCCAAGGAAGTGTCTCAGAACTGTGGCACCGGCGCCAAAGCCGGTGGTTTTCACGGTCAGGAACGTCGTTTCCGAACCGCTGTTTTCCCTTTTACGACGGGCTTCTAGAGCGGTCCACGCTCGCCTGCGACTGTGGCACGGGCGCCAAAGCCCGTGAATCCACCGCCGAGACGGCGGTGCCACAGGTGCATCCAACCGTGAAGTGCTTT
>JAFGQA010000293.1 GCA_016935885.1 Phycisphaerae bacterium | reverse complement strand
GACGCGTTCCGAGCGGGCCAGATGCGTCGCGGCCACCGGGTGCCCGGCCACCTTAGGAGTCACGCAGGAATAGCGTGGACGGTTGATGCGCCAAACGGCAAGCCAGCCAAGTGGCACAATCGGTCATGTTATTCCCGCACGACGCCTCAACAGGCAGTGAACCGGCTGGCCAGGGTCCGTGACAGTTTGGGCGTGTGGCACTGGCGGGCAAGCCGCCAGTGGCACCCAGAATCGGAATGCCGCGGGCACTGGCGGACGAGCCGCCAGTGGCACACAGAGTCGGAATGCCGCGGGCACTGGCGGACGAGCCGCCAGTGGCACCCACTGGACAAGCCGTCAGTGCCACGCAGAACCGAAAGCCGCTGGAGGTGTCGCGGACCTTGGCGCCCCTCACTCAAACATCTCGCCCTCACTCAAACAGCTCGCCCTCACTCAAACAGCTCGCCCTCACTCAAACAGCTCGCCCTGTCGCTCGTCGATCACGCGGCTGGCGATCTTTCCGTCTGCTGTTTCGGTCCGCAGCCGATCGCCGACGCGGACGTCGGCCGGACGGCGGACGATCTTTCGGGTCTTCGCGTGCCGCGTGATGCTGAAGCCGCGGCCGAGGATTTGCTGATGGCTGCTCGCCGCCAGGCGTGCGTCCAAGGCGGCCACGGCCTGCTTGTTGTCTTCGACCAGGCGCGAGATGCCGCGGAATAGCCGGCCGGCAAGCTGATCGACGAGAAGAACGCCGCGGTCGGTCAATCGTTGGGGCGAGGCCGCCAGCAATCGGGCGCTGACCTCCCGCAGTCTGCGCTCGGCCGTCAGGTCATAGCGGCCCTGCGCCCACCGCAGACGATGTTCCATCGCCGCCAGCAACGCCCTCCGCCGGGCCAGGAGGGCCTCGGGCCGGACCCGAACCAGCCGGACCTCCAGACTGTGCATCGCCGACCGCCGCCGGGCCCATGCCCGCGAGACGGCCAACTGCAACCGCCCCGCCACCTCGTCAACCTGCTGGTGCCGCCGTCGCACGCGGCCAACGGGGTCCCGGAACCATTCCGACCGCTCCAGCATGGACAGGCGTGCCCGTGCGCCGTCCAGTAGCCGCTGCACCGCCTGAACCAGCCGATGTTGGCGACCGTCGATCTCCGCCACCAGTTCCGCGCGGACCGGCACCACCAGCTCCGCGGCGGCCGTCGGCGTCGCTGCCCGCGCGTCCGCGACGAAATCGGCAATCGTGAAATCCACCTCGTGCCCGACGGCGCTGACGATCGGGATCTGGCTGGTATGAATCGCCCGCGCAACGACCTCCTCGTTGAACGCCCACAGATCCTCGATCGAACCGCCACCACGACCGACGATCATCACGTCGACGCCGCCCAAGGCGGCGCTCGCGTGGTTGATCCGCCGAATGGCGTCCGCCACCTCTGCCGCCGCGCCTTCGCCCTGCACGCGGACGCCGAACACATACACGCAAACGCACGGATACCGGCGCTGGATGGTTTGCAGGATGTCGCGGACCGCCGCGCCGGTCGGACTCGTCACCACGGCGATCCGCTCGGGGAACCTCGGCAACCGTCGCTTTCGCCGCGGGTCGAACAGGCCCTCCTTCTCCAGCCGCTCCTTCAACTGCCGGAAGGCAAGCTCCAACGCCCCCGTGCCGCGCGGCTCCATGCGGCCTACGTAGAACTGGTACTGCCCCCGAGGCTCGTACACGTCCACCGAGCCGGTCGCCACGACCTCGAGCCCGTCCTCGATGCGGAATCGCAGCAATTTGGCCGACGATCGCCACATCACACAACGGACTTCGCTCGTGTCATCTTTCAGCGTGAAATACAGGTGTCCCCCGGACGGGGCGGAGACGTTCGACAACTCGCCAACCACGTGTACGTCGCTCGGCAGCGCCTTGCGGATCGCCCCACGAACCAACTGCGTCAACTGCGTGACCGTCATCGTCGCGGGGCTGGCACCGCCTTCGTCAGACCATCGCGGACCGCCGTCATCCGCCTCTGCCCTGATGCGGCTCGGGTCAAAGGGCGGCCGCGTTGATGACGTGTTCTCGGCGCTCACAACGGCTCCCTCCAAAAGCCGTACTCCCGGGCGTTGTCGGGATCGTCGCAGATTCGCTCGCCCTCCTGCACGAAGCCGGCCTTGCGGTAGAGCTTGTGTGCCTGCGTCAGCTTCACGTCACTCCACGCCTGCATTCGGCGGCAGCCCTGCCGCCTCCCGAAGTCCATTGACGTTTCCAACAGAAGGCGGCCCAACCCACGCCCCCGATACGCCGGCAACAAATACATCCGGTGCAGTTCGCATTCCCGCCCGTGCACCAGGACGCCTGCGCAGCCGATCACACGCCCCTCTGCAAGCAAGCTCCAGAACATGCCGCCTTGCTGTGTGTAGAAGGCACCGATGTCGTACAGATCGCGGTGATAGCCGTCCGCCTCCCATGTGAATCCGTACTCTTCGTGCACGGCCCGTACGACGGCGACGATCCCGTCTTGGTGCTCCGGGGCGTACGGCTCGATTCGGCACATATCAGGTATCAGCCAGATTCGCAAACGCGCTCGATGTGGTACGCCCAGCCGGTATCGCTGTCGATCTTCACGACGATGCCGCACAGCTTCTCGTCGCCGGTCGCCACGTCGTACGGCGTCGGCATGCCCGTGGTCAAGGCCCTTAGAACACGGTCTTTCCGACGCCCCAACACGCTGTCGTACGGTCCGGTCATCCCCAGGTCCGTGATGTACGCCGTCTTCTGATCCAGAATGCGCTCGTCGGCCGTCTGCACATGCGTGTGGGTCCCAAACACGACGCTGACACGCCCATTCAGGTGCCAGCCCATGGCGATCTTCTCGCTCGTTGCCTCCGCGTGCATGTCCACGGCAATGATCTTCACGTCGCGTGGGATCTGCTCCAGCACGTAGTCAATCGCGTGAAACGGGCAGTCGCACGGCGGGCGCATGTACAACCGGCCCAACAGGGAAACCACGGCCAGGCGGACGCCCCGCTTGGTCTCGAAAACGGCGAACTGCCTTCCCGCCGCCTCGTGGGGGTAGTTGGCCGGCTTCACGATGCGGTCCGATTGCCGCAAGACCGGGACCAGTTCGCGCCTGCGGTAGATGTGATCCCCCATGGTCATCAGGTCGACGCCGTACTGAAGGAACTTGTCGTACAGGGCCTCGGTTAGACCGGACCCGGCCGCGGCGTTTTCGACGTTCGCGATAACACAATCCACCTTGTGTTTCTTGACCAACTGGGGCAAGGTCTGTGAAACGACCGACCTGCCCGGCCGCCCGACCACGTCGCCAATGCACAACAGCGTGATATCCAATGGATTTCGCTTTCTAGCCGCCTCAGCGGGATGTCAGAACCGTCGGTGGCAGTATAAACGCCGCAGAAGATCAAGGCAAAACAAAGCCGGTCATGGCCCGACGCGCCACCTTGTCCCACCGTTCACGAGGACGTCGCCGCTGCCACCGATAACGTGTGCGGCCTACGGATGCACCTGTGACAACCCCGCCAAGAACACGCGCACGCCGCAGTACAGAAGCAGCACAACGAATGCCAGCCTGATGACGCCGATCGGCCAGCGGTGGACCCGCGCCGAGGTGAACCACGAGCCGACCATCGCCGACGGGATCAGACAGATCGCCAGCTTCACCGACTGGCCCACGCTGAAACCGTGCTCCGCCAGATGGTAGTTCTTGAGGGCCGCACCTATGATGCTCGACCACAGAATAGTCGTCGCCGAGTTGGCGATGGCGTTCCGCAACGGAACGCGCAACACGACCTGCTGGGCCGGCACGGCGAACAGCCCACCGCCAATCCCCAGCAAGCCGCCCACAAGTCCCGTCGGCAAGCCGACCAGCGTGACAATCAACGGCTTCGACAGCCGGAGCCTGCCCGAGCCCCTCGCCTCATGCGCTGCCTGGCCTGGCCGCAACTTCCACAGGTTGTGAATGACGACATAGAACAGGAACAGCGAAAACGTGATCTGCAAGAACCCCTGGCCGCTCCCCCTGAAAGCCGGCAATTCGCTAACGTACACACCCGCAACGGCTCCCAGAACCGCGCTCGGGATCGTCAGACGCACGACCGGCTTCAACGTCGCCCGGGCATGGTAATGCCGCACAACTGCCGGTGCCACAACGAAGAAATTCACGATCATCGCCGCGGCCTGGTACAGGTGCTGCGGCTCCTGGTTGGGGTGTTGACCCTCCGCTCCGAACATCAGAATCATGCCGGGAATCATCACGAGCGAGCCGCCGATGCCCAACAGCCCACCGCTGCCCCCGGCGACCATCCCCAGCATAATCAGGAACAGATACTGCGTAGCGTCCAATACCGACTCCCTTGGCCGCGTGCGTTGACGGCACATCATACCCCCAACGCGACCCGTGCGGCCAATCGTTCGGAAACACTTGACCCATCCCCCCCGGGTCCATGACAGTTCAGGCGGGGGTAGAACCGAGCCCCAAGCGCGAGCGCGGGGTCTTCGTTGGCGGACCGTTGGCTTTCAGACCTGCCTGTCGGCAGACAGACCCGCTCGCCCGCGCTCGGGGCTCGGATCGAGTGCCTATCGCGTGCGAAACCAGGTGCCACGCCGCTCACTCGCGAGCGGCCGTAACTGTCATGGACCCCATCCCCCCGCGAGCCAGCGACCCCGATCGACATTCAAACGAACGGAGTCTAAGATGCACGAGGGTTGGACCGGTGGTGCAAAGCTGGTGGAAGCCTTCCGCGACAATGTCCCGCACCTGCTAGCCTTGTGTGGGCTCGTGATCATCAGTGGCCTGGTTTCCTCGAGCGAAACCGCGCTCTTCTCCTTGACGCGCCAACAGCTTGGCCGGTTTCGGCAGTCGAGTCACCTGCTTGCCCAACTCGTTCTCCGCCTCCGCGAGAAGCCCGAGTCGCTCCTCTCCACCGTCCTGCTGGCGAACATCGCAGTCAACGTCCTTCTGTATTCGATGCTTGCCGTCACGGTGAACCGGTTTGCAGGGCCGTCGTCGCTCTGGGCGATGGTCTCTGGCGGCGTCGGGTTCCTGGTCGTGCTCTTTGGCGCGGAGATCGTGCCGAAACTCGTTGCCTTTGCCATGAGCGAGCGCCTGGCCCCACTGGTTGCCGGGCCGGTTAGGCTTCTGGAGATCGTTACATGGCCCGTTCGTTGGGTCCTCGGTGTCTTGCTGGTCGAACCGCTGACCCGGATTCTGGGCGGCGGTGTAGCGACTGACCCGGACGTCCGGGCCGACGAATTGCAGCAACTCGTCAACATCTGCCAGACCAACGGGCTGATCGATGAACGCGAGAACACCTTGCTGCATCAAATGATGGGCCTGGCGAACATGCGGGTCGCCGAGTTGATGGTCCCACGCGTGGACGTCGTGGCATTCGACCTTGCCTCGGAACGGAGTGAACTCGTCGCATTGATCCAGTCGAGCCGCCTGCTGAGAATTCCGGCCTACAAAGAAACCATCGACAATGTCAAGGGTGTGATCTCGGCCAAGGAATTCCTGCTGAATCAAGATCGGCCGCCCGCCGAGCTGGTCCGGCCAGTCCGTTTCATCCCCGAGCAGGCCAGCGTCGAGGCGCTGCTCCTGCACTTCAAGACGACGGGCTCCAAACTGGCGATGGTCGTTGACGAGTACGGCGGACTGGCGGGCATTGTGGCCCTGGAGGACGTTGTCGAGGCGATCGTCGGCGAGTTGCACGCCCCCGACGAACCGGAGATCCGGCCCGCCTTGCAGCGACTCAGCGACACGACCTTCATGATCGATGCCGGTCTGGATGTTGATGACTTCTATCTCGCTTTTGACTTGCCCATCGAAGAGTCGCGGATCAACACCGTTGGCGGGCTGATCGCGGCGAAGCTCGACCGCGTCCCCCGGCAGGGCGACCAGGTGGCGGTTGGCCGCGCCAGACTGACTGTCGTTAGCATGAAGGACCATCGGATTCTGCAGGCCCGCCTCGTCGTTGACGAACCGGTCGAAGACAACCCGGACCTGAGCCGCCTGCTCGACGCCACGCCGCCGGACGATGGGGAGCAGGGCGAAGCCGCCAGGAGTGAACCAGCATGATTGCCGCAGTCTCCAGTATGGACATGCCCGTGTGGCTATGTTTATGCGCGGCTTTCGTGCTCCTGTCGGGGCTGTTCAGCGGTTCGGAGACGGGTCTCTATTGCGTGAATCGACTGCGCCTGCGGCTGGCGGCACAGGGAATGAACCGGCACGCCGTCCGGTTGGAGCGGCTCCTGGAAGACCAGCCCGGGCTGTTGTCCACAACGCTGCTCGGCACGAACATCGCCAACTACCTGGCCCCCGTCTGCCTGACAATCGTCTTCCTCGGTAGCCTGGCTGCGGAATCAGACGTCGAGCGGGAACACCTGGCTGAATTCTACACGACGGTGATTCTCACGCCGATCCTGTTCATCTTCGGCGAGATCGTCCCCAAGAACGTCTTTCAACGCCACGCGGACCGTTTCATGCTGCGGATCTCGGCGGTGCTCAACGTCGCACATCAGGCCTTTCGTTTGATGGGCGTTACCACTCTCCAAAGGTGGATCTCTGACTTCGTCATGGAACGCGTGCAGCACCGACCTGCCGGCGCCTCGGCGCTGTACTCCAGGCACGGCATGTACCAGATGCTCCGCGAGGGCGTCGCCGCGGGCGCCCTGAGCCACACACAGGCCTTTATGCTCGAACGCATCCACGTCCTGCAATCCGTCCGCGTTGGATCGGTGATGGTTCCACAATCCAGGACGGTGATGCTCCGCGCGGAGGCAACCCGGGCGGACACCGAGAAGATCGTGCGCAGCACGAAGTTCTCGCGAATGCCAGTCTATCGCGCCGACAACCGGCAGCGAATCGTCGGCGTCGTCCACCTGCTCGATCTGCTGCCAGCGGACCCGCAGGCCGTGATTTCTGAGCTGATGCGACCACCCGTCGAACTACCCCGGCACATGTCCGTCACAGAGGCACTGACGACGCTGCAGCGCAAGCACAGGCGCATGGCCATCGTTGTCGACAAGTGGGGCCATTGCGCCGGCATCGTCACGGTCAAGGACCTCGTCGAAGAAATCGTCGGCGAGCTCGCGGCGTGGTAGCTGCAAGTTGTCGGTCGCCAGTTGTCAGTTCCCCATCAGTGAGCAGATCGTGTTCCAGGACGTCTCGAAGTCGGATGCCTGCTGCGCCTCGAGCAGTTGACGATTGAGTGTGACACAGGCACCGAAGCTTGTGTCCTGACCGCCACTGGCGGCGGTGCCCAGAAAACCAGGGGCAGCCGCACCCGCGCTGCTGCTACACTCAATCCTGAGTCGCCGTAGAATCTCCCCCCAGCGCCCGCGCCTTGGGCCAACCGACCCTGTTCGCTACCCCCGCCGGAGCCACGTCTTCAGCTTGTCCAGCCTTGCCTGCCAGTCTGACCCGAGGCGATCTTGCAGGAAGGCAAAAAACAGCAAATCGACCGTTTCGGCGAGGTGGCGGATTTGCTCGACGCGCTCTTCAATGCGCGCTCGGGGGTTGCCGTTGCCTTCGATCCTTGGCAGCGCTGCCGAGGAGATGTTGAACGTCTCCGCTTGGAGGGTGAATTCGTACTGCTCGTCCTGGCGGGCGAGGATCAGGCCGGCCTTTCGGGGGAGTTTGCCCGATTGGATCGCGCGGCGGCTTTCGGGCAGTTGCGTCGGCCCCTCGCAGGTGATGACCTCCTTGCCGCTCTGGGCCCACGGGCACTCCAACGCCAGTTGCTTCACGATCACGACGGACGCCTCGGTCTTGTCCGGCAGTTCGATCGTGTCGGTCTCCTCGCTCAGCGTGTACCACAGCCACAGCAGGAACTCGTTGCCAAGGTAATCGCGCGATGTCGAGTCGTGCGCCGTCCAGTACACATCGATGTGTCCATCGCCGTCGGGATGAGCGACGAATGTTGACGGGCGTAGGTTCTCCAACTTGCGGCTGATGCCCTGTTGCTCGGCCCGATCATAACCGAGCCGCCCCGCGGTGATCGGCTCCAGCCGCCTGCCGAACGTCTCCTTGAACAACGGGTGCAGCCGTTCGAGCACGGCCGGCTGCGTCGCCCCGACGTACAACACGTCGTTCCGCGTGTCCAGCAGGATCGGAAACTGCCGAAGCCGGCGGTATCGGCCGTCCTTGACCTCGCGATCGGCCCGCTTGCGGGCGGCCTCGACGGCCTGCTTCTTGAGGCGTGCGAAGGCGCGGGCGTTGCCGTCGCCGTTCCCGTCGCGCAGGGCATCGAGCTCCATCTCGACATAGGCCCGCATCAGGTCCGGCGGGACGCGGCTGGCGTCGACCCTCAAGCCGAAGTGGAGGCAGTCGAGCAGGACGTTCTTCTCAAGATCGAACTCCTGGTCGAGCACGTGCCGCCCGCCGATCCAGCCGACTTCTTCGTTGTCCGCCCGCATCACGCGCTGCTTGCCGATCGCCTGGTTGCGGAGTTTTTCGAGCAGGCTCTCGTCGAGCCGCTTGGGCGACCCGCCGACGACCTTGAAACGCGAGAAGCTGACCGTACCCGCGAGAAACGCCATCGGATTCCTTTCGTGGTTTCTTGTCCGGAGCGCATCCCGAGACGACTGTGGCTCGGGCGTCTCGCCCGTGTATCCACCGACGCCGCCATGGTGCAAAGGCGATGGAACGCAGGTCGAGGCAATGGTTGATCGTCGAGACGATGTTGCGAATCGGCGATCATGCTACGACTCAGTGCAAATCGCGTCAATGTGCCGAGAAGTAATGGGGCCGCGACGGGTTTATGACAGTTACGGCGGCTCGCGAATGAGCGGCGTGGCGCCTGGTTTCGCCCGCGATAAGCACTCGATCCGAGCCCCGAGCGCGAGCG